>CAZJUJ010000106.1:0-2172 GCA_964549135.1 uncultured Oscillospiraceae bacterium | reverse complement strand
ACATCCAGAGGTGGTTTTCGGGTGGGCGCGGGAGGGTGCTTTTGACACAAAAGCATCCTCCCGCAAAAATCCCGTATTATTCCTCGTCCCGGCGCTCCAGATAGCGGCAGGCGGCTATGGCGGCGATAGCGCCGTCCGAAGCGGCGGTTACCACCTGGCGAATCTGCTTTGCCCGGCAATCCCCGGCAATGAATACGCCGGGGACGCTGCCTGCGCAGTCCTCGGATACGGCAAAATAGCCCCGGTCATCCAGGGGCGCAAGCGGGGCAAAGGCCTCATTTTCCGGCACAAGCCCCACTGCCAGGAAAGCGCCGCTGACGGGGAGGAAACGCTCCTCGCCGCTTTCGCTGTGCAGCTGCAGCCCGGTCAGCCTGCCCGCCTCCTGAATATAGGCGCTTACCTGGGTGCTGTAGAGAATCTCCACGTTATCCCGGGCCGACAGCGCCTCAGCCAGCCTTTTTTCGCCGGTGAGGAAGGGCAGATTCTGCACGATCGTCACCTTTTTGCAAATCTCGCTGAGCAATAGTGCCTCCTGCAGGGCGGAATTGCCGCCGCCGATCATGGCTGTTTCCTGCCCGGCGTAGAAAGCGCCATCGCAGACCGCGCAGAAGGAAAGCCCGCTGCCGATCAATTCCTCCTCCCCGGGCAGCCCCAGCAGCCGATGGCGCACGCCCGTTGCCAGAATGACGCTGCGGCCCGGGTATTCCCCGCCCTCCGCCGTGTACACGCGGAAAAGGCCGTCCGCCTGCTTTACGCTTTCCGCCGTTTCCATCTCCATATCCGCCCCCAGATTCAGGGCCTGCTCCACCATCTGCTCGGCAAAGGCCGCGCCGCTGATCTTGTGGATGCCGGGGATATTTTCCACCTTGGGCGAAAAGGCAATCTGCCCGCCAAAGCCGTTCTTTTCGATGATCAGGGCGCTTCTCCCGGCCCGAAGGGCGTAAACGGCTGCGGTCAGCCCTGCGGGCCCGCCGCCGATAATGATGATATCATGCATGCTGAATCCTTTCTTTCTATCGCGCCCGGGCAGGGCATTCCGCCGCGCCCGGAAAATAATCGTATGCGGCATTATTTTATCATGGGCCGCAGCGTTTTGCAAGAAAAATGCGCCGGCCTGCTTTTGCACAGGGCCGACGCATCAAAGACCGCCGGGGGAGGAAGCGCCGGGGCGCGCCTCCCGCCGGGGAATCAGACAATCGTTATTTCGCCAGGTATTTCTTGATCTCGGGCACGCCGTAATAGCTGGTCTGCCGCCCGTTTTCGGTGATGACCAGGGTGGGCGCGCCCTTGATGCCCAGACTGCGGCAAAGCTCCAGATTCTCCTCCGCAATCAGGTTTTCGTAGGCAATGCCGGCCTTATCCAGCAGCTTCTCCGCCACCCGGCAATTGGGGCAGGTGACCCGGGTGAAGAGACGGAGGGAGGCGGGGGCGGCGCTGCTCTCCGCCGCCGTTTCCTTATCGGCCTCAGGCACTGCGCAGGGGCAGGCAGGGGCGGAAGCGGGCTGACCGGCGGGCTTCAGTACCGAGGAGGCGACATCATAGACCTTCCGATCCTTGAATTCCTGGGATTTGCCGTCATTCCAGTTCTGCACAGGGCGATAATAGCCGGTAATGCGGCTGTAAACCTCGGTTTTTTTGCCGCAGTGGGGGCAGGTATACTGCTCGCCGGTGAGGTAGCCATGCTCGGCGCAGACGGAATAGGTGGGGCTGATGGTGTAATAGGGCAGCTTGAAATTCTCCGCAATCTTGCGCACCAGCGCGGCCGCCGCCTGCCAATCGGGCAGCTTTTCGCCCAGGAAGGCGTGGAAAACGGTGCCGGAGGTGTAGCGGGTCTGCAATTCATCCTGGATTTCCAGGGCAGAGAAAATATCCTCGGTATAGCCTACGGGCAGATGGGAGGAATTGGTGTAATAGGGGGTGCCGTTTTCGTTGGCGGTGATGATATCGGGATAGGTTTCCTTATCGTGCTTGGCAAAGCGATAGGTGGTGGATTCGGCAGGGGTGGCCTCCAGATTGTAAAGATCGCCGTATTTTTCCTGATAATCGCTGAGCCGCTCCCGCATATGATCCAATACTTCCTTGGCGAAGCGCTGGGTCTTTTCATGGGTGAGATCGGCGCGCAGCCATTTGGCGTTGAGGCCCGTTTCATTCATGCCGATGAGGCCGATGGTG
>CAZJUJ010000105.1:0-2190 GCA_964549135.1 uncultured Oscillospiraceae bacterium | reverse complement strand
GGAGGTATGCCGCCGGGCATTGGCATCAAAGGGAGAAATGCGCACCAGGCGATGCACGCCCTTTTCGCCCCGGAGATAGCCATAGGCATGATCGCCGCTGACCTCGAAGGTGACGGATTTGATGCCCGCCTCATCGCCATCCAGATAATCCAGCAGCTTGACGGTAAAGCCCATCCGCTCGCAATAGCGGGTATACATGCGGTAGAGCATGCTGGCCCAATCCTGGGCCTCGGTGCCGCCGGCGCCGGCATGGATGGAAAGCACGGCGTCATGATCATCATATTTGCCGCGCATGAGGGTTTCCAGGGTCAGGGCCTCGGTTTCCCTTTCCAGGCGTTCGATTTCGGCAAGCACCTCCTGGGCCATATCCTCATCGTTTTCCTCCTGGGCCAGCTCCATCATGGTTTCCACATCATCGCAGCCCGAAAGCAGGGATTTATAATGCTTGATCTTGCCCTCCAGGGTGGAAATGCGGCGATTGACATGGGTGGATCGCTCCAGATTATCCCAGAAGCCGTCGGCATTCATTTCTTCATGCAGCTCGCCCAGCTCCCGCTGCATATCGTCGATGTGAAGGCCGTCGCCCACCTCCTTGAGCTGGGCGCGCAGGCTCTCCACCCGCTGGGTATATTGATCAAATTCCAGGATCATGGTATCACTCCTTGTATATAGCATGGGAGGGGAAAAGGCATCGCCCGGCGCTTTTATCCGGGGAAGCGATTAATCGTTTCCTTTTCTGCCGCAGCAGTTTTTATATTTTTTGCCGCTGCCGCAGGGACAGGGGCTGTTGCGGCCGATCTTTTCGCCCGCCTTGACGGGATTATGGGGGGCGGAATGACTGGCCTCCTCATTGCCATGGGAGGCAACGGTGGGCCGGGCGGCGGCCTTTCGCTCGGGGGCGCGCTCAAGACGCACCTGATAGAGGCGGCGGACGGTATCCTCCTGAATGAGATGCACCATTTCCTCAAACATATCATAGGATTCCAGTTTGTATTCATTGACGGGATCCCGCTGGGCATAGGCGCGCAGGCCGATGCCATCCCGCAATTGATCCATAGCATCGATATGATCCATCCAGCGCAGATCCACGGCGCGCAGCAGAATGGCCCGCTCCAATTCCCGCATATCAATGCCCATTTCCTTGAAATGAGCCTCCCGCTCCTCATAGAAGCGGGCCGCCGCCTTTTTCAGGAATTCGATGGCCTCCTCCTTTTTAAAGGAGGCAAAGGAATCGCGATTGGCATCCAGGGTGCCCTGGGGGATGCACAGCCGCTCCAGATAATCCCTAAGGCCGTTCAGATCCCATTCCCGGGCGGTTTCGCCGGTGAGGAAGCGCTGGACGGAATCGGTAATGAGGGTATGCACCATATTGGTGATGACGCCGCTCATGTTTTCGCCCCGCAGCACCTGCAGACGCTGACCGTAGATCACGCCGCGCTGCTGATTCATGACATCGTCATACTGCAGCACATGCTTGCGCACCTCGAAATTGCGGCTTTCCACCCGCTTCTGGGCGCTTTCGATCTGCTTGGTGAGCAGGCCCGCCTCCAGGGGCGTATTTTCCTCCATGCCCAGCTTTTCAATCAGGGGCTGGATGCGCTCGCCGCCGAAGAGACGCATCAGATCATCCTCCAGGGCGATAAAGAACTGGGAGGAACCCGGATCGCCCTGACGGCCGGCGCGGCCGCGAAGCTGATTATCGATTCGGCGGGATTCATGGCGCTCGGTGCCGATGATATGCAGGCCGCCTACGGCCACCACCTTATCATGCTCCGAATCGGTATTCTTTTTATATTCGGCCTTCAGCAGCTGATAGCGCCTGCGGGCGGCAAGCACCTCTTCCGATACGTTTTCATTAAAGCCGGTAGCGGCCTCGATGATCTCCTCGGGAATTTCCTCCTGGCGCATGGTGCGGCGGGCCAGGAAATCCGGATTGCCGCCCAGCAGGATATCCGTGCCGCGGCCTGCCATATTGGTGGCGATGGTAACCGCGCCGAAATGACCGGCCTGGGCCACGATGGAGGCCTCCCGGGCATGATGCTTGGCGTTTAGCACCTCATGAGGAATGCCGCGCAATTCCAGCATGCGGCTGATCAGCTCGCTGACCTCCACCGATACGGTGCCCACCAGCACGGGCTGGCCGGTCTGATGGCGGCGGATGATTTCCTCCACCACGGCGGCGTATTTGCC
>CAZJUJ010000104.1:0-2333 GCA_964549135.1 uncultured Oscillospiraceae bacterium | reverse complement strand
GTCACACCCCACCCGGGGTGTGTGGATTTAAATGGCGCACCGGCGATCCTGATGCTCCCGCGCGCGAGGTCATCAACTGCCATTGCATTCTGATTCCCGGCGTGCTGCTGCCGGGGGAGAAATTGGGCGAGGATGGGGAAATTGTAGAAAATACCACGTTGAAAAGCCAAAACGAACATGGTATAATAAACTGGGAAGTGGCTGATTTCACTGGTGAAAAAGCCTTATCGTGGCATTATAACAAACATAAGGCCGGATTTCCAGGAATCACCGAAGGTGGATATCTTTCTATCGCAAGGGGAATGATGAAGCAAACCCTTGAGAAGGGCGTTCTGGAAGAAGTTCGTCGTGCCGACGGAGGCGTTGCACGATATGACTTCCGAAATAATATCTTTGTAGCGACAACAAACGATGGCCGATTCAGAACGCTTATGAAACCTATAGATAAGGAGGCGTATTGGGAATATGAGCATGAGCGAAACAAATAAATGCCCCGTATGTGGCAGAACAGAGCTGCAGGATTTTGAAATATGCAAAGTTTGCGAATGGCAAAACGATCATTACCAAATGGCTCATCCTGATCAGAGGGGCGGCGCAAATAACATGTCCCTCAACGAAGCCAGGGAAGCATACAAAAACGGAGAAAAAATCCACTAACCGCCCCGCCACACGGCAGGCGGTTTTTTCGTGGAGAAAGGAGGGGCATACTTGGCGGTAAAATTTACGGACAACAGCCCCGAGGCGCTGGCGCTGATGCAGCGCAATGTCCGCGCCGCGTTTGCTGCAGCAGTCAACAAAAATCCCCTCTCTTCCTTCCCTCCCCCATCCCCCGGTTCTCGGGCGGGCAATATTTCTTCAAAAAAGAAAAGAAAATGAAGTTTTTTCTCAAAAGATATGGCGTCCTTTGCAGGAACATGGTATAATATCCTCGGATCTTTGGAAGCAGATGGGGGGCATGACCATGGCCCAGAGCGCCGGTTGGCGGGTGATCCACATGACGCGCAGCGAAGCGCACGCCAGGGAGATTCTATCGCTCCT
Organism: uncultured Oscillospiraceae bacterium; assembly: GCA_964549135.1. Classification (GTDB taxonomy): domain Bacteria; phylum Bacillota; class Clostridia; order Christensenellales; family Aristaeellaceae; genus RUG563. Next base: position 1,295 of record CAZJUJ010000104.1, on the reverse strand, counting down.
TTCCCGGGAGGGCGTTTTGGCGCGCAGCAGGCAGGTATACCGCACGGTTTCTTCCGAAGAGAACTATTATGAGATTATGGTGCTTGGGGCAGAGGCGCAAGAGGCGCTGCAGCTTCTGATTGAAAACAACCTTCTGCTCTGATCCCCATTGAAAACACAAGGAGAGAATGACTATGTCCAATATCGCAGTATTGACCAGCGGCGGCGACAGCCCCGGCATGAACGCGGCGGTTATGTCCATCGCCCGCAACGCCGCCAATTACGGCATGTCCCTGATTGGCATCAAGCGGGGCTACAACGGCCTGCTGGGCCGCTCCAAGAATCCGGCGGATGATTATATGCGCCTGGAATTGGATACCGTTCTGGATATCGCCGATCTGCCCGGCACCTATCTGCGCACCGCCCGCTGCCGGGAATTCCTGGATCCCGCCGTGCGCGAAAAGGCCGCCAAGACCCTGCATGATCTGGATGTTTCCGGGCTGGTGGTCATCGGCGGCGATGGCAGCTTCCAGGGCGCCATGCGCCTGTGCGAGCTGGGCATCCCCTGCATCGGCATTCCCGGCACCATTGATAACGATCTGGCCTATACCGAAATGACGCTGGGCTATGACACGGCGGTCAACGTCTGCGTGGACGCCGTGCGCGCCATCCGTGCCACCTCCCGCTCTCATGACCGGCCGCATGTGGTGGAGGTTATGGGCCGGGATTGCGGCGATATCGCCCTTTCCACCGCCGCCGCCACGGGCGCTGAAATCGTGGTGGTGCCCGAGGTGAAATGGAAGGTGGATGATGTGGCGGCCCAGCTGAACCGCCAGATCGCCATGGGCAATACCCGCGCGACCGTGGTGGTGGCCGAGGGCTGCTGGAAATCCATGGCTCCCTTTGATGTGTATAATTTCCTGCTGCCCTACGGCAAGCAGGTCTATCAGGGCGAACCCATGACGGCGGATCGCTTCGCCAGCGTACTCAAGCGCAAGTGCGGCATGGTGGAGGCCCGGCATACCGTTATCGGCTACACCCAGCGCGGCTGCACCCCCACCGCCCGGGATAGCATGTTCGCCTTCGAGGCGGGCGCGCTGGCCGTTCAGCTGCTCAAAAATGGCATCAGCAATCAGGTCATCGGCGTGAAAAACGGCCGTACCTTCCATATGCCTATCGAAAAAGCACTGGCCGAAAAACGCCGCTTCAACCGCAAGCTCTTCCAATTGATCAATTCCCTGTAAGGGTACGGAACGGGAAATAATTTTGCGGGGGGGCCCCGATTTGGGGCCAAAGGGGTGGCACCCCCCCCCCCC
>CAZJUJ010000103.1:0-2432 GCA_964549135.1 uncultured Oscillospiraceae bacterium | reverse complement strand
GGGCGTCTATTCCGCCAATGAATTCCTCACCCGCATCAATCTGATGAAGGCCTATCAGCCGGGCAGCGATACCCCCATCCAGCATGGAAAGCGGGTGGCCGTGGTAGGCGGCGGCAATGTGGCCATGGATGCCGCCCGCTGCGCCAAGCGTCTGGGTGCGGAGGTGACCATCATCTATCGCCGTACCGAGGCGGAATTGCCCGCCCGGCGGGAGGAGGTAGAGCATGCCATGGAGGAGGGCATTGCCTTCCGCTTCCTGACCAATCCCCTGGAAATTCTCGGGGATGCGCAGGGCTGGGTATCGGGGGCGCGCTGCCAGCAGATGGCCCTGGGCGAGCCCGATGCCTCCGGCCGCCGCCGGCCCGTGCCGGTTGAGGGCAGCGAATTTGATATTGCCCTGGATTGCGTGATCATGGCTCTGGGCACCTCCCCCAATCCCCTCATTAAATCCACCACCGGCGATCTTGAAACCCAGCCGTGGGGCGGAATCATCGTCGATGAGGCCACCGGGCTTACCTCCCGCCGGGGTGTGTACGCGGGCGGCGATGCCGTTACCGGCGCGGCTACCGTGATCCTCGCCATGGGCGCAGGCAAAGCTGCCGCCGCCGCCATGGATGAATATCTGCAGGGAAAATGAGTTTTTTGGGAGGATGCGGCTGAAGCCAAGGACGTCCTCCCTAAAATCCGCGCCGGATGAAATGCCGGAGCGAAAAAGGAATCACTATGCAAACAGCAGCAATGCTTCCCGCAGGAACGGGGGAGCGCTGCTGTTTGCTTTATCCAGGGCTATATCCTATGCGGCATTTTTGCGGCTGGGGAGGCGCATTCTCTGCCCAAAAGCGCGCCCGTTCATCGAAGCAGGGATGAATTCTTTGCCGCGAGGCTGCATTTTGCAAAAAATACGAAAAAATGCCAGAATATGCAAAGAAAGTTTTGACAAGCACGAAAATATATGGTAAAACTGTAGCATAATAATTTAGGGGGCGTTTACATGCAGAATCGGGAACGTTTATCCTCACGGCTTGGTTTCATTCTCCTCAGCGCCGGCTGCGCCATCGGCTGCGGAAACGTATGGAAGTTTCCCTGGCTGACGGGGCAGAATGGCGGCGGCGGCTTTGTGGCGATATATGTGCTGTGCCTGCTGCTGCTGGGGCTGCCGGTCATGATCATGGAATTTTCTCTGGGCCGCGCATCCCAGGCAAGCCCGGTGCGCATGTATCAGAAGCTGGAAAAGAAGGGGCAGAAATGGCATATCCATGGCTATTTTGCTCTCTTTGGCAATGTCTGCCTCATGTCCTTCTACACCGTGGTTTCCGGCTGGATGATCTATTACTTCTATCGCTTCCTGACGGGGCAGACGCAGGAATTGGGCTTTGTGGCGATGATTTCCGAGCCCGGGCTGAATATGCTCTTTATGGGCATTGTGGTGGTGCTGGGCTTCCTGGTGCTGAGCTTCAAGCTTCAGGGCGGCCTGGAGCGGGTGACCAAATATATGATGATCGCCCTGCTTCTGCTGATGATCGTGCTGGCCATCAACAGCTTCACCCTGGAGGGCGCCGGCGAGGGCCTTTCCTTCTATCTTCTGCCCGATTTTTCCAAGATCACGCCCAATGTGGTGGTTTCGGCCATGAATCAGGCTTTCTTCACGCTGAGCCTGGGCATTGGCTCCATGGCGATTTTCGGCAGCTACATCAATAAGGATCGCACCCTGATGAGCGAATCCATTAACGTGATTCTGCTGGATACCTTTGTGGCCGTTACCGCCGGCCTGATCATTTTCCCCGCCTGCTTTACCTATGATCTGGAGGTGGGCGCGGGCCCCGCGCTGCTCTTTGATACCATGGCTACGGTGTTTGTCAACATGAATGGCGGGCGCTGGTGGGGCGCGCTCTTCTTTCTGTTTATGGTGTTTGCCGCCATGTCTACCATCCTGGCGGTGTTTGAAAACATTCTGGCCTGCGTGCGCGAAATGACCGGCTGGAGCCGCCCCAAGGGCTGCATCATATGCGGCATCGCGCTCTTTATCACCTCGACCACCACGGCGCTGGGCTACAGCGTGATCAAATTCCAGCCCTTTGCCGAGGGCTCGGCCTTCCTGGATTTCTGGGATTTCCTCGTTTCCACCAATCTATTGCCCCTGGGCTCGCTGATGTTTGCCCTGTTCTGCTGCAGCCGCCGGGGCTGGGGCTGGGATAACTTCATCCAGGAGGCGAACGCCGGAAAGGGCCTGAAGGTCAAAAACTGGATGAAACCGATCTTCTGCATCGTGGTGCCTGTGGCTGTTATCGTGATTTATGTCATGGGCCTGATCAATTTCCAGTGGAGATAACCAAACGCTGCTGAGGACGGGGAATATTTGCGGGGGAACCACTTTTGAGTCAAAAGTGGTTCCCCCGCGCCCCCTCCGAAAACCGGCTCTGGATGAAACAAAA
>CAZJUJ010000102.1:0-3230 GCA_964549135.1 uncultured Oscillospiraceae bacterium | reverse complement strand
GCATGCAGCACCGTCAGGCAGACCTCCACCGCGGGCCGCCCCATCTTGGGATGAATGCCCACGGGGAAGCCGCGGCCGTTATCCTTCACCGATACAGAGCCATCCTTATGCAGGCGGATCATGATTTCGGTGCAGTAGCCCGCCAGCGCCTCGTCAATGGCGTTATCCACAATTTCATATACGCAGTGATGCAGCCCCCGGTGATCGGTGGAGCCGATATACATGCCGGGGCGCTTGCGCACGGCCTCCAGCCCCTCCAGCACCTGAATCTGGGTTTCATCATAGGCCTGTGCCGTGTTTTTTTCGTGCTTTTCCATATCCAAATCCGTTGCCATAATACCCTCCATTTTCTCCCTGGGCATTGGCGGTACAGGCATACCGCCACCTGTTTATTATAGCACAAAAGCCCTGCTTTGTGAAGTATTTGGATAGGTTTTCTACAATATTATGCGCGCCGAAAGGATCATGGCCCGCGGCCCGGCGGGCAGGAGAAAAGGGGCGGCGAAAAGCGGGAAAGCGGGGCGGCGCGCACGGCCTTTTCTGGCCTTGTAAAAAAACGGATTTTCTGTAGGATTTTTCGGAAAATCTGGTATAATAGATGCGTGCATTCTATCCGGCATACGAAGGAGCCTGTATTTATGCGGAAATGGCTATGGTCTTTGGCGCTGCTTTTGCTTCTGCCGCTGACGGCGCAGGGGGAAATATCCCTGCGCTTTGCGGCGGAAAGGGTATCCCTGGGGGGCGTAATGGATTTTGAGGTATCCGCCCAGGGGGAATATGCCTATCGGTATACGCTTTTCAGGGAGGGCAGGGAATTATTTTCCGGGGAGGAAACGCCCTATGGTTTTGGCTCCTATCTGCCCCGGGAGGCGGGGGAGTATACCCTGCGCGTGACCGCCCGGGCGGAAAATGGGCAGACGGAAACGGCGGAGGGCGTTTTTATCGTAACCGATGTGCCGGTCTGCTCCCTTTCCTGTGATCAGGCATCGGTGCGCGCCGGGGAGCCGCTGGTTTTTACCGCCCAGGTAACGGGGGGCGTGGGCGGCTGCAGGTATGCATATGCCATCTGGCTGGGCAATGAAAAAATCCTCTGCCAGGAAAGCGATCAGCCGCAGTTTACCTATATCCCTTCCCAGGCGGGCTCAATCCGGGCGGAGGTCACGGTCACCGATGCCCAGGGCAATATCGCCCAGGCCGCCGCCGAAGCCAGGGCGGAGGAAGGAGAGGGAATCAGCCTTTCGGGGGATGATCGTCTCTTTTATGCCCAGGGAGGCAACAAGCGCTTTACGGTGCATGCCCCGGGGGCCTGGATGGCCGAAACCGATGCGGATTTTCTCACGCTTCTGCAGTCTTGCGGGGAGAGCGGCGACAGCCTGACCGTTTTTGCCGCGCCGGCGGAGGGCAAAACGCGCACCGGGAAAATCAGCATTTTTTCGGGGGAGCATGCGGTATCCTTCCGCATCACCCAATCGGCGGGGCTGGCAGGGGAGGAGGAAATCTCCTTTTCCCCGGCGGATGCGCATATCTGGATTAACGGCCTGGACAGCGCCGTCTGGCAGCAGGCGGCAGGGGAGCGGATCTTTGATATTGCCGCCACCGGCCCCTGGACGGCGGAAACGGAGGATACCTTCATTTCCCTGAAAACGGGGGAGCATATCCTGCATGTAACTGCGGCGGAAAATACGGCTGCCATGCCCCGGGAGGGCAAAATCACTCTTTCCTGCGGCGGCTATCGGGCGTATATTTATCTTTTCCAGCCCGCGCTTTCCCAGGGGGCCTCGGTTTTGCAGGTGGCCCTGGAGCGGGACAGCGGCGTGGCCTATCAGGAAAGCATTCCGGCCCGGGTGACGGCCTCTGGCAATCTGGATGAATTGGTGCTTTCCTGCGCCGCCTGGGAGGAAAGCCTGGTCTATGAGCGCGCCGCCGCAGAGGCGCTGCCGGATGGCTCGCTCTTTTTCCTGGTGGATATTCCGCTGATGGGCAGCGGCGAGCAGATGATTCTCTTTTCTGCCCGCAATGAATACGGCGCGGCGGAGAAGCAATGCGCGGTGGTTTCCGTGCAGCCGGAGGCGGCGGCCTTTGCCGGGGATACCGCCTTTCTCTCCCTGAAGGCGGAGGAAAATATTCTGTCCGTGCAGGTTACCGCCGCCGCCGAGCAGGTGGAGGCGCTGGATGCCGCCGGCAATCCACTGGCCGTTTATCGGGCCGGGGATGCGCTGATTGATCGCTGCAGTCCCCAGGGGGAAAAGGGGCGCTATGCGGATTGGCGGCTTTCTCTGGCCCCGGATATGCAGCCCTCCTTCCTGCGTATCGGGCAAAAAACCATTCCCATTCTCTATGAGCCTGCGGCGGAAAAGGAATTTATTCTCTACAGCCAGTCCGATGGCTTCTGGAAGGATCAGCCCTATCGCCACAGCACGCTGGAGCATTCGGGCTGCGCCATTTTTGCTTTGTCCCATGCGCTGCAGCTGCTGGGCTATGAGGATGAGGCGATTCTGCCCCAGAATCTGGCGAAAACCTATGCCACCTGTCTGCTGGAGGGCGGCACCATGAACAGCGCCCTGGTGGGCCGTGCCGGGGATGATCTGGGCTTTAAAACCCGGTATGAGCTGTATGAGAATCTTTCCGAAATCCGCCGGAAAATGGAGCAGGGCGCGGTGTTTTCCTTTGCGGTGGTCAGTGGGCATATCGCCATGGTGGCCGGTGAAAGCGAGGATGGTACCAAATTTCGGATTATCGATTCCGCACCCTCGGCAACCCTGGAAAGAATCAAAAATGCCGCTATCTATATCCCGGACGCGGAGGGAAATTGGCAGGTCGTTACCGATCTTGCCCAGATTCCCGGGCTGCGCTACTTTATCGAAAATGATGCCTTCGCCGGAACGGAATATTATCTCGACGCCGCCTATGTGGCCAAACGCGGCGTGCGCCTGATCCAGCCGGAATAACCGCCGGGGTGACGGGGACGAGGAACGGGGGAACGGAGGAACGGGGAAAATATTTGCGGGAGGGGACTTTTGCGTCAAAAGTCCCCTCCCGCACCCTCCCGAAAACCACCTCTGGATGGAACATGGCTTACTTTCACCTGGTTGAGTGCCAGAGGAACAAAAAGGAACAAGCGATAAGTAAGAAAACGGCTCTATAATAAAAGTTGGGGTGCAGCCAAAAAAGAGAGGACAAAGTAAGCCCAAACAGTTAAAATGAAAATGCAACAATCCACAAACTGGAGG
>CAZJUJ010000101.1:0-3930 GCA_964549135.1 uncultured Oscillospiraceae bacterium | reverse complement strand
AAATCATGCCTGTTCCACAAAATTCAATTTTACTGTCTTACGAGCACCGAGCTTTTTCCACGGCTTTCTTGGAGGGGTGCGGGGAACCATTCTTTGGCCACAAAGAATGGTTCCCCGCAATATTTCATCTCTCACTCCGCGCCCCAGTTCAGGGGGACGGAGGCGGGGATGCACACGCCATCGCTGCGGGCATAAAAAGCGGAGAGGGCGGTATCGCCGGGCTGGAGGAGGGCGCGGGTGACATACGGGCTGCCGTCCAGGGCGTGGGCATAGGTTTCGCAGACGAGGAAGGCAGCGGCGGGATCGGGCGATAGGCAATCGGGCAGCTGCTCGGGCGCGTATTCATTCCGGGCGAGCAGGCGCCCCTGATCATCCATTTGCAGAACGGCGATTTTTTCCGGGCGATACATGGTATCGATAGAGAGGGCGGCGCTGACAGAGCAGGTCGTTGCCTCGCCGTTTACGGTGGTCTGGTGTGATTCGGTCAGGGTTGTGGTCATGGCGGCGCCGGGGACGGAGGCAGCGCTGATATGCACGCCGCTGCCCCGGACGCAGTAGATCTGCCCGTCCGGCTGCTGATAGACCGGGTTAACGTAGTAAATGGTATCCATCTGCTCCCGGGGCCAGAGATACAGCGTGCCGCTGAAATCCACACCGCTGCCAGTATCCGATTCCTGGATATGCATGCCGCTTCCTATAATCCCCGGATCGCTGATAACGACGCGATACGTTTCGCCCGCCTGAGATACCACGGCGGAAAAATAGCGGAAGCCCGCCGCGCCCTCAAAGACAAAATCCGGGAGCGCGCCCGTATCCGGTTCGACCGCCTGGGCGTAGAGCCGGGGCGTGGTATACGGAATATCCAGCGGGGCGCTGGTAATAAAGAAGCCCGCCAGAGAATCCTGGGCCGGCTGCTGCCGGGCATGCTCCTCCCGGGCCAATTGACAGCCCGACAGCGCCAGCATCAGCAAAAGCAGCAGCGCGGTGAATTTGCGTTTATTCATGCTCGTCCTCCTCTAAATTTCCATCGAATTTCAGAATATCCCCCACATCGCAGCCCAGATAATAGCAGATGCGATTGATGGTGGAAAAGCGAATGCCCCGGGCCCTGCCGCTGCGCAGGATGGAAAGATTGGCCTCGGTAATCCCGACCAGCGCGCATAATTCCTTGCTGGTCATGCCCCGGGCACGGAGAAGCTCATCCAGATGTGCCTTGATTGCCATGATTTCGCCTCAGACAAATAATTCGTTGTCGTCCCGCAGCCTTTTTCCCTCTGCCAGCAGCCGGGTCAGCAGCAGCGCCAGCAGCAGGAGGGCCATATCGGAAAAGGGAATGCGCAGCGTCATATCCATCTGATGCAGATGGGCGGAAAAAATCAGCTGCAGAAGGGCCAGCAGCGCATGCGCAAGGGCGGTGATGATTAGGGAGCGGCCGCAGAAATCGGACACCCGCCGGGCGGTGGCAAGGGTTTCGGGGGCGTAATGATCGGCGGCCATTTTCCGAAGCAGGGATACGGCGGAAAGCAGCAGAAGGATCTCCAGCACCGCAGGCAGAATATCCACAATATACGCAAGCACCAGGAAAAAATACGTCAGCCCCAGATCATCCGCGCCGATATTCTGTGCGCTCAGGGCATGCATCCTCTCCAGCAAATGCGAAAAGCCCAGGCAGAAGGCGGAAAAGAGCAGCGCGCCGATCATCAGATAAAGCAGGGCCGTCAGCGCCCGCAGAAGACGCGGCTCCTGCGCCCCGCGAAAGCGCCGCACCAGATGAAGGATCAGCCATGCAAGCAGCACGGCATAGATCCCGCCGCCCAGCAGCATCCCGCCCATCCCGGAAAGCGCCGGGCAGGGCAGCAACGCAGGATTGATGAAAAGATAATAGCTGATGAAAAGCTGAATGCTCAGCAGGCACAGAAGCAGATCCTCCCCCTGCGTCCGCCCGCGAAAAAGCTTAAGCGCGGCGGCGGCAAGCGGCAGCGCGCTCAGCAGCACATACAGCAGAATGGAAAATAGATTGCCCGCCCCGCCGCTCAGCGAAAGCGCCCGCAGCCCCCCGCCAATCAGCGAAAAGGGCTGCGCCGCCAGCAGGGCCAGCGCCGTGCCCGCGCTCCCTGTCCCTGTGCAGCCCAGCCCCAGACAGCAAAGCGCCGCCAGCAGCAGAATCAGCCCGACCTTTCGATTCATAATGCCCTCCAAATTATTGTTTTTCGATAATTCCGACGCAAGTATACCACGCCCCGCCCCCCTTGTCAAGCCCCCCTTCCGAAAACCAGAAACGGGGTACGGGGAATTATTTGCGGGGGAACCACTTTTGAGTCAAAAGTGGTTCCCCCGCAATTATTTTTCCCAATTTCTCGTTCTCCGCAAGGCTTTGGTGATGGAAAATGGCGGTGTTATGTGGTATAATGGCGGACGAGAGTGAGAATGGGAGTGGTCATATGTGCAGAGCGATGGCGGAGGTTGATTCAAGGTGCGGGCTGCATTGCACTACCTGCAGTTACAGAGAGCCCTGCAAGTGCGGCGGATGCATTGAAACAGGCGGGCATCCGTTTCATGGCGAATGCCCGGTAGCGGCGTGCTGTCAGGGCAAGGGCTTTGTTCATTGCGGCGAATGCCCGGCTATTCCCTGCGCACTGCTTACGCAGTATTCCTGCGATCCCGAGCATGGCGATACGCCCAGCGGTGCAAGAATCGAGCAATGCAGAAAATGGCGTGCGGACAATGCGCATTGAGCGCATGCATTTGCGGAAGACGGTCGCATGAGGCATGCCGCGGCCTGGATAGCCGCAGGAAGGAATGACGGCGGCCCCGTTATCCCTCCCGGGTCAGGAAAAGCGCGGCCCAATCAGCAGGAGACACACAGAAGGAGCGTTTCTTATGAGCGATGGATATATTACGTTTCCCGAAGTATACGACCGCAGGCGGCTGAACACCCTTTACCGGGAAATCCCGCTGAAGGATACCACCTCCCGCATGCTGCGCAAATATTTCAATGCCATGGCCAATCTATATGGCATTATTACGGTTGAAAAGGCCTGGGATATTATCCACAGCCAATGCCCCCGGATGGTTACCGAGCAGGAATTTCTCGTCTTTGTGGAGATTGCCCGGCACGAATGCGAAGACTACTATATTCTGAATGCGAAGGAATTGTATGGCAAGCGAAGATCGGCGCATTCATCCCAGCGCGAGATCATTGATGTCTATCTGTTTGATACGGGAAAGGATATGTATACGCCCACCAAGCAAAGCCAGCAGGGATGCCCCTATTATATCCCGCCCAAGCAGGAGCTTCTTCGCTATGATGACCCGGATTATTATGAGCCCACGCAGGCGACCGAAAGGCTGGCTGAATTCTTCAGCAAGGAGCTTCATCTGGACGATCGGGTAATATACTGCGCTTTTCAGGTGATTAACGAAAAAATCCGCTATCTGGATCCCACCGCCCAATCGGCATTCCCCGATCTGGAAGAGTTTGGCGTTTCTTTTTCCAATAGAAAGCAGCTGGAGAAATTTGCACAGCTTTATACTGATGTTCACAATAGTTGGCGGATGCAATCCAATTGCGGCTTTACGCCTATCGAAACCCTTGCCATGCTGCCGCCTGAGGAGCGTATCCCCCGCACCTTGAGCTTTGGCCCGGGCCTTCAAAAGGAAATTGCGGATGGCACCATAAACGCTGCCGACCTGCGTGCAGCCTTGCTTTCCATTCAGCTGCCCAGCGAGGAAATGCGGCAGGCTATGCTCCGCCAGATCGCAGAAATCGAAGCGGCACACCCGCCGCAGAAACGGGAGAAACGAGAATAATAATTGCGGGAGGATGCTTTTGCGTCAAAAGCACCCTCCCGCAAAAATTCCCGTTTCTTTCCCTACGGTTTTCGGAGGGGGTGCGGGGGAACCACTTTTGACTCAAAAGTGGTTCCCCCG
>CAZJUJ010000100.1:0-4051 GCA_964549135.1 uncultured Oscillospiraceae bacterium | reverse complement strand
GCGCAACCGCTATATCGGGTATCTGATTTCGCTGGCCACCCATTCCTATAAGGGGGTGAAGGTGGGGCTGGATTGCGCCAACGGCAGCACCTGGATGATCGCCAAGGCGGTCTTTGATGCCCTGGGCGCGGAAACCCATGTGATCAATCATCAGCCCAGCGGCGTGAATATCAATGAGGGCTGCGGCTCCACCCATATGGAGCAATTGCAGAAATACGTCCGGGAAAATCAGCTGGATGTGGGCTTTGCCTTTGATGGGGATGCCGATCGCTGCCTGGCGGTGGATGAAAAGGGCCAATTGATCGATGGGGATATGATCCTCTATATTTATGGCGTTTACATGAAAAAGCGGGATAAGCTGACCACCAATACCATCGTTTCCACCGTGATGAGCAATTACGGCCTGGGCAAGGCCCTGGAAAAGGCGGGCATCGATTGGCTGCAGACCCAGGTAGGGGATCGCTTCGTTTACGAATGCATGCGGGCCGGGGGCCATATGCTGGGGGGCGAGCAGAGCGGGCATATCATTTTCAGCAAGTATGCCACTACCGGCGATGGACTGCTGACCGCCATCAAGCTGATGCAGGCCATGCTGGATCAGAAAACCGCCCTCTCCAGGCTGGCAGAGCCGGTGCGCCTCTATCCTCAGGTGCTGAAAAATGTCTTGACGGCGGATAAGGAGGCGGCGATTGGCCATCCTGCGGTGCAGGCGGCGCTGAAGGAAGCAGAAAAAATGCTGCAGGGCAATGGCCGGGTGCTGCTGCGCAAAAGCGGCACGGAGCCGGTGGTGCGGGTCATGGCCGAGGCGGAGGATGAAGCGCTCTGCCGCCGCTGCGTGGATGGCATCATTGAAGTGATGCGGAAGGAAAAGCTGATCAGGGAGGATGCATAAATGATCAGAACCCGCGATTTATGGGATTTAAGCCATACCCTGGCCGCGCCGCTGCTGGAAAAGGCGGAATACCCCTGGCTGGCGCTTGAGGAAATCAAGGCGTTCATTCTGGCCATCGGCCCATCCCTGCCCCGGGAGGAATATGAGGAACGGGAAAAAGGCGTATGGATCGCCCGGGATGCCATCGTCGCGCCCAGCGCGTTCATTGGCGCGCCCTGCATCATCGGTCATGAAGCCGAGATTCGCCATTGCGCCTTTATCCGGGGCAGCGCGCTGATTGGGCAAAAGGCGGTGGTGGGCAATTCCACGGAAGTCAAGAATGCCATTTTATTTGATCGAGTGCAGGTGCCACATTTCAATTATGTGGGGGATTCCATTCTGGGCTACTGTGCGCATTTGGGGGCCGGGGCGGTTACATCCAATGTGAAAAGCGATAAGAGCCTGGTAACCGTGAAGCGTGGCGAAGAGCGGCTGGAAACGGGACTGAAAAAAATGGGCGCCATGGTAGGGGATTATGCCGAGGTGGGCTGCAACAGCGTGCTGAACCCCGGCACGATTCTGGGGAAGCATGTGATGGTGTATCCCCTGTCCCGGGTGCGGGGCGTGATCCCGGAAAATCATATTCTAAAGGGCGAGCGGGGACTGTTTCCCCGGGAATAGCGGCATCGCTGCGCGCATGAAAAAGCGGCCCTCGGGTGCATTGTTTCGCATCCGGGGGCCGTTTTGCGCGGCTGGAGGGCCTGCCTTTTATGGATTGCCCAGCGCCAGGCGCAGCGTTTCCAGATTTCTGCGCATGGTATCCTCATAGGCGGTCAGCGTATCCGGCCCGGTGACCATGGGATCCAGCTCGAAGACCGGCGCGCCGGTTTCCGCCCGGACGGCATCCAGGGCGGCGCTGTCGTATTGGGGCTCGGTAAAGAGGGGCGGATTGCCCGCCTGCCCAACGGCCTCCACCACTTGGGCCAGCCGCCGGGGAGAAATGGGCTCCTCCGGCTCCAGCGCCACCGCCGCGGCAATTTCAAGGCCGTAGGCCCGGGCGAAATAGGGGAAGGCCTCATGGAAGGTGACGATGGTTTTCCGGGGCAGCGGGGCGATGGCGGCGGCAAGCTCGGCATCCAGCGCCGTCAGCCGGGCGATGTAGCTTTCGCCGTTCCGGCGGATCTTGTCCGCCTGCTCCGGCAGCAGCCCAGTGAGGGCGGACACCAGATTTTCCACCATCTGCACGGCGTTTTTGGGATCCAGCCAGATATGGGCGTTGTATTCCCCGTGCGCATGCCCGGCATGCTCGCTTTCGCTTTCGTGGCCGTGCGCTTCCTCCGCGATCAATTCGATCCCCTGGGAGCAATCCACGATGGGCAGGGCGGGCAATTGCTTCTGCACCTCGGGCAGGAAGCTTTCCATCCCCGCGCCGTTAATCAGCAGGGCGGATGCCCCGGCAAGCGTGCGCATATCGCCGGTGAGCAATTGATAATCATGCAAACAGCCGGTGGAGGGGGCGGTCATGGTGGTGAGATGGACACCCTCCACCCCGTCCAGCACATTGGCGGCCAGAATATACACCGGGTAAAAGGAGGCGACAATGTTTTTTTCCTCCGCCCGGGCGGGAAAATGGGGCAGAAGCAGCAGCGCCAGCAGCAAGCTAAGAATTTTTTTCATGGGTCTCCTTTCTCGATGCCATGTCGGCAATCATACGGGCCGCATGGGCTCCTCCCCAGTATACATGAATTTCGCAGGCAACTCAAGCCCCATTTTTTTCATAAAGAAAACGGGGAACGGGGAGAAATATTGCGGGGGAACCACTTTTGAGTCAAAAGTGGTTCCCCCGCACCCTCCCGAAAACCGCCTCTGGATGTTTCATGGAGGAATAGAACCATGTTGGATGCCAGTGAAGCAAAGGAGCGGAGGTTGGCTTGTCTAAGAATCCACCTCCCGAAACCGGCGCTGGGTATTTCATGAAGGGATAGAACCAAATTGAATGCCAGTGAAACAAAAGAGAGATAGTGGTAAGGAACAAAACAGCAATGCTTTCACCAAATGTGAAAGCATTGCTGTTGCTTTTCCAATCGTTATTCTTTTTTGCTGTTCTGGCATTCAATTGGGCAGAATTCACCCATGTTCCATCCAGAGCTGGTTTTCGGGAGGGTGCGGGAGGGTGCTTTTGACGCAAAAGCATCCTCCCGCAAAATAATTCCCATCCCCGTCCCCGTTCCCCGGCTTATTTGATTTCCTTGGAATCGATTTCCTTCTGGAAGAGGGCGATGGCATCCTCCAGGGTCATGGTGCCGATGACCTCGCCCTTACGGGTGCGGACGTTGACGGTGCCGTTTTCGACTTCCTGATCGCCCAGCACCAGCATATAGGGCACCTTCTGGGTGACGGCCTCGCGCACCTTAAAGCCGATCTTTTCATTGCGCAGATCGCATTCCACGCGCATGCCCTTATCCAGCAGGGCGGCCTGCACCTTGCGGGCGGCCTCATCGGCGCGCTCGGTAATGGTCAGCACGCGAATCTGCTCAGGGGCCAGCCACATGGGCATATTGCCGGCGAATTTTTCGATCATGTAGGCCAAGGTGCGCTCATAGCAGCCCAGGGAGGTGCGGTGAATGATATAGGGGCGTTTCTTTTGGCCATCGGCATCCACATATTCCATGCCGAAGCGCTCGGCCAGCAGCATATCGATCTGGATGGTGACCAGGGTATCCTCCTTGCCGAAGACATTCTTATACTGAATATCCAGCTTGGGGCCATAGAAGGCGGCCTCATCGATGCCGACGGTGTATTCCACGCCCAGATGATCCAGGATCTTGCCCATGATGGCCTGGGCCTCATCCCACTGCTCCCTGGTGCCCTCATATTTATTCTTGGGGTTAGCAGGATCCCACTGGGAGAAGCGGAAGGTGCAGTCCTCCAGCAGGCCCACCGTGCCCAGCATATATTTGGCCAATTCCAGACAGCCGCGGAATTCCTCCTCCAATTGATCGGGCCGCAGCACATAATGGCCCTCGGAAATGGTGAACTGGCGCACGCGGATCAGGCCGTGCATTTCGCCCGAATCCTCATTGCGGAAGAGAGTGGAGGTTTCGGTCAGGCGCATGGGCAGCTCGCGGTAGGAGCGCTGGCGGTTGAGATAGACCTGATACTGGAAGGGGCAGGTCATGG
>CAZJUJ010000099.1:0-4483 GCA_964549135.1 uncultured Oscillospiraceae bacterium | reverse complement strand
TGCTTCACGCCCAACAAATTTGTTTTTTACTTTTTGAACCACCCAGAGCGGGTGTTCGGTGGGGGTGGGGGTTAACCACTTTTGACGAAAATGTGGTCCCCCCGCAAATATTTTCCCTGTTTTCCCCGTTCCCCAGCCGTGGCTCAGACGCAGAGTACCACGGTGAAGTTTTCGGGGCCGCGGGTGGTAATCATTTTCTCTTCCACCAGCAGCCGATCGCCCTTTTTCACCGCAAGGCCGCAGCATTCGCCCTCGCCCTGGGTGACGATTGCCACGGAGAAGCGTTTGCCGGGGGCGATCTGCGCATTGCCGTTCAAGCGGAGCATCCGGAATTTATCGGTCAGATCGGGGCCGAGAATCTCCCAGACGCCGTTTCCCAGATTCCTGGGCGCGGGGCAGAAGCGCTTTTTCAGCTCCTCCTCCTCATAGCCGGTATAATCATAGACCTCAAACATTTTTTCATAGCCCAGGCCCATATGCAGCTTCTTTTCCGGCAGCACGCGCCCGGAGGGGGTCACCTTTTCGGATACCACCATCAGATCGCTGGGCTCCTGCAATTCGATCATGAAGCAATCCGCGCCGATGGCATGGGGCACACCGCCATCCACAAAGACGAAATCCCCCGTTTTGACCGGAACGCGATGGAGCATGGAAAGCATGCGGGGGATATCCTGGCTTTCAAAGACCGCCTCCCAATCCTTGCGCGTCACGCCCTTCTGAAAGCCCAGATAGACGCAGGCATCCGGCCCGCAATCCAGGAAATACCAGCATTCGGTCTTGCCGAAATCGCAATGGCAATTTGCCTTGGCAAAGGGCACGGTGGGATGCGCCTGCACCACCAGCCGCTCCGCCGCATCCAGCAGCTTCACCAGGATTTTCAGTTCATCCCCCACAATATCCCGAACCAGACGGCCATCCTCGGTTCTGCCCAGGCCCTCGCCTTCAATTTCCTCTGCGCCATGGAAGGCCTTCGTCACTGACGCCGTCCAATCCTCGGAAAGAAGGGCCTCCAGCGGATGCTGCTTTTCGGGGGGCGTATTGGTAAAGGCTTCGATGCGCTTGCCGCCCAGATAGGAGCGGCGCACGCGATTGGGCTGCAATCGATAAATCATAGGGCATCTCCTTTCGATCAATCGGCCTGATAGAGGAAGATCGCGCCGTCATTTTCCCGAAGCGACAGGCGGCCATCCCTGATTTCCGCGCCATGCACGGGGGTGAGGCTGCCGTCCTTTACGGTGATGCACGCCTCCTCGGGCCGGTAATTATAATTGATCGCCACGATATAGCGGCGTTTTTCATCCACGGGATGCTCAGTCAAACGGATGAAGGGCGAATCGGAATCGGCCACATGCCCGCTTTTCAGCGCCCGGGCAATTTCCCGATAGACCACGCTGTAATCCGGGCCGCGATCTCCATGGAATACCTGGGGGCGCTGGGCGGCATCCGTTTCAAAGGGAATGAGGGAGAAATAGATGAAGCCCTTGCCCCGGGCCTTGCGGAAGAAGACAGGGGTGCCATTGCCGTCCCGGCCCAGGATTTCCGCATCCACGCTTTCCACCTGATAGCGCACCGGCGCGGCAACGGGCAATTCCTCTCCGGCAACGGCAACCACCGTATTATGCGGGGTTACCTCACGCCAGGCCACCTGCACGCCGGTGATTTCGGGAATCCGGCGGAAGAGCGATGCGCCCAGGGAAAGATAGAGTACCGCGCCCTTTTCCACCTTTTCCAGGATTTCATCCAGTCTGCGGGCGGGCAGGGGCTGATTGGTGGCAAGGCTGGGCAGGATATACAGGGGCGCATCGGGAATTTTATCCAGGGCATAGCTGAATTTCATATCCAGATTGGCCTGCTTGGCCAGAAGATAGGCGGCCCGGAGCTTATCAAAATTCGCATCGCCGTTATCCCGGGGCACCAGAATCACGCCGTCCGTTATATGCCGGGGCAGATTGCCGCCGGGCAGCTTTTGAAGCAGCTTTTTAAAGCGCAGGTTTTCCTCCGCCAGGGGCTTCATCTGCATCTGCTGATCAAAAAAGCCGTAATCGCTGCCGATATTATTCCAGTCATAGGGCGTGAAGCGATGCATGCCCTGATCAAAGGCGCACCACCACATCACCCCATGGCAGCCGTGGGCCAGGCAGGCATAGAGGGAAGCACGATAGAAATCGGCCTCCGTCTTGGGTGAGCAATTCAGATACCCGATGGCGCCGAATTCCTGCACGAAGGTGGGGGTTTCGGAAAGATCCTCATACATCCGGCAGCGGAAGGCCAGATCCAGCGTGGGCTTCATGGAGGGCAGGGGATCCATCACGGTCTGGAAAATATTATAGGGATGGCAGGTATGCATATCGCAGGTTTCCCGAATGGTGATCAGATTGGCGGGGGCCTTTTCGGGACTGGAGGCATCCATGCCGGAGATCACGGGATGATCGGGATCATTGGCGCGGATGGCATCCGAAATGGCGGAACACCAGACATAGAAATCATCCGTGGTGAAATCCTTGCCGTGGGCCATGTTATTGACCTCATTGCCCAGATCCCAGCCGGCGATGCAGGCACGGGAGCGGAACCGGCGCACAAAATAGCGCACGAAGCGCAATTGCCACTTGAGTACCGTGGGATCGCTCAGCCGATGCTTGCCCGCAAAGGCGGGGGGCGCAAATTCCCGGAAGGACATATGCCCCGTAATCAGGCCCACCACCAGCTTCAGATCATATTTTTCCACAATATCGCAGAAATTTTCGAAATTCCGGCAGGCCTCCTCGCTGACCCCGGCGCGGCCCGCCTCGGTATCGGGCAGATGCTCCTCCCCGAAGGTGTATTCATAGGGGACATCCGAGGTGGTATAATGCGCCGTCAGAGGCTGAAAATCCGCCCACATGGGGAAGATGCGCAGATGCGTGATGCCCGCCTGCTTCAGGGCGATCATATCTTCCTCAATGGACTGGGGATCGTATTTATCCGCATTCCACATGTTGGTGGCATGCCTGGAGCCCCAGTAGTTGATCCCGGTAAAAAATTCCCCGAGCAATTGATTCCTGACCATGGCTCTATCCTCCGCTTGACTTTTTTTCGTATTGTATTACAATTATACAGGGTATTACCGGATAAAAATTGCACTATCTTAATCTCTTCTTTGCTTTCGTTAATATTTTTTCGGGAGGCGGCCTATGACCGATATCCTGCGCATTCAGAACCGAATGACCGGCCCGGACGGGCTGAGCATTACCAGCGGCCAGGTGCATTCCTTTCCCACCCATGCCCATGCCTATTATGAAATGACCTGCTATGCCCCCGCCCCGGCCAGCGTATCGGTAAACGGGCAGGGGATTTCGCTGCATACGCCCTGCATTCTGCTGATGACGCCCTCGGATTTTCATCGCATACAGGCCGATCAGGGACCCGGCGGATATTATATCAAGGCGGAATTTGATGAAAGCGTGCTTGCCCCGGCGGCCCGGGGCTTTCTGGATGCGCCGCGCTATCTGGCAGGGGAAGAAAAAATGGCGCTGCCCAGGCTGATGTTTGAGGAAATGCTCTGCCAGCGCAGCCATACGGAATATGCCGCCCAGCTGCTTTCTTCCCTGGTGATGCTGCTGGGCAGAAAGGGCGATTCTCTGGCCCCCGGGGGACAGCAACGCTGCCATGCGCTGGTGCTGCAGGCCACGCGAATCCTCAACGAGCAGTTCACCGGCCCGGTCACGCTTTCCTCCATTGCCGCTGCGCTCTCCGTTTCGCCCCAGTATTTTTCCCAGATATTCTCCCAGGCAATGGGTCTTCCCTTTCAGGAGTATCTCTCCGGCCTCCGCCTGCGCCTGGCGGCAGAATGGCTGCGGGAAAGCGATCGAAGCGTTACCGATATCTGCTTCGGCTGCGGCTACCGCAATCTTTCCCATTTTCTGCGCAGCTTTAAACGCCGCTATGGCCTCTCTCCGCTTCAATACCGCGGGACGGAGCGACGGGGGGACGGGGAAACCGGACACGGGGAATAATTTGCGGGAGGAGACTTTTGAGTCAAAAGTCCCCTCCCGCACCCTCCCGAAAACCGGCTCTGGATGGTTCATGGATGGTTCTTGCTAAATTGAATGCCAGATCGGCAAAGGAAGCGAAGACCTTGACCTTCAAAGGAACTTTCTTCCGAAAATCGGGCTGGATGGGTCGTGGCGAGATCCTGCTAAATTGAATGCCAGATAAGCAAAAAGAAATAACGACTCGCATAAACAGCAGCAATGCTTTCACGGTTAGTAAGAGCATTGCCGTTTTGTTTCCTATTGCTTATTTTCTTTTGCTTCACTGGTATTCAATCTGGTTAGAACAAGGAGCAACGCTTTCACGGTTGGCGAGGGTATTGCTGTTTATTCCTTACCACTTGCTCTCTTTTGTTTCACTGGCATTCAATTTGGAAGAATTCGCCATGTTTCATCCAGGGCCGGTTTTCGGAGGGGGTGCGGGGGAACCACTTTTGACTCAAAAGTGGTTCCCC
>CAZJUJ010000098.1:0-4513 GCA_964549135.1 uncultured Oscillospiraceae bacterium | reverse complement strand
AGATAGCGGTAAATCAAAGGAAAGAGAACTCCTACCTATTTGCGATAGCTGCCTGCGCAGCGGCCAGACGAGCGATCGGCACGCGGAAGGGGCTGCAGGAGACGTAGTTCAGGCCGATCTTATTGCAGAATTCGATAGAGGAGGGATCGCCGCCATGCTCGCCGCAGATGCCGCAATGCAGCTTTTCATTGGCGCCCTTACCCATAGAAACGGCCATATCCATCAGCTTGCCAACGCCGGTGGTATCCAGGCGGGCGAAGGGATCGGATTCATAGATCTTATTGGAATAGTAGGCGGGCAGGAATTTGCCGGCGTCGTCGCGGGAGAAGCCGAAGGTCATCTGGGTGAGGTCGTTGGTGCCGAAGCAGAAGAAATCAGCTTCCTTGGCGATCTCATCAGCGGTCAGGGCAGCGCGGGGGATTTCGATCATGGTGCCCACTTCGTAATGCAGTTCCGCGCCCGCTTCCTTGATCAGGGCATCGGCGGTCTCCACAACGATCTTCTTGACGAACTTATATTCCTTCACTTCGCCGATCAGGGGGATCATGATTTCAGGCACGCACTTCCAGCTGTTCCGGGCGTTGACGGCCAGGGCAGCCTTGATGATGGCGCGGGTCTGCATGGCGGCGATTTCGGGATAGGTGACGGTCAGGCGGCAGCCGCGGTGACCCATCATGGGGTTGAATTCATGCAGATCGTTGATCACCTGCTTGATGTAGGCAACGGTCTTGCCCTGGGCCTTGGCCAGCGCTTCGATATCCTCTTCAGCGGTGGGCACGAATTCATGCAGCGGGGGATCCAGGAAGCGGATGGTCACGGGATGGCCCTCCAGCGCTTCGAAGAGGCCCTCGAAGTCAGCCTGCTGCATGGGCTCGATCTTGGCCAGCGCGGCTTCGCGCTCTTCCACGGTTTCGGAGCAGATCATTTCGCGGAAAGCGCCGATGCGGGCGGGATCGAAGAACATATGCTCGGTGCGGCACAGACCAATGCCCTGGGCGCCGAAGGAAACGGCCTGCTTGGCATCGGCGGGGGAATCGGCGTTGGTGCGCACGCCCATGGTCTTATACTTGTCGGCCAGTTCCATGATGCGGCCAAAGTAACCGCTGTTGGGATCGGCAGGCACGGTGGGGATCAGTTCGCCGTAGATATTGCCGGTGGAGCCATCCAGGGAGAGCACATCGCCCTCATGATAGGTCTTGCCGGCCAGGGTGAAGCACTTGTTTTCTTCATCCATCTTGATATCGCCGCAGCCGGAAACGCAGCAGGTGCCCATGCCGCGGGCCACAACGGCCGCATGGCTGGTCTGGCCGCCGCGCACGGTCAGGATGCCCTGAGCATACTTCATGCCCTCGATATCCTCGGGGCTGGTTTCCAGACGGACGAGAACAACCTTTTCGCCCTTCTTGCCATGGGCCACAGCGTCTTCAGCGGTGAAAACGATGGTGCCGGCGGCGGCGCCGGGGGAGGCGGCAATGCCCTTGCCCACGGGCTTGGCGGCGTTGAGGGCCTTGGTGTCAAAGGTGGGATGCAGCAGCATATCCAGAGACTTGGCATCGATCTGCATCAGGGCTTCTTCTTCGGTGATCATGCCCTCGTCGATCAGATCGCAGGCAATCTTGATGGCGGCGGCGGCGGTGCGCTTGCCGTTGCGGGTCTGCAGCATATAGAGCTTTTCGTTTTCCACGGTGAATTCCATATCCTGCATGTCGCGATAGTGGTTTTCAAGGATGGTGCAGACTTCCTGGAACTGCTTGTACACTTCGGGGAAGATCTCGGCCATCTTGGCGATGGGCATGGGGGTACGCACGCCGGCAACCACGTCTTCGCCCTGGGCATTGGTGAGGAATTCGCCCATCAGGCCCTTTTCGCCGGTGGCGGGATTGCGGGTGAAGGCAACGCCGGTGCCGCAGTTATCGCCCATGTTGCCGAAGGCCATCATCTGCACGTTAACGGCAGTGCCCCAGGAATAGGGGATGTCATGATCCATGCGGTAGACGTTGGCGCGGGGGTTATCCCAGGAACGGAAGACGGCCTTGATGGCCTCAAAGAGCTGAACCTTGGGATCATCGGGGAAATCGGTGCCCAGCTGGGCCTTGTATTCGGCCTTGAACTGATTGGCCAGCTTCTTCAGATCGTCGGCATCCAGCTCCACATCCTGGGTCACGCCCTTTTCTTCCTTCATGGCGTCGATGAGCTTTTCGAAATACTTCTTGCCCACTTCCATAACCACGTCAGAGAACATCTGGATGAAGCGGCGATAGCAGTCCCACGCCCAGCGGGGATTGCCGGATTTGGCGGAAATAACATTCACCACGTCCTCATTGAGGCCCAGGTTCAGGATGGTATCCATCATGCCGGGCATGGAGGCACGGGCACCGGAGCGAACGGAAACCAGCAGGGGGTTTTCCTTATCGCCGAATTTCTTGCCGGTGATTTCTTCCATCTTGGCGATGTTTTCCATGATTTCGGCCTGGATTTCGTCATTGATCCGGCGGCCGTCCTCATAATACTGCGTGCAGGCTTCGGTGGAGATGGTGAAGCCCTGGGGAACGGGCAGACCGATCTTGGTCATTTCAGCCAGGTTCGCGCCCTTGCCGCCCAGCAGCTCACGCATGGAGGCGTCGCCTTCTTTGAACAGGTACACATACTTCTTTGCCATTACCTATTGTTCTCCTTTCGGAATTGGATTAACGAATTTGTGGGCAGACGAGCGGAAGCACCGCTCATCCGATTGATTATACTATGATTTTCCATTCTTGGCAAGGGCAGAAACGGCAGGAAAACTCACTTTTTTCATAAAAAACGGGCGGCAGAGCGAATTTTTCTGCCGTCCGGGGGAAAATTGAAGGGGTTCAGGGGAAAATCAGGTATCGGCTCATCACATAGCCGGTCTGCTCCTTATAGCGGATCATGGTCCAGCCCTCGCCGCGGAGCAGCACCTCCACCTTCGCCCCCTTGGAAAGGGTCTTTATGACCCTGGCGTCCTTCCGGGGTGCGGCGCGCATTTTCAGGGAACTATCCGTCCGCGCCGAAAAGCCCGTGCTTTGCAGCGGCTCCAGCACCCCGTCGTCATCCCAGATTTTGATCAGCCGGCCCTCCTCCGTCCGGGCCAGAAGCTGATCGGGATATTCCATATAGGCATCCGCATTGCTCTCCACCCCGATTACGGTCAGCAGCGTGCCTGCGGGCAGGGCAGCGCCGCTCCAGCTGCTGCGGTATTCATTCCCGCCGTTTCCGGCGTAGAGCGTCTTAGTCAGCCGCACGGGCACAGCGCCGCTTGCCGATGGGTTTTCCGTAAGGGAAAGATACTGAAGCTGCACGCACCCCACCAGGGATAGGCCGCCCTGGCCGCCGTCCAGCCGGACGCAGGCCCATTCATCGGTCTGGGAAATAAGCTCCACCTTTGTTCCCGCGCAGAGCTTGGCCTGGGAATAGGCATCCTTGCGGGCATCGGCCCTGAGATTCAGCCGGTTGAGGGGATGATCGCTTGTGACATAGGCATAGCGGCGGCTATGCTCCCCCTGGGGCTCCAGAAAACGGCTTTCGATGAAGCCGCCGTCCGCCAATTGCACCCAATCGCCCAGATGGGCAAGCACGGTCACCGTCTGCCCATCCTCAATGGGCGCATAGGAAGCCGTATCGCACCAGCCCGTGGCGGAATAGCAGCGATCCAGGGGCAGCCCGCCGGTATGGACGACGGCGCTGTAAGCCCCGCTTACGCCGGAGAGCATGGAAGCGGCCTCTTCATAGGTAAGCTCCTTGATTTTGCGCAGGCTGGAACGGGAGAAAAAGCCGGTCAGCGTCCAGCTGTAATCCTGCACATAGTAATAATCCCCGAATTCGCCCCAGACGGTGACCAGCGTGCCCGTCGCATGCCGGGCGGTGATGCGCCCGCCGCCGGGGGCAGAGGTCAGGGGCGCGTTTGGGGTAATGACTTCGGCCAGCCAGGCATTGCAGGGCTGCTGGGGCGCGTTCTTTTCCGCGCTCTTCTGATCAATCCAGACCGTGTAATCCGGGGAAAGATTCAGGGAATAGAGGCCGTTGGTGGCGCTCAGGGAAAGGGAGCCGGAGAAGCCATTGTAGAGCAGCCCCGCCTGCCGGGAGCCCCGGCTGCCGGTATAGACCGGCGCACCGCTGCCCGAGGTGGAAATATCCAGGGGATTATAGCCCGCCCGGGCGGGAGAAAGGATGCAGAGCATGGCAAGCGCCATAAGAAAAGAGAGCATGCGCCTTGTTTTCATGGGAATTTCCTCCTTGTCTGCCGACAGAATAGCAGATTTCATTAAAAAAGACAATGAGATAGGAAGAAATGTTTCAGCAAAAAGAAAAAACGACAAAAACGAAAAAAATCTGAAAAAAGCCCTTGACAGAAGCGTCAAAGCGTGCTAAAATCTGTCCTTGTCAGCAGGGATGGCTGCTCGCAGCCGCCTCGACACTGTTTCGCGGCGAAATGCGCCTGTAGCTCAGCTGGATAGAGCAACGGCCTTCTAAGCCGTGGGTCGGGGGTTCGAAT
>CAZJUJ010000097.1:0-5277 GCA_964549135.1 uncultured Oscillospiraceae bacterium | reverse complement strand
GGGCTTACTTTGTCCTCTCTTTTTTGGCTGCACCCCAACTTTTATTATAGAGCCGGAATTTTCCCTCCGCAAAATAGCCTCCCTTTTCCCCCTATGCGCCATCATTTTCCGGCGTACATGTTTTTTCCCCCCGCTCTTGCCAATTTTCAGAAAAGGCGCTACAATAGGAAGCACGGAGAGGAGGAAAGTTAGCTTGCATTCCACGTCGAACCCCATCCCTGCCCCCCACGGCCTGATTGATTTTGGCGCGCTTTATGCCTATCTATTCTGCATGATGGCGTCCAATCTGCTTATATCCCGGCCCATATTAGGGGGCGCGCTGTATTTGACCGGGCGGGTAGCCCTTCTTTTTTCCCAGCTTTTTCGGCCGCCGCTGCGCCAGGTGATTTCCCGCTCCCTGCTGCGGACTGGGGGCATCCTGCTGATCGCGGTTTTCCTGCTGCTGATGGCGCTGATGATGGCGCTGCCCATTGAGATGCAGGCAGCCGAATTCTGGTGTCTGTTTGCGCTGGTGCTATGCATTATGCTGCGGCGGCCGCTGATGCGCTATGCGGCGGAAAAGGGCATGCTGGGCGATCATCGCCCCCTGAAAAAGATCGGGCTGCTGCTTCTGGTGCAATTGGGCCTGCTGCCGGTGCCGCTTGTGCTGATGCTGATTTTTACCGATCTTGGCGCTTCGACCATTCTTTCGCTGCTGGGCGGCTTTCTGGTCAGCGGGCTATTTGAATTCACCTCCATCAGCCGCCTGAAAATCCCCGCAAGCGCCGATTTTGCCTCTGCCCAGCAGGAGGAGGCGGCCCTGAGCGGCGTGCATGCCTATCGCATTTTCCAGTACGCCCTCTGGGCGGCCACCGCGGCGCTGCAGATCACCCAGGTGATGACCTTTACCTTCATCGGCGTTTCTGCCGATGCGCTGATTCTCTGCATGGGAATTGCGCTGCTGTGTACCTATGCCGCAAGTTTGCTGACCAATCTGCTGCTGCGGCGCACCCAGGCGCGCAAGCCCGATCCCACGTTTCTCATGACGCTCGGGCTGGTGGCCTGGCTCTACGGGCTGATTCTTTTCATCCGCGCCCTGGATGAGCCCACCTCCGTCACCAATTATCTCTCCCTGGCCCTGTGTACCATGGGCGTTACCATCTTTTCCCGCACCATCACCGCCATGGAGGGGGATATGCGCCGGGTAGCCGCCTTTGGCATCGGCCATAATCCCAGCGCCGCCACCTATGCGGCCCAGCGGATCCGGCTGAATTTCGCCTCGCTGATCGGGCAATTGATCGCGCTGCTGGCGCTGACGCTGCTGGCCCTTTTATCGGCGGAGCATGCCGGCATGGATGGCCAGGCCCTCTTCAGCAATTTCAGCCCGCTCTTTACCCTGCCCGCCCTGGCACTGGTGGCGGTGGCGCTGGTCTTTTCCCTGCTCTTCCCCATGAATAAGCAGCATATGGAAAAGCTGCGCCGCTATATGGAATTGCAGAAGGAGGGGCAGGAAAATGCCTCCCTCCATGAGCAATTGGAGGCCGTGGTCATTAAAAAAAGCCTGAAGCGCTATGGCATCAAAATCCTGCTGATGGTGCTGCGGCCCCTGTATTATCATAAAATCCGGGGCAGGGAAAATATCCATCCGGATAAGGATACCGCCTGCATATTCGTCTGCAATCATGGGGAAATCTACGGCCCCATCGTCACCAATCTGTATGTGCCCTTTTCCTTCCGGCCCTGGGTCACCTATGAAATGATGGATCGCGCCGTGGTGGCCGATCGGGTGCTGAGCGGCACCTTCCGGGATGTTAAATGGCTGCCCCAGGGGCTGCTGCGCTTCCTGGTGGAGCGGATCGCCGCGCCGGTGCTGGTCTGGATCATGAAATCGGTGGATTCCATCCCCGTCTATCATGATCAGCCCCGCAAGCTGATGCAGACCTTCCGCCAAACCACCGCCGCTATGGAGGCCGGGGATAATATCCTGCTCTTCCCCGAAAACGCCGCCACTACCCAGGATCAGCGCTATGCCCGGGAGGGCGTATCCGAATTCTTTACCGGCTTTACCATGATCGGCCAGCTCTATTATAATAAAACCGGAAAATGCGCCCAGTTTATCCCCCTCTACGCCGATAAGCATACGCATACCATCACCTTCGGCGTGCCTACCCGCTATAATCCCGATATCCCCAATACCGAGGAAAAGGAACGCCTCTGCACCTATCTCCGGGGCGAAATGCTGCGCCTAGCCGGAATAAAAGAAAAACCGCCCCAGTAACGGACGGGGAAAGAACGGGAGAATATTTGCGGGAGGATGCTTTTGTGTCAAAAGCATCCTCCCGCGCCCTCCCGAAAACCACCTCTGGATGATACAAAAAAAGAAAAACCAGATTGGATGCCAGTGAAGCAAAAGAAAACAAGATGTAAAGAATAAATCAGCAATGTCCTCATCAAACGTGAGGGCAGTGCTGGTTATCCTAACCAGGTTGGATGCCAGTGAAACAATAGGAATGAAGCAGTAAGAAGCAAAACAGCAATGCCTTTGCCAAACGGAAATGCATGGCTGTTGTTTTTTAGTTGCTATTCATTTTTGCTGATCTGGCATTCAATTTGGCAGGATTCCCCCAGGAAACATCCAGAGCCGGTTTTCGGGAGGGTGCTTTTGACGCAAAAGCATCCTCCCGCAATAATCCCGTTTTCCCCCGTTCCCTGCGATAATTCAAGCGGGCGAAATTTTCTTTGGTTATGTTGCAGGAAAAGAGGGTAGGGCGGCGTATTTTTGAAAGATGCGCTATTTTCCGTTGCGCATTTTGAAGGGAGGCATGCTTCCATGCTGACAGAAGAAATTTTGCGCGAGCAGGCCGGCGAAGCGGAGTTTGCCAAGGGCCAGGCCCTGTTTCATCGCGCCCTGGTGCGGGAGGCCCGGCGCGCCAAGGACGAAATCGTATATATTGTATCCGGGGAAGAAAAGCATCTGGTGCGGGTATCCGCCGCGGGCATTGCCTGTGATTGCGGGGCCGCGCATTGCGCCCATGCCATTGCTGCGGCGCTGACCGCCATGGAGGGCGGCCTATTGCAGGAGATGGAAAAGCGCCGGGCGCAGCAGGCCGTGCCCGCATTATTTGAGGCCGTTTCGGGCATGCTGCCTGAATCGGATGGCATTTTATTGGCGCCCGTTCTTTTCCTCACCCGGGAGGGGCTGCGCATTGGGCTGAAGATCGGGGAGGACAGGCTGTATGTGGTGCGGCATATTCCCCATTTTCTCCAGTGCCGGGAGGAGCAGCAGCCCCTCCCCTTCGGCAAGGGCTTTGAATACCGCCCCCAATGGATGCGCTTTGATGAAAAGCAATCGAGGCTTCTTGATATTCTATCGGAATACTGCGAAAGCCCGGCCGTGCGCTCCCTTTCGGGGACGGATGCCCGGGTAATGCTGCTGCCCCCCAGGGCCGCCGCCCGGGTACTGGAGGCACTGAAGGAGCTTCCCTTTACCCTGCAGGTAAATGGCGAGCAGATCGCCCTGAACGGCATTCGGGAGCAGCCGCTGGCGCTGAATTTTCATTTGACCGGCTCGCTGCAGAAATTGCAGATGACGGCGGAGCTGCCCGCCCGGCTGATCCCCCTGACCAAGGATTTCCGCTTTATTCTGGCGGATGGCGAATGCCTGATCACCCCGCCGGAGCAGCGGGAGCTGCTCTCCACCCTGGCCCGCTTTTCCACCGGGCAGGAGGCGCTTTTCGCCTTTTCCAATACCGATACCCCCCGGGTGATGAGCGAGCTGTTGCCCTTTTTGCTGCGGGTGGGCACCGTCACCATCGATCCCGCGCTGGAGAGCCGCTTTCTGCATCTGCCGCTGAAGGCCCGGGTCTATCTGGATAAGGAGGGCCCCGATGTCACCGCCCGGGTTTCCTTTGTGTACGGCCAGGCGGAGATCGATCCCTTTAATCCCGATTCGCTGCCCCAGGGCGCGCTGATCCTGCGGGATGCGCCGGGGGAAAGAGCGGTGCTGGATGAATTGGCCCAGGCCGGCTTTCATATCTGCAAGGGCAAGGTATATTTAAGCGGCAGCGAAAAAATATTCGATTTTGTAACTGCCGGGGCGGGCCGCCTGACCGCATGCGCCGAGGTATTTTTCAGCAGGGATTTCCGGCGGATCACCCCCCGCAAGCCGCTGTTCAAGGGGGCCATCCGGCTGCAGAATGGCCGCCTGCTGCTGGAAATGATAGATGGCGATACCCCCATTGAGGAGCTGATCCCCCTTCTGGAAGCGCTGCGGAAAAAGCGCCGCTATTTTCGCTTTAAGGAAGGCACCTTCCTGGATCTTTCCGAGGCCGAGGAATGGCAGCCCCTGGCGGAGGCCATCGTGGAAGCGGAGGAAAACACCGGCCGGGAGGAATTGGGCGCCTGCTGGGCGGCCTATCTTTCCGCGCTGATCCGGGAAAAGCAGCTGGATGTCACCCTGGATGCCGGTGCCGCCCGGGCCGCCTCCCTGAATTTTACCGCCCCGCCGCCCCCGGTATCCTGCCTGCGCCCCTATCAGGAGCGGGGCTATGAATGGCTCTTATCCCTGCATGCCCTGGGCATGGGCGGCATTCTGGCGGATGATATGGGCCTGGGCAAAACGATCCAGATGCTTTCCGCCCTGCTGGCCTGCGTAAAAAATGCAGAGGAGAGAAAGCCCTCCCTGATCGTGGCCCCCACCTCCCTGACCTATAACTGGCTCAATGAATGCGCCCGCTTCGCCCCCGAATTATCCGTGCTGCTGCTCAGCGGCGGCCAGGCGGCCCGGGCGGAGCAGATTGAAAGCATCCGGGGCAAAAACGCCCCGGATCTGGTGATTACCAGCTATCCCCTGATCCGCCGGGATATTGCGCTGATGGCGGATATTCCCTTCCGCTTTGCGGTGCTTGATGAGGCCCAGCAGATCAAAAACGTGCAGTCCGTAGGCGCGCATGCCGTCAAGCAGCTCACCGCCGAAACCCGCATCGCCCTGACCGGCACGCCCATGGAAAACCACGCCGGGGAATTATGGTCGAGGTATGATTTTGTGCTGCCCGGCTATCTGCCCCGGTATACGGATTTTCTCCGCCGCTGGGGCGAGGGCCAGAATGCCGAGGATCTGCGCCATCGCATCCGCCCCTTCCTGATGCGCAGGCTCAAGGGCGATGTGCTGGGCGAATTGCCGGAGAAGATGGAATCGGTGCTGATGGCCGAATTGCCGCCGGAGCAGCGCCGGGTATACGATGCCGCGCTGCTGCAGAAGCGGGAGCGGGTGGGCGAAATTCTCAGGGAGCGGGGGCT
>CAZJUJ010000096.1:0-5450 GCA_964549135.1 uncultured Oscillospiraceae bacterium | reverse complement strand
GGTTTTCGGGAGGGTGCGGGAGGGTGCTTTTGACGCAAAAGCATCCTCCCGCAAATTATCCCCAGTATAGTTTACTGGGCCTGAAGCTGCTCCTGGTGGTATTGCAGGGTATAGAGCTGGTAGTAGCGGCCCTTTTGATGGAGAAGCTGCTGATGGCTGCCCTGCTCCAGAATTTTTCCATGGGAGAGGAGGATGATATTATCGGCATGCTGGATGGTAGAGAGGCGATGGGCCACGATGAGCATGGTGCCGATATTCTTCATTTTTTCCAGCGAATCCTGGATCAGGATTTCGGTTTCGGTATCGATATTGGCGGTGGCTTCATCCAGGATCATTACGGAGGGGCGATGGATGATGGTACGGGCGAAGGAGAGCAGCTGCCGCTGACCGGCGGAGAAATTATTGCCCCGTTCCCGCACCACCTCATCCAGGCCGTTTTCCAGGCGATTGATGAAGGAATCGGCGTTGACATAGCGGCAGGCCTCCATAACCTCCGCATCGGTCTTTTCCTCATCCCGCAGCACGATATTGCTGCGGATGGTGCCGGAAAAGAGGAAGACATCCTGGAGCATCTGGCCGAAATGGCGGCGGAGGGAGGAGAGCCTGATTTTCCGGATATCCACCCCATCAATGAGAATCTGGCCCTTCTGGATATCATAATTCCGGCAGATCAGGGAAAGGATGGTGGATTTTCCCGAGCCGGTGGAGCCCACGAAGGCCACCGTTTCCCGGGGCTTTACATGGAAGGAGACATCCTGCAGCACCCATTCCCCGGGGTTATAGGCGAACCAGACATTTTTGAATTCGATTTCGCCCTCGATTTTTTCCATTTCCACCGCATCCTCGGCATCCACCACCTGGGGCTTCATATCCAGAATCGTGAAGATTTTTTCGGCGGAGGCATAGGCGGACTGGAGCATATTGAATTGCTCTGCCAGCGTCTGGATGGGATTGAAGAAGCGGGAGATATACATATAGAAGGTGACGATGGTGCCGCTGGTGACCATCTGGCCCATGAAGCTGATCTGATCGATATAGCCCTTGCCGCCCAGATACATCAGCCCCAGCACCGAGGAAATATAGAGCATATAGACCATGGGCCTAAAGATACCGAAGACCAGAATCTGATTCTGCCGGGCTTTTCTCAGCTTATCGCTCTTTTCCTCAAATTCGGCCATTTTTCTTTCTTCCCGGTTAAAAATCTGGGTGATTTTGATGCCGGAAAGATTTTCGGAAAGATAGGTATTGATATCCGTGGTGCAATCCTTCACCCGGCGATGGGCCATGCGCGCAAACTTGCGGAAAATCACGGCGAAGAGAATCACGAAGGGCACAAAGCACAGCACCATCAGCGTCAGCATATAATTCAGGCACAGCATGGCGATGAGTACGCCCAGGATGATGAAGATATTTTTCACCAGCTGCACCAGAATATTGGTAAACATCATGGAAATGGCGTTGGTATCATTGGTCACGCGGGTGACCAGCTTGCCCACGGGAATCTGATTCAGCTGCTCATGGGAGAGGCTTTCGATATGGGTAAAGATATCTTCGCGCAGGGAGGAGAGAATCTTCTGCCCCGTTTTCTGCAGCACGATGGCCTGGAAATAGGTGGAGGCCATGGAAATGACCAGCACCGCGGCGTACACCGCCACCGCCAGCAAAAGCTCACGCATTTCAAAATCGGTCTTGACGATTTCCTGCACCTGGCCTACGATCAGGGGAGAGAGCAATTCAGAGGAGATGGAAAAGAGCATGATCACCAGCACCAGCGCAAGGCTTTTCCAGTAGCGCATGACGTATTTGAGCAGCCGTCTGGTAATCTCGCCATCCGGCATATGCCGGTCAAAGCCGATGGCCTCCTTCTGCTTGCGAACCTTGGCATAGGCGATGAGAAAAACCAGTGTAAAGAGCCCGATGATGGCGCCCACAATCAAAAGCGGCAGATACTCACGCATTTTTGTTTTCGCCTCCTTCTTCCTCCAGCTTCTGCAGATCTACCATTTTGCGGTATTCCGGGCAATTCCTATACAATTCCGCATGGGTGCCCGATGCCAGCAGCCTGCCCTCATCCAGGAAGAGAATTTTATCCATCGATTCGATGGTGGATATTCTGTGGGCGATGAGGATGGTGGTGCGCCCCGCCCGGGTTTTGCGCAGGTTTTCCAGAATCCTCTTTTCGGTCTTGGTATCCACGGCGGATACCGAATCATCCAGAATGAGAATGGGGGCGTCCTTGAGCAGCGCCCGGGCGATGGAAATGCGCTGCTTCTGCCCGCCGGAGACGGTTACGCCTCGCTCGCCCATCACGGTTTCATAGCCCTGGCTGAATTCCCGGATATTGCCGTCCACATCGGCCAGTTTTGCCGCTTCCTCAATATCCGCCTGGGTATATTCATCCACGCCGAAGGCAATATTCCGGGTGATGGTATCGCTGAAGAGAAAATTATCCTGGGGCACATAGGCCGCGGCGGCGCGCACCTGGCGGATGGGCACATTATTTACATCCTGCCCGTCGATAAAGAGGCTGTGATCCGGCACGTTATAGGTGCGCAGAATCAAATCCACCAGCGTGGTTTTGCCCGCCCCGGTCTTGCCCACCAGGCCCACGTTTTCCCCGGGCGCAATTTCAAAGGATACATCCTGCAGCGCGTCATATTCGCCGTCGGGATAGCGGAAGGTGAGATGGCGGAAGGCAATGCCGCCCTGAATGGCGGGAATTTCCCGGACGGAGGGCCGATCCACCACATCCTGCCTGGCATCCATCAGCTCGCTGATGCGCCGGAGGGAGGCCTTGCCCCGGGAGGTCATATCGATCAATTCCGATACCGCCATGATGGGCCAGACCACCGAATTGAAATAGGCGATGAATTCCACCAGCTGCCCGGCGTTGAATACCCCTTCATGCACCAGATAGCCGCCATAGCCCAGAATGACGCAGATGACCGTTTCCACAAACAAAGAAACCACAATCCGCAGCAGCACCGAGGCCCGGGTATAATCCACATTGGCCTCCTCATTTTCCTTATTCAGCTTTTTGAAGGCCATCAGTTCCCGGGCCTCCTTGACGAAGGCCTTGATCACCGCAATGCCGGAAAAGCTCTCCTGCGAAAAATCGGAAAGCTTGGAAAAGGCCTCCTGACGGATATCCCATTTCTTTGTCATATAGCGGCCGATGATGGTGGCCGCGCAGAGCAGAAGCGCCATGGGAATCATGGAAAGGCAGGTGAGCAGCGGGTTCATTTTCCACATCTTGACAACGGCAAGGGAGCCCAGGAACAGCGCGTCAAAGAACATGAGAAAGCCGCTGCCGAAGCAATCCTGCACCGTTTCCAGATCGTTGGTAAACAGGCTCATCAGATTGCCGACCTTATTGACCTGATAGAACTGGCGGGAAAGATCCTTGCAGTGGGCAAACATCCGGTTGCGCAGATCGGTTTCCATGCGGATGGCCGAGCCGAAAATGCACACGCGCCAGAGGAACCGGCAGAATACCATGCTGATGATGACCGCCACCAGCGGCATGCAGATCTGATCGATGAGGAAATTCTTATCAAAGGGAAGCTGAACCCCATCCTTGATGACATAGCCCTGGTTAATGCCGTTGATGACCATCTGATACAGATTCGGCACCACCAATTGCATATAATCCACCACGATCAGCGCCGCCAGGCCGATGAGCAGCATACCGGCATATTTGAGGTAATACCGGTTGATATGCTTTCCAAAGATCATGCTTCTTCTCCTTTTTTCTGCAAGTAATAGCGCGAAAGCGTTTGAATTTTATCATATCATATTCCCTGTATGGATGCAAGGCCAATTTCCCGCTGAACTATCTTTGTTTTTCCGTCCGGGCATGCTTTGCTTTTTGTTTCTTCCTATGGTAAGATAAGCATGCCGCATCGGCAGGGCGGCGATCCATATCCCGCTGCATTTGCTTTCGGTCTGGATCATTCTCCCCTATTGCAAGGAGGAAGCAGCATGAACAGAATTCTATTAAGAAAATCCCTGAATCCCACCGTAACGCTGATGAAGGTGGATGCGCCGCTGGTTGCCCGGAAGGCCGAGCCGGGGCAGTTTATCATTCTCAGGGTGGATGAAAACGGGGAGCGCATTCCCCTGACGGTGGCCGATTATGACCGGGAAGAGGGCAGCATCACCATTATTTTTCAGGTGGTGGGCGCCACCACCGAAAAGCTGAATCATCTGCAGGAGGGGGATTACATCCATGATTTTGTGGGCCCCCTGGGCAGGGCCACCCATACCGAGGGGCTGAAGAAGGTGGCGGTGGTGGGCGGCGGCGTAGGCTGCGCCATTGCCTATCCGGTGGCCAAAAAGCTGCATCAGCAGGGCTGCCAGGTGCATGCCGTTATCGGCTTCCGCAGCCGGGATCTGGTGATTCTGGAGGAGGAATTTGCCTCTGCCAGCAGCCGCCTTCTGCGCATGAGCGATGATGGCAGCTGGGGCGAAAAGGGACTGGTGACCGATGCGCTGAAAAAGCTGATGGACAGCGGAGAGAAATATGACGAGGTGATCACCATCGGGCCGCTGGTGATGATGAAATACGTCTGCCGTCTGACCAAGGAATACGGCGTCAAGACCATTGCCAGCATGAATCCCATCATGATTGACGGCACCGGCATGTGCGGCGGCTGCCGGCTGACGGTGGGCGGGAAGACCCGCTTTGCCTGTGTGGACGGCCCGGAATTTGACGGCCACGAAATCGATTTTGACGAGGCCATCGCCCGCAGCGCCACCTATCGGGATTTTGAGCGCCGCGCCCATGAGCAGGCCTGCAATCTTTTTAAGGAGGGAAAATAATATGCCCAATATGTCCATGCAGAAGAATCCCATGCCCTCCCAGGCCCCCGAAATCCGCAATCAGAATTTTCTGGAGGTGGCCCTGGGCTATACCCCGGAGCAGGCCATGGATGAGGCCCGCCGCTGCCTCCAGTGCAAGCATCATCCCTGCGTTTCCGGCTGCCCCGTGCGCATTGATATTCCCGGCTTTATCCGGGAAACCGCCCAGGGAAATTTTGAAGCGGCCTATCAGATCATTGCCGCTTCCAGCGCGCTGCCCGCCGTCTGCGGCCGGGTATGCCCCCAGGAGAGCCAGTGCGAATGCAGGTGCGTGCGCGGCATCAAGGGCGAGCCGGGGGCTATCGGGCGGCTGGAGCGCTTTGTGGCCGATTATCACAACGCCCATGCGGACAAGCCCCCTGTGCGGCCAGCCGCCAACGGGCATCGGGCGGCGGTGATTGGCTCCGGCCCCTCCGGGCTTACCTGCGCGGGCGATCTGGCCAGAAAGGGCTATGAGGTTACCGTGTTTGAGGCGCTGCATCTGGCGGGGGGCGTATTGGTATATGGCATTCCCGAATTCCGTCTGCCCAAGGCCATTGTGCAGAAGGAAATCGATACCCTGACGGCTCTGGGCGTAAAAATCGAAACCA
>CAZJUJ010000095.1:0-5455 GCA_964549135.1 uncultured Oscillospiraceae bacterium | reverse complement strand
GTCAAAAGTGGTTCCCCCGCACCCCCTCCGAAAACCAGCTCTGGATGAAACATGGCTTACTTTCACAGCGTTGAATGCCAGATCAGCAAAAAAGAATAGCGATAGAAAAAACAACAGCAATGCCTCTGCGTTTGGCAAGAGCATTGCTGCTTTGTTCTTTATTGCTTGTTTCCTGTTGCTTCACTGGCATTCAATTTGGCAGGATTCACCCATGCACCATCCAGAGCCGGTTTTCGGGAGGGCGCGGGAGGGTGCTTTTGACGCAAAAGCATCCTCCCGCAAAAACTTCGTCCCCGTCCCTGGTTTTCGGGAGGGCGCGGGAGGGGACTTTTGACTCAAAAGTCTCCTCCCGCAATATTTTTTCCCTCGTTCCTCCCCCGTCAGTCGCCCAGCAGGTCTTTGACGCGCAGGGCGGCGGCCTTCACGGCGTTTTTCTTTTCGCCCTGGCTGACGAGGGCATCGATTGCATCCCGGAGGGATATGCCCTGCAGATGCAGATCAAAGATTCGTGCCTCCAGCGAGGCCTGCACCACGGGCTGCGCCTCGGGCAGATGTACATTCCGCAGATCGGCCACCAGGCAATACTCGCCCTTTTCGCTTTTTTCATTAGCGGTCAGCTGGGCCAGGATTTCCTCCGGCGTGCCGCGGATGGTCAGTTCATGCAGCTTGGTCAGATCGCAGCTGACGGAAAGCCGGGCGTCGGGCAGCGTTTCGGCAATGGCGGCCACCAGGTTTTTCACCCGATGCGGGGATTCATGAAAGACCGCGCCCTGAGACTCGCGGCCGATTTCCAGCAGCTTATCCTTCAGCTCCTTATTTTCCCGGGGCAGAAAGCCATAGAAGGTAAAGGCGGAAAAATCAAAGCCGCTGACAGAGACCGCCGCCGCAAAGGCCGTCGGCCCGGCCACCGCCACAACGCGAATGCCCTTTTCCGCCGCCAGGCGCACGATTTCGGTGCCCGGATCGGAAATGGCGGGGGTACCGGCATCGGTGACCACGGCCACATCGATGTTTTCGGCCAGCATCCGCTCGGTGATCTCCTCGCCCCGGCTTTTTTCGTTGTGCTGATGGCAGGAGATCAGGGGCGTATCGATGCCGAAATGATTGGTCAGCTTTTTCGTAACCCGGGTATCCTCGGCGCAGATCAGCGCTGCATTTTTCAGTGTTTCAATGGCCCGGGGGCTCATATCGGAAAGATTGCCAATGGGGGTGGCCACAACAAAGAGCGTACTCATGGCTGCCTCCCTTTCAGTGTATTCTCCCGGCCCGCTGCATGCAGATAGGCCAGGGGCTGCCCCGGCGCTCAATCAGGGCGGGGGCCCTTTTCAAATATCCGCAGGGTTGCGCTGTGGGAACGGGAATTATCCTCCAGTTCCTCCCTCCCCGCCCGGATCGCGCCGCCAATGGCCCGGCCCAGGGGCTTTCTGCCGCAGGTGCAGATGGGGGCCCGGGGCGGGCAGATGCAGGGATTCTGCAATTTCCGGAAGGCCAGCTTTACGATCCGATCCTCAATGGAATGGAAGGTAATGATCGCCAGCCTGCCGCCGGGAAGCAACAGATCCACCCAATCCTGAATCGCCCTTTCCAGGGGCGCCAATTCATCATTGACCACAATGCGCACCGCCTGAAAGGTGCGCCGGGCGGGATGCCCCTCATCCTTTCGGCGGACAGCCCTGGGAATGGCCGCATCCACCACCCGCACCAGATCCTGGGTGGTTTCAAGGGGCTTTTCCCTGCGCTTTTCCATCAAAAGCTGCGCGATGCGGGCGGCCCATTTTTCATCGCCGTAATCCCGCAGCGCCTGGCAGAAATCCTTTTCGGATACGGTATTGAGATACTCCGCCGCCGTCATGCCCTGGGAGGGATCCATCCGCATATCCAGGGGCGCATCCTCATGATAGGAAAAGCCCCGGGCGGGCGTATCCAATTGATGCGAGGAAACCCCCAGATCCAATAGCCCGCCGTTTAAAAGCACCCCGGGGGGCAAAAGCTGCTTTACGTCATGAAAATTGCCGTGCAGCGCATGAAAGCCTGGATACGCGCCCAGCCGGGCAGAGGCCGCCGCAATGGCCGCCGCATCCCGATCAATGCCGTAAATCGTGCCCTCGCCCATGGCCTTAAGAATGGCCTCGCTGTGGCCGCCGCCGCCCAGGGTGCCATCGGCAAATACCTGGCCCGCATGCGGCTGCAAATATTCCAGTACCTCCTCAAGCAGCACCGGCACATGATGAAATTCCATAGTATCTCCTTTGTTGCAAAGAGCGGGGCAGGGGCCGCCCGGGCCCCGTGCCCCCAAGCGATGCGGATGCCTTAGCCCAATTCGGCAATGCGCGCCTCCAGAGCGGCCAGCATCTCCTTATTCTTTTCCAGCTTTTCCTTTTCCGCAGCCACCAGATTCGCCGGGGCCTTGGCCACAAAGCCGGGATTATTCAGCTTGCCCTCCGCCCGGGCAATTTCGCCCTCCAGCTTCTGATGCTCCTTATTCAGCCGGGCCTTTTCCTTTTCGAAATCCACCAGTTCGCCCAGGGGAATAAAGAATTCACCGGCCGTGCAGACGGCGCTGACGGTTTTTTCGGTGATCTCGGCATCCCGGGGCAGGATCTCCATCTGGCTTACGCCGGCCAGCCGCGCAAAATAGATTTCCGCCCCGGAAAGCGCGCTCTCCCAGCCCTCGGCGGCGCGCACCATGAGCCGGGCGCGCATGGAGGGCTGCACATTCATATTGGCGCGGATATTGCGGATGGAGCGGATCATTTCCATCATGCCCTCCATCCGGGCGCTTTCGGCGGCAAAATCATAGGCAGGATCGGCCTTGGGCCACTCCGCCAGCATGCAGGAGGCCTCCGCCTTGCCGGGCAGATTCTTATAAACCTCCTCGGTCAGGAAGGGCATGAAGGGATGGAGCAGCTTCAGCAGCCCGGAAAGCACATACTGAAGCACCGCCCGGACGGCGGCCTTGCGCTGCATATCCTCGCCCAGCAGGCCGCCCTTGGCCAATTCGATATACCAATCGCAGAATTCGCTCCAGATGAAATCATAAATCTTCTGGGCGGCCAGGCCGAATTCGGCCTCCTCCATATTCTTGCTGATCTGGCGCACCGCCTCATTGAAGCGGCTCAGAATCCACTGATCGGGCAGAAGCAGCGTCTTGCCCGCCAGCTCCTCCTCGCCATCCAGATTCATCAGCACGAACCGGCTGGCATTCCAAACCTTGTTGGCAAAATTCCGGGCCATTTCCACCTTTTCGGTGGAATAGCGGGTATCGTTTCCGGGGCTGATGCCCATAACCAGGGAGAAGCGCAGGGCGTCGGCCCCGTACTGATCGATCACTTCCAGAGGATCCACGCCGTTGCCCAGGGATTTGCTCATCTTCCGGCCCAGGGAATCGCGCACCAGGCCATGAATGACCACGGTATCAAAGGGCGCGCTGCCCATATTCTCCAGCGCGGAGAAAATCATGCGGGATACCCAGAAGGTGATGATGTCATAGCCGGTGACCAGCGTGCTGGTGGGATAGAAATAGCTCAAATCCCTGGTCTTTTCGGGCCAGCCCAGGGTAGAAAACGGCCAGAGCGCGGAGGAGAACCAGGTATCCAGCACATCCTCATCCTGGGTAAGATGGGTGCTGCCGCACTTGGGGCAGACGGTGGGATCCTCCCGGGTGCAGATGATCTCGCCGCAATCGCAATACCAGACCGGAATGCGATGACCCCACCAGAGCTGGCGGGAAATGCACCAATCCCGGGTGTTTTCCATCCAATTATAATAGAGCTTGCTGAAGCGTTCGGGAACGAATTTGGTTTCGCCCTTCTTCACGCATTCGATGGCAGGCTTGGCCAGGGGCTCCATTTTCACAAACCACTGCTTGGATACCATGGGCTCAATCACGGTATGGCAGCGATAGCAGGTGCCCACCTCATGGCGCAGGGGCTCAATGGATTTGAGAAGACCCAGCTGCGTCAGATCCTCCACGATGGTCTTGCGGGCCTCCTGGGTGGTCATGCCGGCATATTTTCCGCAGTCCAGCACATGGGGCTCATTCACGCTGGCCTTGCCGGAGGCAAACAGCTCCTCCGCCGCGGCGCAGTCGGCCGCCCCGGTCATATGCCCGTCATAGGTAAAGACCCGCATGATGGGCAGATGATGCCGCTGGCCCACCTCATAGTCGTTGGGGTCATGGGCGGGGGTGATCTTGACCACGCCGGTGCCCTTTTCCATATCCGCATGCTCATCGCAGACGATGGGAATCTCCTTATTCACCAGGGGCAGCATCACATGGCAGCCATGGAGATGGGCATAGCGGGGATCATCGGGGTTAATGGCCACGGCAGTATCGCCCAGCATGGTTTCGGGGCGGGTGGTAGCCAATTCCAGCATTTCGCCCGTTTCCTTGACGGGATAGAGCAGATGCCAGAAATTGCCCTCCTTTTCCTCATATTCCACCTCGG
Organism: uncultured Oscillospiraceae bacterium; assembly: GCA_964549135.1. Lineage (GTDB taxonomy): Bacteria > Bacillota > Clostridia > Christensenellales > Aristaeellaceae > RUG563. The sequence goes on along the minus strand of CAZJUJ010000095.1, from coordinate 1,007 downwards.
CATCGGAAATGGAGGTATTGCAGCAGGGGCACCAATTGATCAGGCGATTGCCCTGATAGATGAGGCCCTTTTCATACAGCCGCACGAAAACCTCCCGCACCGCCCTGGAGCAGCCCTCATCCATGGTAAAGCGCTCCCGGCTCCAATCGCAGGAGGCGCCCATGCGGCGCAGCTGCCGGGTAATGCGGCCGCCGTATTCATTTTTCCAGGCCCAGGCATGCTTAAGGAAGCCCTCCCGGCCCAATTCCTCCTTGGTAATGCCCTCCTTGCGCAGCTTTTCCACCACCTTGACCTCGGTGGCAATGGAGGCATGATCGGTGCCGGGCAGCCACAGGGTGGGATCGCCCTTCATGCGGTGATAGCGGATCAGCGCATCCTGCAGCGTGCCATCCATGGCGTGGCCCATATGCAATTGGCCCGTTACGTTGGGGGGCGGCATCACGATGGTAAAGGGCTTTTTGCTCTCGTCGATTCGGGGGGCAAAGGCGCCGGAGGCCTCCCATTTTTCGTAGGTTTCCTTTTCGATGGCCTGGGGATTATAGGTCTTTTCCATGCTGATTTTTTCGCTCATGGAAGCACGCTCCTTTTCCGGAAAGATTGTGAAAATGAAAAAAAGTCCCTTCGTCCTAAAGGACGGAGCGACTCCGTGGTACCACCTTATTTCGCGATGGAAAGCCCTTTCCATCGCCTCCATGCGCTGTAACGGGCGCAGACCGCGCAGGCTAATGCCATTTCACCTGCGGCCCTCCCGGGCGACCTTCTGCCCTTTTCCCTCCAAGCGATTTTTCAGCCGATGAATCGCTCTCTCTGCGGGGGCATGGGGCATACTCCTCCCGTTCTCTGGGGCCATGTTTTCCGCAAATGACGGAGAAGGGGCCAAAGCCCCTTCCTCCATCAGCGCATCCGGTTTCCCGGTGCATTTTTACGCATTTTCTTCGCTCACAGCGACGATCTGCTTGCCGTCATAGTAGCCGCAATGCTTGCAGACGCGGTGCGCCAGCTTCATC
>CAZJUJ010000094.1:0-6125 GCA_964549135.1 uncultured Oscillospiraceae bacterium | reverse complement strand
CCACGAACCTCCAATCAACCACCCCGACCCGTTTTCCGGTGGGGGCGGGGGGCACCCACATTGCCCCAAAATGTGGTCCCCCCGCAAAAAGATCCCCGTTCCCCGTTTTCCCCGTCCCCCATTGCACGTTTTTCCGTGCTGCTTCGTCTATATAGATGAAAGGAGGCTGGCAGGCATGGAACAACCAAATGAACGCGATTGCTGGCTGGAGCAGGCCATGGCGCGGTGGGAGGTACCGCTGCTGCGCACCTGTTATCTGCTCCTCCGGGATGCTGCGCTGGCCGAGGACGCGGTGCAGGATACCTTTATCAAGGCGTGGCGATGCTACGGCAGCTATCGCCGGGAGGCATCGGAAAAGACCTGGCTGATGCGGATTGCCGTCAACGTCTGCCGCGATCTTCAGCGGAGCAAATGGTTTGTTCATATTGATCGCCGGGTGCGCATGGACGATCTGCCGGAGGCATCCGCGCCCTTTGAGCCGCCCGATGATACCTTCACCCGCGCCATCCTTTCTCTGCCCCCTGCGCTGCGGCAGGCAATCACTCTCCGCTACTTCCAGGGCCTCACCATTCAGGAAGCCGCGCAGGCGCTGCATGTTTCCCGCAGAACAGTTCACTACCGCCTGGAAAAGGCAGAACGCCTGCTGAAAAGCAGCTTGGAGGAATGGCACCATGATGAATGAAAAGGAAATGCAGGATCGGATTAACAGACGCCTTTCCGGGCTGGCGGCCTCTTCCCAGCGGCGCGCGCGCATCCGGGCGGCCATCCGCACCGAAAGAAAGGAAGCACGCCCGATGAAAAAAACCGTTTCACGCATGCTATTGCTTGCGGCTGCCGCCGTCCTGCTGCTGGCAGCCGCCGCGCTTGCAGAGCATTTCAGCCTCTTCAATTTCTTTGGCGAATGCGACGCGCGATACGCCGCCGTCGCGCCCTATGCGGCGCTGACCGTCAGCGAGCCCGCGCTTGTGGAGCAGCCCGAGCTTGGAACGGCTGCCGCCGTCATCGACAGCGCCTACTTTGACGGGCTTTCGCTGAGCCTGGCCTACCGCATTACCCAGGGGCAGCATATCACGGAATACAGGCCCGCGGAGGCGGAGCTTGCGCTGATGGCAATCGGCGATGCAGAGACCCTTGTGGCCGACCTTTCCGAAAACGAGCCGGGCAGCGATATCCTTCGCGCATGGAATCAGGCGCTGGAAACCGGCGCGCCCTACGGCTACTGGCGGGTAGCCGTATACACCAGCGATCACACCGTCACCGATGACGGCGTGGATATCTATCCCGATTCCGCCATTCCTGCCTATGATGCAAACGGCGATTTCTGCGAGCTGCGGGAATTTGCCTGTCCGCTGCCCGAGGCAGTCCGGGAACGGCAGGAAATCAAGGTGAGCATCGGGGTCAAGAAAGAAACGGCGTATTACTGGTTTGACGGAAGCAACTGCTATTGGCGCATCGAGCATGAGGATATCGGCACGATGACCGCCGCAGTCCCGCGCAATGGCGAAAGCAGGCGCTATACCGGCAGCGGAAAAATCAGCGGCGTGAATTGCGCCGTCCAGGCAGAGGCCAGCCCCATGGCAGCCGTCATGACCATTACCTGCGATGCCCCGCTCGCTGACTTCCTCGGCGCTGCGCCCCAGGGGATGGACGAAAGCGATTGCTGGGCAGAGGTCATCGCCGTGGACGAAAACGGGCATGCGCTCCGGCCCCAGGGCGGCATCCCGCTGGATGCGGGCGATACTTTCACCCTAACCCTCTACGGCACAGGCGCGCTCCCCAAGACCGTAACCGTCTATCTTTTCTCCGCCTGGGAGGGCATGGACGCGCCCGACACCGCCGCCCTGGAGGGCATCTGCCTCCGGGAGCTGTGAGACGGGGATTTTTGGCGGGAGGATGCTTTTGTGTCAAAAGCACCCTCCCGCACCCTCCCGAAAACCAACTCTGGATGGAACATGGATTTCTTTCACATAGTTGAATGCCAGTGAAGCAATAGAAAACAAACGATAAAGGAAAATTAGGTTGAATGCCAGTGAAGCGATAGGAAACAAGAGATAAAGAAAAACCAGGTTGAATGCCAGTGAAGCAATAGGAAACAAGCAATAATGGGAAAACCAGTTTGAATGCCCATGTAACAAAAGAAAACAAGTTGTAAGAAACAAAACAGCAATGCTCTCACCAAACGTGAAGGCGTTGCTGTTCTCTTCTCTATTCTATTCTTTTCTTTTTTGCTGATCTGGCATTCAATTTGGCAGGAGCCCTCCATGAAACATCCAGAGCCGGTTTTCGGAAGGGGTGCGGGGGAACCACTTTTGACTCAAAAGCGGTCCCCCCGCAAATATTCCTTCCCGTTCCCGGGCTTTCGGGAGGGTGCTTTTGACGCAAAAGCATCCTCCCGCAATACTATTCTCCGTCCTCCATTTATTCGTAGATGCAGGGCCGGATTACCTCTGCCCATTTTTCATACACGGCAGCAGAAACATGGACGCCATCGTGGGTCAGGGCTTCCTGCAGGTTTCCCTTTTCATCCAGAAAAAGCGAATGCAGATCGATATATACCGCATCATATGCTGCCGCCAGCGTCTTCAATTGATCATTATAGAGGCGGATGGTAGCATTGGCGCAGTACCGCGCCTGCGCGCTTTCGGCGATAGGCAGCACGCTCTGGATATAGAATTTTCTTCCGGGGATTTCCGCATTGATATAATCCAGCAGCGCCCTGAAATCGGCGATGATTTCATCCGCCTGGCCATCCCTAAGCCCATTGATGCCGCCCATGATGAATACCTTTTTCGCGCCCGACGCCTTCAGCATCTGCACATACTCCCAATATGCTGCAACGCAGTATCCGGGCACACCCAGGCTGATCAGCCGCTTATCGGGGAAATTCTGCTGGAACTGGCTGCCATAGGTAATTGAATCCCCCAGGAACGCAATATCCGCCCGGCAATCCAGCTTCTGAAGGCAATTTTCCCATGCCTTCATTTTCCAATCCTTCTCCCATTTTTTCCGCGCATATTCCGCCATGTTTTTTCTCCCCTTATTCGGCAATCGGCGCGCCTTCAAATTCCTCTGCGCTGATCACGCCGTTCTGGATGGCGTTCTCCTTCAGTTCCTGATAGATGCCGCCCATGGTCAGGCTCATATAGGGGCCCACATGTACCGCCTGCAGGATACCGAAGGTGAAGGCGGAAAGGAGCATCCAGCCCAGGAAGCTGAGCTGCGCCACAAAGATATCCATCTTATACCCCCGGGTCATGCGCATGGAGAGGCGCAGGGCATCCCGTGCCTTCACCCGGGGGCATTCGGAAAGGATATAGGGCGTCATGGAATAGGCAATGGCCTTGACAAAGCCGGGAATATACAGCACAAGCATCCACAGGAAAACCCACAGGAGCATCCAGAGATAGCCGCCCATTTTCCTGGTAAAATGATCGAACATGGAATTGAACCATTGGGAAACGCTGCGGCTCTCCCCGGCATAGACCGCGGCGAAGAAGCCGCTGGTGGCCACCTGCGCCACCGGGATAAGCACCAGCGCGCCCAGGCCCATGGTACACACGGAAAGCACGCCCGTCACCAGCATGGAAAGCAGATAGATGCCGATGCAGCTGCCCCGCTGCTCCCGGAGGCAATCCCTGGCCTGCTGCTTGATTTCCTGGCGGGTTTTCATAAGATACATGCCTGTTCCTCCTCGCCCATCTCCGCTTCCACCAGCCGCCGTTTTGCCTCCGCCCAGGAGGAAAAGCGATAGGGCGGATGATAATCCGGCAGAAGCCGCTCATCATCATAGAGCGCGCCGCTCATGCCCGCGGCCAGGCCGGCCTCGATATCAATCTCCCGATCCCCCAGCATAATGCATTCCGCCGGGTTCAGGCCATGCTTTTCCATCAGATGCAATAGCGCATCCGGCGCAGGCTTCAGGGGAAAATCATCCTCCTGGGTCACGCCATCGAAAAAATACCGCCAGAGGCCATCCCGTTTCAGCCAGTAAATGGCCTCCACGCCCCGATGCGTATAGAGAAAATTGCGGCCGCCATGCCTCGCAATGGCCGCCGTAATCTCCCGAATCCCCGGATAGGGGCGGATGCTCTCCTCCCCCTCCAGATTGGCATTTGCCCGGTACGCCTGCATAAATGCATCATGACCGATGCCGAGGGGCGCGGCATAGCGATCGGAAAAATGACGGATGGAGCGCCGCACCGTCCGATAGGCCTCCGCATAGGGAATGGCCGCGCCCCCCTCACCCAGGGCCTTGAGACAGGCCCGGGTGATGCGGCCATAGGTGGCGTAGAGCGTGCCGTCAAAATCCCAGAAGAAATTTTTGTACAGCACCCTTACTTTTCCTCGGGCAGCTCGCTGGTGCAATGGGGGCAGCGGGTGGCCTTTTCATCAATGATCTGGCAGCAGAAGGGGCATTTCCGGGGCGCGGGGGCCGGGGCGGGCTCTTCCTTCTTATGCAGCCTGGAAATGAGCTTGACAAACGCGAAAATGCAGATGGCAATCAGCAGGAAATCAATCACCGTCTGGATGAAGGTGCCGTAATTGAGGGTGGCGGCCCCAGCCTCCTTGGCGGCATCCAGGGTCACATATTCCTTGCCGTCCAGCGCCACAAACAGGGCAGAGGTATTCAGCCCGCCGGTCACCAGGGAAAGCACCGGCATAAAGACATCATTGACAAGAGACGTGACGATCTTGCTGAAGGCGCCGCCAATCATTACGCCAACCGCCATATCGATCACATTGCCCTTAAGCGCAAACTTTTTGAATTCACTCAGCAGCTTTTTCATGAATAATCCTCTCCTCTTCCTTACTTTCGTATGCTACCCAACACCTGATTATACCACGCCCCGGGCCCCGGCGCAAGGGCGGCAGGGCGTCCCCTCCGTCAGTCAAAGGCCCCGTCCGCCTTCATGTCTTTGTAAATATCCTGGGTCAGCCGCCGGCCATAGCCGTTGCCGCTATTGTCATGACAGGTGTATACCGCAATCACCTCGGGATATTCCATTCCCTCATACCAGAAATAAACCGGGCCGCCCTCCGTGCCGGAAATCCAGCCGTTCCAGTATATCTGCTTGCTGTTCAGCACATACTGCACATCAAATATGCTGTCCATATGCCGGCTTCCGTCATAGCTGAGTACATGGGTGTATTCCTCGTTCAGATACTGATCATCCGCCACCCGCCAGGCAAACCAGCCCGTTTCATTGCCCACCGGCGTTTCAAAAATGACATACCCGATATCATTTTCATCGCTGTAGCCATTGGGGAAGGTTTCGTATACCCGGTACCGGAAGCCGCCCGAGTATTCATACCAGCAGCTGCCCGCCGATTTGGCCCCGAAATAGAAATTGCAGCTCTTGACCGGCTGGCTATGCTGATAACAATAAAGATTGTGCGCAGCGGTAACCAAACCATAGCGGCTAATCATGGTGCCGCTCCCCCCTCGGGTGCAGCCGCACTCAAACCGGGCATCCATGTATGCCACGGCATAATTGGCGTTGAAGGTGTCCGCCTGCGCCGCCAACGGAAGCGCAAGCAGCAGCATGAGCAGTGCTGCCAGCCATTTTTTCATGTGAAATTCCCCTCTCTTTGCGTCAATCGCTTTCCTGCTGATTATAGCATCTTTGCTATGCCATTTCAATCCCTTTCCACATTTTCACCAGGGGCTTTGAGGCGGGGGAGAACGGGATACGGGAATAATTTTCGGGAGGAGGCTTTTGCAACCAAAAGCCCCCTCCCGAAAACCACCTCTGGATGAAACAAAAAGGAGAAAAAACAGGTTGAATGCCAGTGAAGCAGATGAAACGTAGGGTTTGGCCTTCAAATAATCTAATCTCCTGCCAAAACCGGCTCTGGATGGAACAAAAGGAAAACAACCAAATTGGATGCCAGTGAAGCAAAGAAAACAAGCAATAAAGAAAAAACAAATTGGACGTCAGCAAAGCAAAAGAGAGATAGCGGTAAGGAACAAAACAGCAATGCTCTCATCAAACATGGAAGCATTGCTGTTGTTTGTCTATTGCCATTCCTTTTTGCTGATCTGGCATTCAATTTGGCAAAAGCCCTCCAAGAAACATCCAGAGCCGGTTTTCGGAGGGGGCGCGGGGGAACCACTTTTGACTCAA
>CAZJUJ010000093.1:0-6161 GCA_964549135.1 uncultured Oscillospiraceae bacterium | reverse complement strand
GGCGCGCCCCGCGGGATTCGAACCCACGACCTTTTGATTCGTAGTCAAACACTCTTTCCAGCTGAGCTAGGGGCGCATCTTCTGTTTTTTGCCGCTCACTCAAGCGGCTTATATATAATAACATAGATTTCTGGAAAATGCAAGGGCTTTTTTCAAATAATTTCGATTTTTTTGAAACTTTTTTCTTTTTCCAGCTTCAGGAAATTCGGCATGGGCTTTCCCCAAGCGCAGGAAGGCCCCCGGTGCATCTAAGCGCATCCGAGGGCCCGTCCCGGCGCCATAAGGCCGCTCTTTTCAGCCGATATAGATGATGCCCAGGGTGCCCGGCCCGCAATGGCAGGATACGGTGCAGCCCGCCTGGGTTTCCAGCACTTCATCAAAGCTGCCATATTTGGCCACGGCTTCCCTTGCCGCCTGCACAGCCTCGGGAGCCACATCGGTATAGGTGATAAAGATGCGTCCCTTCTTTACTTCCTTCCGATCCTTCAGAAAATCCTTGATATATTTTTCCACGCATTTTTCAAAATTGCCCCGGTATTTTTCCACCATTTTCAGCGATCCATCCCGGACGGCAATGCAGAGCTTGATTTTCAGCAGCTTTCCGCCCAGCGCCATGACGGCGGAGCAGCGCCCGCCCTTCTGCATATATTCCAGCCGATCCAGAATAAAGCTGATGCTGATGCGGCCGCGGATCTCATTCAGCTGGCTGCAGATTTCCACCGGGGAAAGCCCCTTCCGGGCCAGCAGCGCCGCCTCAATCACCAATTGCCCCTGCCCGGTGGAAAGGCTCATGGAATCCACCACATGCACATTGGAAAAATTGGATGCGGCAATGGCGGCGTTCTGATGGCAGGTGGAAAAGCCGGAGCCCAGATTGATATGAATCACCGCATCATACTCCCCGGCAAAGCGGGAAAAATAGCTGCGGTAATCCTCCACATTCACCGCCGAAGTGGAGCATAGCGCGCCGCCCTGCTCCACATGCCGGAAAATATCCGCCGGCTGGATATCCACGCCATCCTGGTAAACCTGGCCGTCCTTGATCACCGCCAGGGGGATTACGTCAATTTCGTATCGTTCAAGCAGCTCCTTGGATAGATCGCATGTGCTGTCGGAAGTAATCTTAATCTTCATGTCTTGTCTCCTGTCTTTTTTCGTCCGTTCTCATCTTCTATTATAGCATATTTTCCGGGTTTGTCATTGCAGGATTTCAGCAGGATTATGTCAATAATAAGGCCTGCATTCTGGCAATGGCCGCCTCCCCGCCGGAGGAAAGCAGCGTTACGCCGCCCGATGCATCCTGCGGGGCCAGCAGATCCTTTTCCGCAAGCCGCCTTTCCAATTGACGCACCGTCCCAAGGTTTCCGTCAATCAGCGGCGTGCCGGGGAAAAACGCGGCGATGGCTTTTTTCAGGAATACATAATGGGTGCAGCCAAGGACGATGGCCTCCACCTTCTTTTCCTGAAACGGGGAAAACAGCCGCGCCAGATACCGGCTCAATTCCTCGCTCTGCATCTCTCCCCGCTCGGCAAATTCCATCAGCCCCGGGCAGGGCAGCGAAATCACCCCGTCCCCATAGAGCGAAAACAGCTGGGCGTATTTTTCCCCATGAATGGTGCCCGGGGTCGCAAGAGAAAGCACCACGCCATCCCGATGCAGAAGCGAAGCGGGCTTGAGCGCAGGCTCCATGCCGATGATGGGCAAGGGATATTCCGCCCGCAGCCGGGCTGCCGCCGCGCTGGTAGCGGTATTGCAGGCAATCACAATAGCCTTGACCCCCCGGGCCAATAGCTCCTCCACCACGGCCTGGGAAAGAGAATATACCTCCTCCCTGCTCCGCGTGCCATAGGGCGCATGCAGCGTATCCCCGTAAAAAATAAATCGTTCGCCAGGCAGATGGGATACGGCCTCCCTGAGGACGCTGATTCCCCCCACGCCGCTGTCAAACATCCCGATGGGCGAAAAACGATCCATCCGTGCCTTCCCTCCCTTTCCTTTCCAGTATATCATAAAAGAAGGAAAGAAGCAATTCTATTCCCGCCCGTCAAAATAGGCGCAGATGGCATTGGCCAGATAGGGAATCGAATCCAGCATCTCCGTCAGCGTGTTCTCATTATTTCCCGCCTCAATCAGGATGCAGGGGGTGGCCGCCTGCTGGTTATAGCGCCCGCTTTTCAGGGATACGCCCCGGCTCAGGCCCTCTGCCTGGGCATTCAGGGCATCGGATATGGCCTGGGCCGCCCGCTGATTGGCCTGCCAATCGGGCTTTTCATCAAAGCCGGTACCCGTTCCCTGCCCGATCAAAAATAAATACCGCCCCAGCTTTTTTCCGTCCTTTTCCACCGTATTGGGCCCGTTGCCCTTGGAATAGGAATCCCGGTGCAGATCGATATAGAGATCATACCCCTCCCCGGCCGCCTCCGTAAGCGCCTCCATGGATCGGGCATAGGCGCTGGATAGCCGGGGCGGCTCAAAGGCGGTGGTATTATGGGTCACGGTAAAGCCTGCCGCCCGAAGCAGCGCCGCCAATTCCGCCCCGATTCTCACCACATTGCAGCTTTCATCCGCCGTCCGCCAGCTTTCGGTGGGGGTATAGGGATGGCTCTCCTCCATCGTGTAGGCCTCATAGGTATGGGTATGATACAGATAGATCCGCATCCCGCGTCTTTCCGGCGATACTACGGAAATCACCTCCAGGGTAAAGCCCGCCGCCTCCCCTTCCGAAAGATCGATGGCCACGGCCTCTGCGGCGCAGGGCGGCCCCGGGCGCATAAGCAGCAGCAAAAGCAGCCCCAGCATTGCCTTCCGCAGGCGGATCTTCCCCTTCTCATTCATCGCGCTCACCTCTTTCCAGTTTATGCGCGCTCAGAGCCCGTCATGCGAAAGCAGAGAAATTTCCTCCTCAGAAAGCCGGGGCTGCATGGCAAAATTCAGCCCGCTTGCGATAATTCGTGCCATTCGGCCAACCATTTCATCCACCTCTCTGGGGGTGACCACCATTTCCCCCAGCCCCTGAGCAGCCATTTTTTCGGTCAGCGCATGCAGCGCCGCCTCATGCTCCTCTTTCGGCATATCCATATCCTCCGCAAGCAGAGAAATGGCATCCCGGGCAATCACGGCGGCATAGACCACCATCGGCACCCCGATGGCAATAACCGGCACCCCCAGGGTATCCCGGGTCAGGCCCCGGCGATGATTGCCCACGCCGCTGCCGGGCAGAATGCCGGTATCCGTCACCTGAATCGTGGTGCAGATGCGTTTGGTTTCCCGGGCAGCCAGGGCGTCAATGGCAATCACGGCGGCGGGCCGGGCATGCTCCACCATGCCAAATACCATTTCCGCCGTCTCCATCCCCGTAATGCCCAGCACGCCCGGGGCCGCGGCGCAGACCCCGCGCAGCCGTCCCTGCAGGCTGTCCGCCAGCATTTCCTTCATATGCCGGGTAATCAGCAGCCCCTCCAATACCCGGCTGCCCAGCGCATCCGCCGTGATGTGGCGATTGCCCAGACCGATCACCAATAGATCCCCAAAGGGCGGCAGCAGCCCCTTTACAGCCGCCGCCAGCGCCCGGGCCAGCGCCAGGCGCTCCCCGGCGTCCGCATGCGAAATATCGGGATACGAAAGGGTGATATAGCGGCCCACGGCCTTATCCAGCGCCCGGGCGGCCTCCTCTGTTTCGATGATCACCCGTGTCTCCTCAATAGGCCCGTGCCAGAGCGTTCGGCAGCGCACCCCCTGCAGATTCTGCGCCGAATCCCGGCTTTCCATGGCCAGATCTGTTCTGAATTGCATCGTCCAATCCCCCTTTTTTGAAAGCATGCGCAAAAAGGCGATGGTTCATGCAAAAACCAGCCCCTCGTTCAGGGCTGGTTGATCATTATGCAGAACGGCTGAAAAGGCCGCCGGAGCGCCGCATGGGCCAAGCAAGGGCGCAGGCGCCTTGATATCACGAAACGGCTGGACATTCTTCGCCGGGCGGCTTTCCCCTGCTGACAGGGAATGAAGCGACACGGGACGCACTGCTCCCAATAGAGCGATAAGCATACACATTCCTTCGCTCCGAAAGGGATTTGTCATTTTCGCATCTTCACGGCGAATTAGAAGTTGCCGAGCTGGATTATACAGGTGTGCCAACTTCAATCAGATTTCCGTCAGGGTCATAGAATCTGACTACCTTTTGCCCCCAACTGTGTGTCATCAAGCGATTGACATATTCTGTTTCAGGATAAAGTGTCTCAAGATGTTCTACAAATTGTTCTATATCAGACTCTTCAAAATATAATTCAGACTGATTACTGTTTGAAATTATTCTTCTCTTCGTGAATTGTTCCCAATAACCCGATTCCTGTAAATATAAATTATTCGTCAATTCCATATATCCATCATTGTCTTGAAGCAGTTGAAACCCAAACTTATCACTGTAAAACTTTTGCGCACGGTTACAATCCTTAACAACAATAAGCGTTCCTTTGTATTTCATATGTGTTCTCCTCCGCAAATTATGATTGGTCAGATTGCCATTACATAGATTTGACACGGATTCCATTTATCCCACAAGGTTGGAAACACCTCCAATTCCTTAAATCCAAGAGAGAGATAAAATCTATTTGTTATATCATATTCATCATATTTTCCCATTTGAACGGTTTTGACTTGAATGAATGAGAATCCCTTTTCAACACATGCTTTTTTGGCACATTCAAACAAGGCTTTACCAACTCCGTTACGATGGAACTCCTTTAACACACCCATAACCGCAAGCTCCACCGTATCTTTACCTGTTTGTTTGAGATATAAAAACCCTATCGGTTTATCATCATTGTATGCAGAGAAAAAGGTTTTGTCAGCACTCTCTCGTATGTATTCCTCCCGTGCTTCGGGAATGCCGAACCACTCGGGTAATGCTTCCAAAATACATCTTGCAATATATCTTTTTTCAGCATCCGCCGAAATCTCCACAATCCTCATAGCTGTCACCTCTTCGTCAAATTCCAGTTTGGCTTGCATTTTCATAAATAAAGTATAGCAGAAATATGTGAAGAAATCTACCGGCTGCATCGTAACCGCCCGAATTTTTTCGTCCGGGCAGTCACAGCATCCGCCGTACCGCTCCGCAAGCTGCATCACGATCCTGAATTGCTGCTTATGATGCTTGCCCCATCTCCCTGCCGCTTCACTTCACGCAAAGGCGCAGTCCCTGCCAAACCACAAGCGATGCGCTTCGTATAAGATATCTTCCATCTGTGCCGTGCAAGCGATGTACCTCGCGTAAGATAGCTTCTGCCTATGCCTTTCAAGCGTTCATCTGCCGAGCCCATGCCGTCAGACTTGCGTCTTTCAGACGCTCGCCCATGTCATATTGCTCCGCAGGCTTCATTACGATCATGCGATACTGTTTATGACGCTTGCCCCCTCCCCTGCTGATACACTTCATACAAAGATACAACCCCTGCCAGACCACAAACGATGCACTTTCTTCCGCACATCCAATTTCGATTTTTTCGAAATGTGCCGCTCACTTGCGCTTTCCTTTCCGATTCTCCGGGCGACACGCTGCACGCATGAAAAGTACCAGCTATTCAAATCCAGGCAACACACTTCATGCAGAAGCCCAGTTCCTTTCCAAGGTTCAGACGATACTTTTTCTCCCCCCGCGTCCAATTTCGCCATCGCCTCTTCGCGTCAATCTTTGTCATCTCTTCCGTGCGCCAGGCTTCACTTTACAATCTTTCAGAATATGCCGCGCAGAAACATTTCTTCTCACAGTTCCTGATCTCGCAGCAGTAGACTGACTTCCTCCCCATCCGCACGTCCAATTTCGATTTTTTCGAAATGTGCCGCGCGAAAGCATCTCCTGCAGCAGCGATTCATTTGTACAGCACAAGGCGCAAACGTTTGTAAAACAAAAATGCACACTCCGCTTGCAACAAAAACGTGCAAATTGTTTGCGCAGCGATAAACGCGCAATCTGTTTGCACGCCCAAAGCGTATCAATCGTTTGCACGCCCGAAAAGCGTGCCATTCATTTACGCAGCAAGGAATACGCCGCTGCATACAAAAACCCCGCCGAAGCATGCTTCAGCGGGGCAGGAACAACGATTACCGATTATTCGGCGATACGGGCCACAGCGCCGGCGCCCACGGTACGGCCGCCTTCACG
>CAZJUJ010000092.1:0-6440 GCA_964549135.1 uncultured Oscillospiraceae bacterium | reverse complement strand
CCCCGCATTTTTTTCGTTTCTTGTTTTCTGGAGGGTGCGGGAGGGTGCTTTTGACACAAAAGCATCCTCCCGCAAAAAACCGTTTCATTCCCTATGGCTTTCTTGGAGGGGAGCAGGGAACCGTTCTTTGGCAACAAAGAATGGTTCCCTGCAAATATTCCTCATCGGCCTGGTCATGCGGCAGAGGTGGGGTTAGAGAGTGACGATAGGCTGGGGAAATATGGTCAAAAAAAGCGAAAAATGTACATACCGAAAATATTACAAATGTTTGAAACGGGAGAAATTGAGATAATGGTACCAAAATACACAAGGCAGGCAGAAGAAAAAATGTGAAAAATATTGAAAAAAATATAGCAAATTCTTGACAAGCCTTGCTTTATATTATATACTATCACCATATTCGTGCGTTATATAAAGCGCTCGAAAAAACGAAAGGAGACCTGTCCATGAAACGCTTTGTGACCCTTCTCATCGCGCTGCTCATGATGCTGTCTGCGACCACCGCGCTGGCGGAGCTGACTGCTCATGGCGAATACCCCATCGCCACCGAGGGCGAGAGCCTGTCCGTTTGGGCCTGCTCTTTTTCCAACATGGTGGATTTTCCCAATCTGCCCATGACCAAGTGGTTTGAGGAGAAGACCGGCGTGCATATCAACTGGATCGAAGTGCCCAATGCCGATTCTACCTCCATTTACAATACCTCCATCGCCAGCGGCGAATATCCTGACATTTACATGCGTGCCGGCGATCTGCTGACCCTTGCCAATGACGGCGTTATCATCCCCCTGGATGAGCTGATTGACGAACACAGCGTGTATCTTAAGGCGCTGCTGGATGCCAATCCCTCCGTCCGTGAGGAAATTACCGCTCCCGATGGCCATATTTATGCCATCCCGAAGGTGGAATACAACGAATATCAGGCTACTGCCGCCAAGATGTGGGTTTACACCGAATGGCTGGAAGCCTACAAGGCCGCTACCGGCGCCGAGGATCCCGACACCATCGAGGAATTCGAAGCGATGTGCGCCTATTTCAAGGCCAACGATATGAATGGCAACGGCGATCCCAATGACGAAATCATCATCACCGGCCAGCAGAACTATGGTCATGCCGGCGGCAACCCCCTCTATTACATCGCCGGTGCTTACACCTTCCTGCCCTCTGACCAGGGCGGCGTAGACTATTTCTACGTGGAAGACGGTGAAATCAAGACCAATATCTTCTCCGATGAAATGCGCGAGGCCCTCCGCAAGGTTAAGGAATTCTATGACAAGGGCTACATCGGCAGCGAAGCCTTCACCCAGTCTCTGGTGGATATGCGCTCCTTCACCACCACCACCAAGGACAAGGTGGTTGTGGCCTGCATCCCCGCGCCCTATCATTTCCGCATGCTGACCAGCCAGAGCATCGAAAATGCCGTTACCTTCAATGATTACACCGCCCTTTCTCCCCTGGAGAATGTCTACACCGGTGAAAAGGTTGTTCCCTGCCGCGATGCCAACACCCTGGGCAACCGCGTGGTGGTGACCACTGCCTGCAAGAATCCCGAACTGGCCATCCGCTGGCTGGATACCTTCTTCTCTGAAGAAGTGATCAACATGATGTACTATGGCGGTTTCGAAGACGAAGACTGGAAATGGGAAGACGGCGTGACCTCCATGGATGGCGCTGACCGCGCTGTGGTTAAGTACAACAGCTCCGAAGAGCAGAACACCTTCTACAATCGTGACTGGATCGGCTCCTCCTGGGTCGGCCGCGACCTGGTGTACTCTCTGGCCGCTACCGGCACGGATCAGCATGAAATGGCCGCCGGTCTGCTCTACTTCCAGTACGGCAAGGATGTTTCCTGGCCCCGGATGATCTGGTGCGACGATCTGGATCTGGCGGCCGAGCGCTCTCAGCTGCAGTCCCTGATCATTGGCGATATCGATACCGCCTTCACCGAATTCATCATGGGCATCCGCGACATCAATGATGACGCTGCCTGGGAAGAATACAAGGCCACCATCGAAGACGACGGGCTGGAGCAGTTCATCGAGCTGACCAACGAATACTACGGCTTCGAATAAGAATCAAAGCTTAAGAACCTTTCAGAGGGCAGGCCCCGGGCATTCCGGGGCTTGCCCCATGATGAGGAATTTCTCAATTTTATGCTCAGATTTATTCTCAGAAAGGACGAAAGCAATATGACTGCACGCACGCTGCAAGATAAAAAGCAGCCCATGAACTGGAAAAAGCATTTTGCGCGGTACGGCGCTTTTTATCTGATGCTGATTATCCCGATGGCGATCCTGATTATTTTCAAGTATTACCCGATGTACGGTATTCAGATTGCTTTCAAGAACTACCGGATCACCCAGCCGATGGAAAACGCCGGATGGGCGGGACTGAAATATTTTGAGAAATTCTTCACCTATCGCAAGTTTACGAGCATCCTATGGAATACCCTGGCGATTAACCTGTATTCTCTGGCAACCTTCCCGCTTTCCCTGATTCTGGCGCTGCTGCTGACCCATCTGCCCTTCCGGCGGTTCGTCAAGGCCGTGCAGAACGCCAGCTACATCCCCCACTTTGTATCCGTGGTTGTGCTTTGCTCCATGGTGCTGCAGTTCACCAATCCCCGCAACGGCCTGTTCAATGTCATTCTGGGCGTATTCGGGGCGGAGCCCATCAATTTCATGGCCAAGAAGGAATATTTCTATTCCCTGTATGTCTGGTCTGACGTATGGCAGCAATTGGGCTATAACTCCATCATTTATATTGCCGCGCTGGCGGGCGTATCCCCTGAATTGCATGAGGCGGCCATCGTGGATGGCGCGGGCATCGTCAAGCGCATCTGGCATGTGGATATCCCCTCCATTCTGCCGACCTTTATGATTCTTCTGATCATGCGCTGCGGCAGCCTTCTGTCTGTGGGCTTTGAGAAGATCATTCTGCTGCAGAATTCGCTGAACAAGGATGTTTCGGAGGTTATCGCTTCCTATTCTTATAATATTTCGCTGAATTCCGGCTCGCCCCAGTTCTCCTATTCCTCTGCCGTGGGTCTGTTTACCTCGTTGATCAATGTGATTATGCTGGTGAGCGTGAACTGGATTTCCAAGAAGCTGACCAACAATTCGATTTGGTGAGGTGAGAAAAATGGATGCAACGAAAAAAATGACCCGCAAAAAGCATAAACAGGGCGATTCAAAATTTCTCTGGTACGGCAAATCGGACTGGGTGTTTATCATCGCTGACCTGATTATCCTTTCGCTTTTCTTTGTGATCATTGTCTATCCGCTGCTGTATGTGGTGATTTCCTCCTTCAGTGCCGGAAGCACCCTGAGCCTGTCGCTGATCCCCAAGAGCATATCCTTTGACGGCTATACATCGGTCTTTGAGTATCCCTTCACCTTTGGCAGCATCTGGAATTCTGTGGTGTATACGGTGGTTGGCACGGTGATTGCCATGGTGGTGACCATCCTGTGCGCCTATGGCCTGGCCCAGGATTTCCCATTTGGCAAATTCTGCATGACGCTCTGCCTGATCACGATGTATTTTGGCGGCGGCCTGATCCCTACCTATATCTGCATCAAGAATCTGGGGCTGCTCAACAGCATGTGGTCTTTCCTGCTGCCCTCTGCCCTGAGCATCTATAATATGACGGTTATGCGCACCTATTTCCGCACCCAGATCCCCCAGGAATTGCATGAATCGGCCCAGATCGATGGCTGCGGCGAATGGCGGTATCTGGTACAGATGGTGCTGCCCCTGTCCGGCGCGGTGCTGGCGGTTATCGCGCTGTATTACGGCGTGGCCCGGTGGAATTCCTATTTCGATTCCATGATTTATCTGCAGGATAAGAACAAGCTGCCCCTGCAGAATATCATGCGCGAATTGCTGATCGTGGGCAACATGGAAAACATGACCACCAATATGGAGGCCGAGGCCATTGCCCAGCAGCGCGCCGAGCTGCTCAAATATTCGCTGATTGTGATCAGCTCTGTGCCCATGATGATCGTGTATCCCTTTGTGCAGAAATTCTTTGTCAAGGGCGTAATGGTCGGCTCCGTCAAGGGCTGATGTGTGCTGAACGCGCCTGGCTTTTCGGGTTCCCATCTGAGGATGGGGGCCCTTTTTTGATGGAAAAATCAAATTGGACGCGCAAGGGGGAGGGGAGGAAGCGGGAAAGCGGGGAAGATGCGGGGAGGAAGTTTCAGGAGGAATGGAGGAACGGCGGAGCGATTGGCGATGCTGCTGGGGATGCACAGGGGGAAGATGGGGAGGGAGAAAAGGGGGATCGGGGAGCGTGAAAAAGGGAGATGCGGGGAAGGAAGCGGTCGTATCGTCTGGAAATGCGCCTGGGCAGGTGGGGACGGGCAAAGGTGCTTTGGGGGATAACGGAGGCTGGGAATGTTTGGCGGTTTTTCAAAACGGAGCGGAAGAGCATGCAGCATGGCGGATGGGCCGAAGGGTGTGGTGGAGGTGATGCGGCGGCTGCACCGATTGGCCCAAGCGGCATAGGATGCAGTAAGCGAAGGAAAGGCGAGGTGGGAAAAATGAGCCAGATGGATGCAAGCAGACGACCGGCCATGAAAATCGAGGAGGCGGCGCTGCTCCCGGCCCTGCCCCGGCATGCCGGGGGCCCGGCGGCGCTGGGAAGCGTGATGCGCGCGGCGGAGGCAATGCGGGATAAGCAGGTGGGCAATTCGGTGGAAATCGCCGCCGGTACATCGGGCAGACTGCGGGCGCGCACCGGCTGTCCGACCCGCTCGGCACAATCAAGGGCGGCGCTGCATCATGTGCTGAAGCGCTGAGAAGGAAAAGTGCGGCAGCAAGGGGCGAAATTGGACGCGCAAAGCTGGGAGAAGAATGGCGGCGCGCGATGCAGGATGAGGGGCGGCGAGGTCTGGCGGAACGCCGGGAGCTATGCTATAATCGAGGCGCGAAGAAAGACCGGGAAAGCGTGTGGGTGAACGCGGCTGCACTGCGATGGGGCTGTAAGGGCAGTCGGGCAAGCGTGCGGCGTGCGGTTGTGCTGCGATGAAGGCTGTGAAAGAAGACCGGGCAAGCGTGCGGAGGCTGGCTGCGGCATGCGAAGAAAAACAAAATGCCCCGAAGAGCGGCGCGGAAGGCCATCGGGGCAGGAGGGAAGAAAGCAGATGAAATTTCTGATTGCTGCACCCCAGGGGGAGATTTTGAGCGGCATTTTCCGCCCGCGCTGCTTGCGCGGCTGGGAAAGATAGGGGAGGTGCGCCTTAATCCCCATACGCGGCAGATGACCCGGGAGGAGCTGAAGGCGGCGCTGAAGGACTGCGACGCGGTGCTGACCCATTGGGGATCGACGCAGTATGACGGGGAAATGCTGGATGCCGCGCCCCGGCTGCGCATTCTGGCGCATTGCGCCGGGACGGTGGCCTGCATCGCCAGCGAGGAATGCTATCGGCGGGGCGTGCATGTACTCAGCGCCAATTCCATCATGGCCGGGTATGTGGCCGAGGGGGTGCTGGGCATGATGCTGGCGGCGCTGCGCGAATTGCCCCGCTGCGATCAAGCCATGAAGCAGGGAAAATGGGAGCGGCGGGTTGCGCAGAGCAGAACGCTCTTTGGCGCGGAGATCGGCATGATCGGTCTTGGCAGCGTGGGAAAACGGCTGTTGGAGCTGCTGGCGCCCTTTGGCTGCCGGGCCAGGGTATATGATCCCTATTGCGGGCCGGAAGCGCTGGCGGCCTTTCCCATGGCGCGGAGGGCGGCCTTTGAGGAGGCGCTCACCTGCCCGATTGTGACGCTGCACGCCGCCCAGACGCCGGAAACCTTTCATATGATCGATGCCCGGGCGCTTTCGTGCATGCCGGATGACGGCTTGCTCATTAACAGCGCCCGCGGCTCGCTGGTGGATACCGGGGCGCTGATCGCCGAGCTTTCCAGCGGACGGATTCGCGCCGCGCTGGATGTTTTTGAGCAGGAAAATCAGGCGCAGAGCCCGGAACTGCGGGCCTGCCCGAATGCGCTGCTGATCCCGCATATGGCAGCTGCGCCCGCACAGAGCGTGATGACAGAGGGAATTATTCTTGCGATGGAGGATCTTCTCGCGGGCCGGGAAACCGCGCTGGAGGTGCCCTACAGCCAATTCAGGCACATGACGCGGGAGTGACGGGGAACAGGGACGGGGAAGGAACGGGGGACGGGAATGTTTTGCGGGGGAACCGCTTTTGACGCAAAAGCATCCTTCTGCAGAACTCTTCGTCCTATTTGCTGATCTGGTATTCAATCTGGCAGAAACCTCCCATGTATCATCCAGAGGTGGTTTTCGGGAGGGTGCTTTTGACGCAAAAGCATCCTTCTGCAGAACTCTTCGTCCTATTTGCTGATCTGGTATTCAATCTGGCAGAAACCTCCCATGAACCATCCAGAGGTGGTTTTCGGGAGGGTGCGGGAGGGTGCTTTTGACGCAAAAGCAT
>CAZJUJ010000091.1:0-6491 GCA_964549135.1 uncultured Oscillospiraceae bacterium | reverse complement strand
CCTGCTTGAGGTTGATGCCCAGCTCGCTGGCGATTTCGAATTTCATGTTGTCCAGGGCGGCCCGGGCTTCGGGGATATTGGCGCGGTTGGAATTGGCGGAAGAAGAGGCATTGTTATTGGCGTTATACATGATTCATTCACTCCTGCTTTTCATTTTTTTGATGAGGATCCGGGACGGCGGCCGGGATCATTTTCCGGCCATCTGCTGCTCTGCCTGTTCGATCAGACGCTTGACCATGTAGCCGCCCACATAGCCGTTTTCCCGGCTGCTGAGATCGCCGTTGTAGCCCTGCTTGAAGTTGATGCCCAATTCCCGGGCAATTTCAAATTTCATGTTATCCAGGGCGGCCCGGGCCTCGGGGATGCTGACGCGGTTTCCGGATTGGCTGCCAGACTGATTCATTGCTTTTTCACCTCCCTCAACAAGGTCAATGCTATTTTGACCGGGACGGGGAAAAATACGCTGGGATTTTGTGCAAGGCGACAGCTTCTGTGGAAAAACCTCATTTTTTTTACAAAAGGGCTTGCAATTTCAGGGGAAATCCAGTACAATAGTCTCGTATTTTCAAGAAACGTTCGGTTTTTTGAAAAACACCGGATGGGAGGGCGCTGAATCGATGCAGGAATTGCGGGATGCTATTCTGACCTATGGCCGGGGCCTGGGGCAGGATGTGGTCAAGGTGGATATGTTTCTCAATCACCGGATTGATACGGCGCTGCTTTTCCGCATGGGGGATGAATTTGCCGCCCGCTTTCGGGAGGACAGGCCCACGGTCATTCTCACGGTAGAGGCCAGCGGCATCGCCATGGCGGTTGCGGCGGCCCGGGCGCTGGGCAATCTGCCGGTGGTGTTCGCCAAGAAGGGCGCCACGGTGGTGCAGTCCCCCGATGTGGCCCAGGCCAAGGTCTATTCCTTCACCCACAAGCGGGAAAATGTCATCCGCGTGGATAAGCGCTATATGCCCATTGGGAGCCGCGTTTTGATCATTGACGATTTTCTGGCCGACGGCCAGGCCTGCCAGGGCATGATGGCCCTGTGCGCCCAGCTTTCCTGCAAGGTGGTGGGCATCGGCATCGCCATTGAAAAGGGCTTTATGCCCGGCGGCAAAAATCTGCGCGCCATGGGCGTGCATCTGGAGTCATTGGCAATCGTAACCGGCATTGAGGATGGAAAAATCCTGCTGGCGGATGATTGATCCAATAGAAAAAACACAGGAAATCTGGAGGAGGAAAACCCATGAAAAAGCTTGCTGCCCTTCTGCTTGCCCTGGTTGTGTGCCTGTCCTGCCTGTCCGCCGTGGCGGAAACTGCGGATGTATCCAATGTGAAGCTGGGCGTTATCCTGCTGCACGATGAAAACTCCACCTATGACCTCAACTTCATCAACGGCGTCAATGAAGCCGTGGCCAACCTGGGCCTGAGCGAGGATCAGGTCATCATGGTTCGCAATATCCCCGAATCCAACGAATGCTTCGAAGCCGCCCTGGACCTGGTGGACGAGGGCTGCAACATCATTTTCGCCAATTCCTTCGGCCATGAAACCTATGTGCTGGATGCCGCCAAGAAGTATCCCGATGTGCAGTTCTGCCATGCCACCGGCACCATGGCCCATACCGAGGGCCTGGCCAACTTCCACAATGCCTTTGCCGCCATCTATGAAGGCCGCTATCTGGCTGGTATCGCTGCCGGCCTGAAGCTGAATGAGATCAAGGAAGCCGGCAAGCTCAAGGGCGAAGCCCCCGTGATGGGCTATGTGGGCGCGTTCACCTATGCCGAGGTTATCTCCGGCTACACCAGCTTCTATCTGGGCGCCAAGTCCGTTTGCCCCGATGTGACCATGAAGGTGCAGTTCACCGGTTCCTGGTATGACGAGAAGGAAGAAAAGGCCGCTGCCGAGGCCCTCATCGCCGCGGGCTGCGATCTGATCTCCCAGCATGCCGATTCCATGGGCGCTCCCACTGCCTGCGAAAACGCCGGTATCCCCAATGTTTCCTATAACGGCTCCACCATCGCTGCCTGCCCCAACACCTTCATCGTTTCCTCCCGCATCAACTGGGCTCCCTACTTTGAATATATCGTGAAGCAGGTTGCCGCCGGTCAGGCCATCGATACCGATTGGACCGGCACCATCGCCACCGGCTCTGTGGTACTCACCGATGTGAATACCGCCGCTGCCGCCGAGGGCACCGTGGAAGCCATTGCCAATGCCAAGGCTGAACTGGAAGCCGGCACGCTGAAGGTGTTCAACACCGCCGCCGATAACTTCATCACCGTGGGCGGCGCCAAGCTGGAATCCTATCTGGCTGACGTTGATACCGATGCTGACTTCACCAAGGATACCGAAGCGGTTTCCGATGGCTTCTTCCATGAATCCGAATATCGCTCTGCTCCCTACTTCGATGTGCAGATCGACGGCATCGAGCTGCTCAACTCCAAGTTCTGATTGAGCTGAATCTCTGGTTTTTCCAGGACAGAATCGCGCTTGGGCTGCTGCTTTTGCGAGGCGGCAGCCCAAGCAATTTCCATTTTACAGACAATGTACGGAGGGAACCCCGTGGAAAAAAAGATTGCTCTCAGCATGCGCGATATTACCAAGCGCTTTGGCAGCGTGGTGGCCAATCATCATGTGGATCTGGATGTCTATCAGGGGGAAATACTGGCTATCCTGGGCGAGAACGGCTGCGGAAAGACGACCCTGATGAATATGATTGCCGGAATCTATTATCCGGATGAGGGCAAAATCTTCAAGGATGGCCGGGAAGTGGTCATCCGCTCGCCCAAGGATGCGTTTGATCTGAAAATCGGCATGATTCATCAGCATTTTAAGCTGGTGGATCTCTTTACCGCTGCGGAAAATATTGTGCTGGGCGTGAAGGAGCAGGGCCGGTACAATCTGAAGGACGTCAATAACCGGGTTTCTGAAATTGCGCAGAAATACGGCTTCCATATAGATCCCCAGAAAAAGGTCTATGATATGTCTGTTTCCGAAAAGCAGACGGTGGAAATTATCAAGGTGCTTTTTCGCGGCGCGGATATCCTGATTCTGGATGAGCCCACCGCCGTGCTGACCCCACAGGAGATTGACCGGCTCTTTTCCGTGCTGCACCGGATGAAGGAGGACGGAAAATCCATCATCATCATCACCCATAAGCTGCATGAGGTGCTGGCTGTATCCGATCGGGTGGCGATTCTGCGCAAGGGCGAGCATATCGCCACCGTGGATACCGCAGACGCTACCGAGGGCAGCCTGACCGAAATGATGGTGGGCAAGAAGGTATCCCTGAATATCGGAAGGAGCGAGCCGGAAAATCCCCAGCCGCGGCTGATGGTTTCGCATCTCAGCTGCCAGGATGCCGAGGGCATCAAGGTGCTTAAGGATGTCAGCTTTACCGCTTACGGCGGCGAGATCCTGGGCATTGCCGGGATTGCGGGCAGCGGCCAGCGGGAGCTGCTCGAGGCTATTGCCGGGCTGCAGCCCCTGACCAGCGGCGAAATTCTTTTCAGCAATCCCAAGAAGGATAAGCCCGTCACCTTCTTCCATAAATCCCTGCGCCGGGTGAAGGAGCTGGCGGCCCAGGAGGCCTTCCATGATGAAAAGGGCCAGCCCGTTTCCTTTGCGGGCATGAAGCAATCGGAGATCCGGAAATGGGTGGAAAGCGGAAATGTGCTTTTCAAGGAAGATGAACTCATGGATCTGCGGAATAAAACGCCCCTTGAAATCCGGGAATTGGGCGTGCGGCTCTCCTTCGTGCCGGAGGATCGGCTGGGCATGGGCCTGGTGGGCAATATGGGCATCACCGATAATATGATGCTGCGCAGCTATCGCAAGGGCCATGCGGGCTTTGTGGACAGGAAAAAGCCCCGGGCGCTGGCGGAGGAGATCATCAAGGAATTGGAGGTGGCCACCCCGGGGGTGAATACCCCGGTGCGCCGTCTGTCGGGCGGCAATGTGCAGAAGGTGCTGGTGGGGCGCGAAATCGCCTTTGCCCCCAAGGTGCTGATGGCGGCCTATCCCGTGCGCGGCCTGGATATCAATTCCTCCTATACCATCTATCATCTGCTCAACAAGCAGAAGGAAAACGGCGTGGCCGTGATTTTTGTGGGCGAGGATCTGGATGTGCTGCTGGAATTGTGTGATCGGATTCTGGTGATCAATTCCGGCGCGGTCACCGGGCTGGTGGATGCCCGCACGGTCACCAAGGAGGAAATTGGCCTGATGATGACCAAAACCCCGATGGAAGAGGAGGAGAAAGCGGAATGAGCGAGAAAAAGAATGCGGCCGCGCATGAGCCGCTGTTTCATCTGGCCAAGCGTGCCGCCATTTCCCCGGTCAGGGCCTGGCTGATCCGCCTGGCGGCCATTGCGCTGGGGCTGATCGCCTGCGGCGCGGCGGCCTTTATCCTGATTGAAAAGCTGAATCAGAACCCCGGCAAAATCGGCGATTTCTATTATTGCTTCATTAAGGGCGCGTTTTCCACCAATCGCAAGCTGTGGAAATTCATGAAGAATCTGGCGGTGCTGCAGTGCATTTCCCTGGCGGTGACCCCTGCCTTCCGCATGCGGTTCTGGAATATCGGCGCGGAGGGGCAGACGCTGATGGGCGTGCTGGGCGCGATCACGATGGCCTTCTACTTTGGCGGCCAGGTGCCCGAATGGGTGCTGCTGGTGATGATGTTTGTGGGCGCGCTGGTCTATGCCGGGGTGTGGGCGCTGATCCCCGCGCTGTTCAAGGCCAAATGGAATACCAATGAAACCCTCTTCACCCTGATGATGAATTATGTGGCCACCTTCGTGGTCAGCTATTTCCTGGTGATCTGGGTGCCCAGCGGCTCTTCCTCTCTGGGCAAGCTCAAGTATGGCAAGCTGCCCTCCTTTGGTCATGATTATCTGCTGATTATTCTGGTGGTGCTGGCGCTGACGGTGCTGCTCTATATTTACCTCAAGCACAGCAAGCAGGGCTATGAAATCTCCGTGGTGGGCGAAAGCGTGCGCACCGCCCAGTACAGCGGCATCAATGTGAAAAAGGTCATTATCCGCACCATGCTGGTCAGCGGGCTGCTCTGCGGGCTGGCGGGGTATCTGATCGGCGCGGGGCTGGATCAGAGCATTACCACGGAATCCGTGGGCGGCCAGGGCTTTACCGCCATCATGGTTTCCTGGCTGGCCAAATTCAATCCGCTGGTGATGCTGATCACCTCCGGGCTCATCTCCATGCTCAATTCCGGCGCTTCGCAGATTTCCCAGGATTTCAATATCAGCGGCGCATTCCCCGATGTGATTGTGGGCATCATTCTCTTCTTCATCATCGGCTCTGAATTCTTCATTAATTATCAGATCATTTTCCGCAGGAAGGATCAGAAGGAGGGCGTAAAATGAATGTTTGGCTGAATTTCCTGATTGATTCCCTGGCCTTCGGCGCGGTATTCATGTATGGCTCTACCGGCGAAATCCTGACGGAAAAGGCCGGGCATCTGAATCTGGGCATCCCGGGCATCATGTGCATGGGCGGCGCCGGCGGATGCCTGGTGCTTAACTGGATCGGCGCTTCCTCCCTGCCCGGGCCGCTGGTGGTGCTGCTGGGCATTCTGGGGGCGGCGGCCCTTTCCATGCTGATGGGCGCGATCTACAGCTTCCTGACGGTGACCCTTCGCGCCAATCAGAATGTGACCGGCCTGGCGCTGACCACCTTTGGCGTGGGCCTGATGAAGGTGATTTTCAGCAAGCTGGATGCCACCATCTATCTGGTGGGCCCCAAGGCCCTCTACCGCTGGCCCTTTGCGGGCAGGACGGATGCGCTGCAGTATTTCGGCGTGCTGTTTTTCCTGGCGGTGGGCATTGCGGTTTTTGCGTCCTTCGTGCTGTATCGCACCAAGGTGGGCCTGCATCTGCGGGCCGTGGGCGAAAACCCCGGCACGGCGGATGCCGTGGGCATCAATGTGACCCGGTATAAATACGCCGCCACCTGTATCGGCAGCGGCATTGCGGGCCTGGGCGGCTTCTATTACATCATCGATTATATGGCCTCCCAGGAGGCCTACCTCAGCCTGGAGGCCTTCGGCTGGCTCTCCATCGCCCTGGTGATTTTCGCCCTGTGGCGGCCCCATATGACCATCCTGGGCTCTACCGTGTTTGGCTTCCTCTTCAGCTGCTCCAGCTATATCGCCAATATCAGCTGGGTCAATGTGACCATGGCTGCAAAGCCGCTGCTGAAAATGCTGCCCTATGTGGTGACCGTGGCCGTGCTGATCATTACCAGCATCCGCAATAAGCGGGAAAATCAGCCGCCCCAGCACCTGGGCCTGCCCTACTTCCGCGAGGAACGGTAACGGGGAAGAAACGGGGAAGGAACGGGGAAGGAACGGGGAAGGAACGGGGAAGGAACGGGATTATTGCGGGGGGAGACATTTTTGTCAAAAATACCCACCCCCCCCCACCCCCAAACCCCGGACAGGGTGAGGGGGACAAAATTCGTGAGGATGCATTTTTTTAAA
>CAZJUJ010000090.1:0-6500 GCA_964549135.1 uncultured Oscillospiraceae bacterium | reverse complement strand
CACTCGCCTGTGAACTATGTCTATTTCTTTTTGCGCAATTTATTGTACCTTATCGAGGGTGCTTTTGACACACAAGCATCCTCCCGCAAAAAAACGTTATCCCCCGTATCCCGTTCCTGCCTCGTGCTGGGGCGTGCTGCTTGGATGAAGCAAATGAAAGTTTTGAATTGATTCCTGCATTTTTCCAGGGCGTTTTTTCTGGGGAAGGGAGGCGGCGGGCCTTCTTTTCTGCTGAAAAAGCAGGGAAAGCAGACGGACAGACCTTGGAAAATGGGCTGTGCAGCGCGGAAAAAGGCAGCTTTTGCGGGAAAAAACGGCTCAAACCTCGGAATGACTTTGTTTTTATTCTGTATTTATGTGCATTTTTTGTACTTTCGGATTGCAATTTGAAAAGCAATAGGGTAGAATAGTCAACATACAACGGTGGGCGGCAGCGGGCTGTCCCCGTCAGTACGCCGGAGATCCCGGCGGAGAGAGGAGCTTTGGAATGCTCAAGTATGCAGTCAAGCGGATTCTGCTTGCCGTGTTAACCGTTCTGATCATCGCCGCCATCACATTTTTTGCGATGAACGCGATTCCCGGCGGCCCCTTTGCCAGTGAAAAGGCTAAGGATCCCGCCACCATGGCCATGCTGGAAAAACGCTTTGGTCTGGATAAGCCGCTGGGCGAGCAATTTGTCAATTACATCGTAAATCTGCTCCACGGCGATCTGGGCATCTCCACCAAGACCAACCGGGAGATCAGCGATATTATTTTCGAGAGCTTTGGCGTTTCTGCCAGGCTGGGCCTGATGGCCGCCTGCATTGCGGTGGTATTCGGCCTGGTGCTGGGATGCCTTGCCGCCCTGAACAGGGGCAAATGGCTGGATCGGATCATCATCTTCTTTACCACGCTTCTGGTATCCGTTCCCAATTTCGTGCTGGCCACCTTCCTGCTGCTGATTTTCTGCCTGCAGCTCAAGTGGATCGGCGTATGGAACCCGGCAAACCCCAATTACATTCTGCCGGTGATCGCCCTGGCCATGAACCCCATGGCCTATATCACCCGCCTGACCAAATCCAGCATGCTGGATGTGCTGGGGCAGGATTACATCCGCACTGCCCGGGCCAAGGGCGTGCGCGGCGGGCTGGTTATCTTCAAGCATGCCCTGCGCAACGGCCTGATCCCCGTGATCACCTATGTGGGCCCCATGACCGCCTACATTCTCACTGGCTCCATGGTGGTGGAAACCGTATTCACCATCGGCGGCCTGGGCACGCAGTTTGTTAAATCCATCGGCAATCAGGATTATCCCCTGATCATGGCCACCACCATTTTCCTGGCCGTGCTGATGGTGCTGGCTACCCTCATCAGCGACCTGGTGTATAAACTGGTTGATCCGCGCATCACACTGGAATAAGGAGGAAGCGTTTCATGAAACATGAGTTTAAGGACGATATGCTTCCCCGGAAGCATTTCCTGAGCATGCAGATCGATCTGCAGAAATTTACGCCCGCCACGGATGAGGAAAAGCAGCAGCATGAAACCATGCGCGAATCCACCACCTTCTTCCGGGACGGCATGCGCAAGCTGATGAAAAATCCGCTGGCCGTGGTCAGCATCATCGTGCTGATTATGCTGCTTCTGACGATCATCGTGGTGCCCATGGTGTATCCCTACAGCTATTCCGAAATGGTGACCATTAACGGCAAGCGCGATAAGAGCGCCAAGAATCTTGCCCCCTTTGAATATTCCAAGATGGAAAAACAGGCCATTGAGGAGGGACAGGATATCTTCCCGCATATCTTCGGCACCGATGAGCTTTGCCGCGATTATTTCATCCGCGTGGTATACGGCGCCAGGGTCAGTCTGCTGGTGGGCCTGTTTGCCAGCCTGATCGTGCTGGTGATCGGCCTGCTGTACGGCTCCATATCCGGTTACTTTGGCGGCAAGGTAGACCTGGTGATGATGCGGATTGTGGACGTGATTTATTCGCTGCCCGATACCCTGATGGTCA
This sequence comes from uncultured Oscillospiraceae bacterium, assembly GCA_964549135.1. Classification (GTDB taxonomy): domain Bacteria; phylum Bacillota; class Clostridia; order Christensenellales; family Aristaeellaceae; genus RUG563. Next base: position 4,504 of record CAZJUJ010000090.1, on the reverse strand, counting down.
TTCTGCTCAGCGTGGTGCTGGGGCAGACCATCGGGCCCATCATTCAGGGCACGGCGCTGGCCAAGATCGGCAATAACATGATCAGCCTCTTTGTGGTATTCGGTCTTCTGTACTGGGTGGGCATGGCCCGGCTGGTGCGCGGCCAGATTCTTTCCATTAAGAATAACGAATATGTGCTGGCGGCCAAGGCCATCGGCACCGGCTCCGGCCGGATCATCCGCAAGCATATCCTGCCCAACTGTATGAGCGTCATCTTCATTTCCGTGGCGCTGCAGGTGCCCTCCGCCATCTTTACCGAAAGCTTCCTCAGCTTCATCGGCCTGGGTGTGCAGGCACCCATGCCCTCTCTGGGTTCCCTGGCCAATGCGGCACGCGGCGGCATGCAGCTTTACCCCTGGAAGATGATTTTCCCGGCTGTAGCCATCTGTCTCATCGTGCTGAGCTTTAATCTGCTGGGCGATGGTCTGCGTGACGCATTCGACCCCAAGCTGAGGAGGTAAGGGCGAAATGAGCAATATGCCACTGTTGCAGGTAAAAAACCTGTCCACCACCTTTAACGTAGATTCTGGCGAGGTGCGCGCCGTCAATGGTATTTCCTTCAATCTGGATCACGGCAAGGTGCTTGGCATCGTGGGCGAGAGCGGCTCCGGCAAGAGCGTGACCGCCTACTCCATCATGCGCATTCTGGTGGAGCCCGGCAAAATCACCGGCGGCGAAATCCTCTATAACGGCGAAAATATCGTGAATTATTCCGAGAAGCAGATGCGCCAGTTCCGCGGCAAGCGGGTGAGCATCATCTTCCAGGATCCCATGACCAGCCTGAACCCCACCTTCACCATCGGCAGCCAGCTGCGGGAGGCCATTATGCTCCATACCGGCCGCAACCGCAGGCAGGCCAATGAGCGGGCGCTGGAAATGCTCCAGCTGGTGGGCGTGAACGAGCCCGAAAAGCGGCTCAAGCAGTATCCCCACGAATTATCCGGCGGCATGCGGCAGCGCGTGATGATTGCCATGGCGCTGGCCTGCGAGCCGGATATCCTCATCGCCGATGAGCCCACCACCGCCCTGGATGTGACCATTCAGGCCCAGATTCTGGAGCTGATGAAGGAACTGCAGAAAAAGCTGGGCATGGCGATTATCATGATTACCCATGATCTGGGCGTTATCGCCGATATGTGCGATGAGATCATCGTCATGTATGCCGGCCGCGTGTGCGAGCGGGGCACGGTAGACGAAATTTTCTACAATCCCCGGCATGAGTACACCAAGGGCCTCCTGCGCTCCATCCCCAAGCTGGATACCAATCATGCCAAGCTGGAGCCCATCGCCGGCTCCCCGGTGGATCTGACCAATATGCCCAAGGGCTGCGCCTTTGCCTCCCGCTGTGATCGCTGCATGAAAATCTGCCTCAGCGAGCTGCCGGAGGAGGTGCGGGTGAACGATAGCCACATCGCCTCCTGCTGGATGAATGTAAAGCAGGTATACGATGAAGCCGCCAAGGAGGGAAACGCCAATGAGTGAGCATCTGTTGCGGGTGAAAGACCTCAAGCAGTATTTTCCCGTCAAGAATGGCTGGTTTGGCTCCATCCCCTTGAAGGCCGTGGACGGCGTCAGCTTTGATATCGATGAGGGCGAAACGCTGGGCCTTGTGGGCGAAAGCGGCTGCGGAAAAACCACCGTGGGCCGCAGCATCCTGCATCTCTATAAGCCCACCGGCGGCGATGTGATCTATGAGGGCAGAAAAATCACGCCCAAAAACGTGCATGAATTCCGGAAGGATATGCAGATCGTGTTTCAGGATCCCTATTCTTCCCTGAATCCCCGCATGACGGTCAGCGATATTGTGGGCGAGCCCCTGGATGTTCATAAGCTGTGCAAGACCAAGCATGAGCGGGATGAGCGCATTGCAGAGCTTTTGACGCTGGTGGGCCTCAATTCCGATCACGCCCGCCGCTACGCTCATGAATTTTCCGGCGGGCAGCGCCAGCGGATCGGCATCGCCCGGGCCCTGGCCGTGAACCCCAAGTTCATCGTCTGCGATGAGCCGGTATCCGCGCTGGATGTATCCATTCAGGCCCAGGTGATCAACACCTTTGAGGAGCTGCAGCAGAAGCTGGGCATCGCCTATCTCTTCATTGCCCATGATCTGCTGGTGGTGCAGCATATTTCCCGCCGCATTGCGGTGATGTATCTGGGCCGCATTGTGGAGATCGGCCCCGGGGATGACATCATCAATAATCCGCAGCATCCCTACACCCAGAGCCTCATTTCCGCCATCCCCATCCCGGATCCCGATGTGGCCAAGACCCGGCATCGTATTCCGCTGGAGGGCGATGTGCCCAGCCCCCTGCATATGCCCACCGGCTGCCCCTTCCGCACCCGCTGCCGCTATGCCACCGAGCAGTGCGCCAGGGAATGCCCCAGCCTGAAGGAAACCACCCCCGGCCACGCCATTGCCTGTTGGAATCCCCATTATTGACTCTAAAGGCACATGCCTTTGGAAATACAAAACCAGGAGGAAACCATAATGAAAAAGCTGCTTGCTCTTGTGCTGGCCATGATCATGATCATGAGCTGCGCCGCCGCGATCGCCGATGAGGGCTCCGAGCCCAAGTGGGATGAGTACAACAGCCTGATCGCTGAGATCAAGGCCTCTACCGATTTCGCCGCGCGCGAAGCCCTCATGCACAAGGCTGAGGACATGCTGATGGAAACCTACGCCGTGATCCCGCTCTACTACTACAACGATCTGTATATGCAGAAGAGCGCGGTGGAAGGCATCTACGCCAACCTGTTCCAGACCAAGTTCTTCCAGTACGCCACCAATGGCGACAAGGATACCCTGGCTGTGAACATCGCCTCTGAGCCCGACCATCTGGATCCCGCTCTGAACTCCTCTGTGGACGGCGCCTGCCTGGCCGCGCTGAGCTTCGCTGGCCTCTACACCTACGATGCCACCGGCAACACCGTGCCTGCCTGCGCTGAGGGCTACACCGTAAGCGATGACGGCCTGGTCTATGTCTTCACCCTGAAGGATGGCCTGAAGTGGTCTGACGGCTCCGCCCTGACCGCTGCCGATTTCGAATATGCCTGGAAGCGCGCTGCCGCTCCCGAAACCGGTGCTGACTACAGCTACATGTTCTCCGGCATCAAGGGCTACGATGAGGGCACCCTGGCCGTGACCGCCTCTGAGGATGGCAAGACCCTGACCGTCGAGCTGAGCGCCCCCTGCGCCTACATGCTGGACCTGGCTGCCTTCCCCACCTTCTTCCCCGTGCCCAAGGCTGCCATCGAGGCTGCCAATGTGGACGGCACCAACCCCGAAGCCTGGTGCAAGGAAGCCGGCTTCATTTCCAACGGCGCCTTCGTTTGCACCGAGTGGAAGCACAACGAATCCATGACCTACACCAAGAACCCCAACTTCTACGATGCTGAGAACGTGAAGCTGAACACCATCACCTTCATGCTGTCCGCCGACGACACCGCCATCTATGCCGCCTATCAGGCCGGCGACGTGGACTTCATCGACAGCGTTCCCACCGACCTGGTGGCCAGCCTGATGGAGGATCCGGAGTTCCACCTGATCGACGCTCTGGGCACCTACTACGCTGCCTTCAACGTAAAGAGCTCTCTGTTTGACGGCAAGACCGTGGAGCAGGCCAATGCCATGCGTGAAGCCTTCTCCAAGCTGATCGATCGTCAGTACATCGTGGACACCGTGGCCCAGACCGGCCAGAAGGTGGCTACCTCCTACATTCCCGCTGGTATGATGGATGGCAACGGCGGCATTTTCAAGGCCAATGACGATGCCTATACCTTCCCCGTGGGCGATGGCTACTACGCTGAGGATGTGGACGTCGAAGGCGCTATTGAGCTGCTGAAGACTGCTGGCTTCGAATTCGATGACAACGGCATGCTGTCCGCCAACACCCCCATCAACATCGAATACCTGACCAACGAAAGCTCCGGCCATATCGCCGCTGCCGAGTGCATGCAGCAGGATTTCGCCGTGGTGGGCATCAATATGACCATCCGCGTCTGCGATTGGAACGTGTTCCTGCAGGACCGCAAGGACGGCAACTTCGACTTCGCTCGCGAGGGCTGGATTGCTGACTTCAACGATCCTATCAACATGCTGGAAATGTGGATCACCGAATCCGGCAACAACGATTGCCAGTTCGGCCGCTAATCTTAGCGTGAATCGTGGAGGAATTTTTGCGGGAGGAGACTTTTGAGTCAAAAGTCCCCTCCCGCACCCTCCCGAAAACCGGCTCTGGATGGAACATGGGCGAATCCTGCCCAGTTGAATGCCAGAGCAGCAAAAAAGAATGACAATTGGAAAAACAATAGCAATGCTTCCGCGTTTGGTGAAAGCATTGCTGTTTTGTTCTTTACTACTTGCTCCTTTTTGTTTCACTGGCATTCAATATGGTTTATTCTTTTTTGTTCCATCCAGAGCCGGTTTTCGGAAGGGGTGCGGGGGAACCACTTTTGACTCAAAAGT
>CAZJUJ010000089.1:0-6618 GCA_964549135.1 uncultured Oscillospiraceae bacterium | reverse complement strand
CTCAACCGGGGACGGGCGGAGGTGCTTTCCGCCATTACCGAGCTAAGGCAGATCTGCTGCCATCCCGCCCTGTGCCTGGCGGATTACGCCGGGGTTTCCGGGAAAATGGAATTGCTTATGGATGTGCTGCCCGGCGCGCTTTCCAGCGGACGGCGGGCACTGGTCTTTTCCCAGTTCACCTCCATGCTCCATCTGATTGAAAAGCGGCTGACGGCGGAGGGCATCCCCTATCTGTATCTGGATGGCGAAACCCCGGCGCAGAAGCGCGTGGAATTGACCCGCCGCTTCAATGAGGAAGGCGAGGGCGCGGTCTTCCTGATTTCGCTGAAGGCAGGGGGCACGGGCCTGAATCTCACCGGGGCCGATCTGGTCATTCATTACGATCCCTGGTGGAATCCCACCGCCGAGGAGCAGGCCACCGGCCGCGCCCATCGCATCGGGCAAACCAAGAAGGTGGAGGTGCTGCGGCTGGTGGTGCATAATTCCATTGAGGAGCAGGTGCTGAGCATGTCTGATCGCAAGCGCCGCCTCTTTGATAAGCTCATCACCCCCGGGGAGGAAATGCCCACCCGGCTTACCGAAAAGGATATTCTATCTTTGTTTGACGTAAGCGAAAAATGATTGTATAATAGAAGAGAAGCAGGCTGGGAAAGCCTTGGAATCAAACCGGAAAGCAGGTTGGAGGGCATGCAGATTTCCAAGCCCATGGATCAGAAACGGCGATTGATCATCTGGTGCGCCATTGCCGCGGCGGCTGTGCTGATGGTGCTGGCGGCGCTGGGGATCTTTGGCGGCGGGAACAGAAAAATGTCCGCCGTGCTTTTGCGCTGCGTTTCCACCCAGGATGTCACCCCCTTTGGGGAGAACGTGCTGTATTATGACGGCATGACCCTCTTCTGCCTCAATGCCCGGGGCCATGAGAAATGGAGCTATACCCTGGGCGCAAACGCCAGCTTTTCCTGCAGCGATTCGGTGGTGGCCGCATGGACGGGCACCCAGCTGCATATCATCAATCGGGATGGCTATTCCACCTATAATGAAAACCTGGCCGATGTGATTCAGTTCGCCCGGGTAGGGGATAAATATGTGGCGGTGGTGCTGGGGGCGGATATCAGCCCCTCCCTGGTCATCAAGGATATGCAGGGCACCAGCGTGGATAACGAAACCACGGCCTATGAGGATAAGATCATCCTGGATCTGGGCTTTTTCAGCAGTGGCGATTATCTCTGGACTACCTCTCTGGATGTTTACGGCACCGTGCCCGATACCATCCTGCATACCTTCCGGGTGAATATGAGCAATTCCGGGGAGGTATCCCTGGGGGAAAATCTCACCTATGCCGTCATCTATGCCGGGAATAAGCTCAATGTGATCAGCACCCGGCAGCTTCGCCAATATGATTACCGCGGCACCCTGGACAGCACCGGCACCGTGCTGGTATACGGCTGGCAGATGGCGGATTATCAATTGAACGGCAATACCGCCATGCTGCTCTTCGCCCCCTCCCGCCAGATGGATGGGGTGGAGGGCCTCAATCAATTGCGCCTGCTCTCCGGGAAAACCGATAAGCGCTTTACCCTGCCCTCGGCCTGTGTGGGCGCGGCGCTCTATAACAAGCGCATCTATGCCTTCTCGCATGATACCGTCTACCGGGCGGATGTCAGCGCCCAGCGCTTTACCGCCATCAGCCTGCCTGCCGAAATCAAGGGGCAGCGCGTGACGGGCTTTCTGGGCATGCTGAAAAACGGCGTGGCCCTGCTCACCTGCGACAGCGATGTCTACGCCGTCACCCTGCCATGAGAAAGCAGATCGGCCTCTATCTGCATATTCCCTTCTGCGCCCGGAAATGCGCCTATTGCGATTTTGCCTCCTATGCCGGGGCAGAGCAATGGATGGAAGCGTATACAAGCCGGGTGATAGCGGAAATCGGGGAAAAAAGCGGGATCGCGGCGGATATTGCCACCCTCTTTATCGGCGGCGGCACCCCGTCCCTTCTGCCGCCCAGGCAGATGGAGCGCATGCTTTCCGCCCTGCGCCGCTCCTTTTCCATCCTTCCGGATGCGGAATTTACCTGCGAATGCAATCCCGGCACGGTAACGGAGGATTTTCTTTCCGTACTCAGGGAAAACGGCGTCAACCGCCTGTCGCTTGGGGCCCAGGCCTGCCAGCCCCATTTGCTTTCCCTGCTGGGGCGCATCCATTCCTGGCAGCAGGTGGAGGAAAGCGTCGCCCTGGCCCGGAAAATGGGCTTTCAGAACCTGAATCTGGATCTGATGCTGGGCCTTCCCGGCCAAACGCTTCCGGATGTCCGGGATACCCTTTCGGCCGCCCTTTCCCTATCCCCCACCCATCTTTCCTGCTATGGGCTGATCGTGGAGGAGGGCACAAAAATGCATGAGCAGGTGGAAAATGGCGTCTGGCATCTGCCCGATGAGGAAGAGGAGCGGCAGATGTATGAATGCTGCCGGGAGACCCTTTTCGCCAGCGGCTTTTCCCAGTATGAAATCAGCAATTTCGCCCGGCCCGGCTATGCCTGCCGGCATAACATGGATTGCTGGAAGCGGAAGGAATACCTGGGCCTGGGCAGCGCCGCCTGCGGCTTCCTGAGCGAGGTGCGGTATCAGAATCCCCCCGGGCTGCAGGAGTATCTCCGCGGCGTGCCTGCCGAGGAAACCCCCATTTCCCCGGAAGAGGCGCGCTTTGAGAGCATCATGCTGGGGCTGAGAATGACGCAGGGCGTATCGGAAGCGGATTTTTTCCGCATGCACGGCGTCACCCTGGAGGCATGCTACGGGGAGAAAATGAAAAAGCCCCTGCGGGAGGGGCTGCTCATCCGGGAAAACGGCTTTCTCCGCATGACCCGGCGGGGCATGGATGTGCAGAACCGCATTTTAGTGGAATTTTTATGAATCGGGATGGAACAAAATTCCCGGGTGCATCGTCTTATAGAATGTAAGCAGTATCATTTGGAGGGAGAGCCATGAAAAACCTGTCCGCGAAACGTTTCCTTGCCCTGACAGCCGTCCTCTGCCTGCTCTTCGGCTGCCTTCCCCTGAGCGCCAGCGCCGCCGTATGGGGCGAATACGCCATCGTCAGCGGCACATCCACCCTGAATCTGCGCAGCGGCCCCGGCACGGAATACGCCTGGCTTGGCCGGGCGGCGGAAAGCGATTGGGTGCAGATCCACAGCGAATCGGGCAATTGGTATTATGTGACCATTGTGGAATCCGGCCTTTCCGGCTTCATGAGCAAGAATTTCCTCAAGCTGTCCGGGAATACCTCCGGCGGCACCACCGGCATTGTCTCCAACCCCAAGGCCACCCAGTTCCTCAATCTGCGCGTCTATCCCAGCTATTCCGCGCCGGTGCAGGGCATCTATTATAACGGCGCGGCCTTCTCCGTCCTCTCCTATTCCAATGGCTGGTATCAGGTGCTGATGACGGATGGCAATACGGGCTATTTCCGGGAGGAATTCGTCAGCATTTACGGCAGCGCTTCGGAATTTGCCACCGTGCGCACCTTTAACGGCGGCAAGCTGAATCTCCGCAGCGGCCCCAGCCATACCGCCTCCATCCGCCAGCAGGTGGCCAACGGGCGGCAGGTATCCGTGCTGCTGAAGGGCAATTATTTCTGGAAGGTGGCCGTTAACGGCGTGGAGGGCTACATGGATGTAACCTTCCTGACCGCAGGCAGCAGCGGCACTGCGACCGGCGGCACCACCATCGGCGGCACTGCCCCCGGCGGCAATACCCCCGATCGGCCCCAGACCCAGGGCTATGCCATCGTCAATAACCCCAAGGCTACCCAGTATCTTAATCTCCGCGCCCAGCCCTCCACCACCGCTAAGGTCATCGCCCAGTATCGCAACGGCATCCGCTTTGAGGTCATTGAGCAGGGCGAAACCTGGTGCAAGGTCTATGGCAGCGCCACCGGCAATATCGGCTATATGATGACCAAGTATCTCTCCCTCTATGGCCTCCCCTCCTCCCCTACCAAAACCGTCCAGAACGGCAATACCTATGTGAACCTTCGCTCCGCCCCCAGTAAGGAAACCGGCACGGTCTATCAGCGGGTGTATTCCGGCGCTTCCGTCACCGTCCTCACCCCCGGCGATGAATGGACGCAGGTGCGCTATGGCAATACCACCGGCTATATGATGTCCTGGTTCCTGAAATAACCGGGGATGGGATACGGGGATTATTTTGCGGGGGAACCACTTTTGATGTCAAAAGTGGTTCCCCCGCTCCCCTTCCGAAAACCAGGAACAGGGAAAGGAATGGGGGAAATTATTGCGGGAGGATGCTTTTGCGTCAAAAGCACCCTCCCGCACCCTCCCGAAAACCAACTCTGGATGTTTCGTGGCAGGTTCATGCCAGATTGAATGCCAGATCAGCAAAAAGGCGAAGACTTTTCAGTCAAAAGCACCCCGCACCCTCCCGAAAACAAACTCTGGATGAAACAAAAAGAAAAAACAGATTGGATGCCAGTGAAGCAAAAGGTAACAAGTAGTAAAAAGCAAAACAGCAATGCTTCCTCGTTTTGGCAAGAGCATTGCTGTTTTATTTCATTCCTAAAATAAATGCCAGATCAGCACAAAGGAACAGCGGCAGAGAAGAAAATAGCAATGTTTCCGCGCTTGACGAAAGCATTGCTGTTATTTTTCAATTCCCTATTCTTTTTTGCTGATCTGGCATTCAATTTGGCAAGAACCTGCCATGAAACATCCAGAGCCGGTTTTCGGGAGGGTGCGGGAGGGTGCTTTTGACGCAAAAGTACCCTCCCGCAATTATTTCCCCGTTTCTCGTCTCCCCTCAGGCCAGGGTTTTTCTGCCCTGCTCATACATGCGGAGCATGGCATCGACGGTATTTGCCACAGAGGCCAGATCATTCTGGTAAGGCCGTTTCTGGGTAAGGCTATCATAGAAATCGGCGATACAAGCGATATGCCCATTGCCCCAATAGCCCTTGCCCAGGGCTTCATCGCCCTGGAAGGTCTTCACCTGGATACCCTCCCGGGTGCGGATTTCCAGCCGATCGGTGCCCAGCAGCTGCAGGGATGCCTTTTCCAGATGCAATTCGATCTGCACCGGCGCATCATCGGTATAGGCCGTGGTGGCATAGAAGAGGGCCGGCTTGCCGCCCAGCGTCAGATAGGCATCCACCGTATCCTCCACCTCAATGGCGCCCTTCAGATGGCGATTGGCCATATAGCAATCCACCGCATCTGCCTTGCCCATCAGGCGCACCAGCAGATCCAGCGTATGAATGGATTGATTGATCAGCGCGCCGCCGCCCTCGGTTTCCCAGGTGCCGCGCCAGCCGCTGTCATGATAATAGGGCGCTTCGCGATGCCAGGTCACAAAGGCCCGGCCGCCCTTGAGCGTGCCGTATTCGCCGGAGGCAATGATTCTTTCGGTCTCCCGCACGTTGGGGTTGTATCGGTTCTGGAAGCAAATGCCCAGCGGCGCCAGGGCTGCGGCCTGCTTAAGCAAATCCCACTGCTGCCAATTGATCACCGGCGGCTTTTCCGAAAAGACGGCAATGCCCTTTTTCGCGGCTGCCAGCGCCATGGACGCATGCAGATAATGGGGCGTGCAGAGATGCAGCACATCCACCGTTTCCTGAGCCAGCAAATCCTCCAGCGAGGAATAGGCGCGGCAGCCATATTTTTCCGCCATGGCGTCTGCCCGCTCCCTGCGGATATCGGCACAGGCGATGAGACTGATCTCAGGCAGCTGCCGGAGGGCGGCAGCATGCACCTGCGCAATGCCGCCGCAGCCAATAATGCCAACACGATACATGGGAATGCATCCTTTCTGCTTAGTAGCTGCCCTCCGTAGAGAAGGTTTTATCGGATTCTTCCTTGTGCCGGGAGGTCTTGCATTTTTCCATCAGCAGCTCGTAATATTTCTTTTCGTCAATGGGCAGGGAGACGGTTTCATTCGTCCAGGAGGAAAGGAACATGGCATTGGCCAGCATCAGGCCGTTAATGCCCTCCCGGCCATCGGCCACCAGCTTTTCGCCCCGCAGGATATTCCCGGCAAAGGCATTGAGTACGGCGGGATGCTGAATATTTTCACCGTCGGTTTCCACCTCGATGGTCTGCATGGGGGGCTTTTCGAAGCCGCCTTCGCAGGTGACGCACCACTGCCGCTCATCGATTTCCAGCTTATCAAAGATCAGCTTGTTGTTTTCGCAGACGATCTTGCCCTTGGTGCCGCTGATTTCCAGGCGGTTGGTGCCGGGGGCATCGCCGGTGGTGGTAACGAAAACGCCGGTAGCGCCGTTTTCAAATTCCATGTAGCAGGTCACATCGTCCTCTACCTCGATATCATGCCATTTGCCGTTATGGCAGAAGGCGCGGACGGTCTTGGGCTGGCCGCAGAGCCAGGTCAGCAGATCCAGCTGATGGGGGCACTGATTCATCAGCACGCCGCCGCCCTCACCGGCCCAGGTGGCGCGCCAGGCGCCGGAATCATAATAATTCTGGGTGCGATACCAATCGGTGATCAGCCAGGATACGCGCTTGATCTGGCCCAGCTCGCCCTGCTCCAGCATTTCCTTCAGCTTGCGATAGACGCAGTTGGTGCGCTGATTGAACATCATGCCAAAGGTCTT
>CAZJUJ010000088.1:0-6628 GCA_964549135.1 uncultured Oscillospiraceae bacterium | reverse complement strand
GGTTTTCGGGAGGGTGCGGGAGGGTGCTTTTGACACAAAAGCATCCTCCCGCAATTATTTACCCCGTTTTCCCCGTCTCCCAGGCAAATGGAAAAAAATTTTAATTTTTTTCATTTTCCAGCAGGAAAAACAGGAAGCGCGGCGAAACTCTTCTTATTCGCTCGTACTTCGGGGTGGTATGTGTATGCCGTATGCCATTGCGCGCTATGCCGGTTACTGTGCCGGTGTGAGGAAGGCCATGGAAACCGCGTTTCAGGCGGCGGAAGAGGCCCGGGAGAAAGGCATTCCGTGCTCCTCGCTGGGTGAACTGATCCACAATCCGGAGGCGGTAGAGACGCTGCGGAGGGCGGGGGTTCAGCCGGTAGAACGGGTGGAGGATGCCCCGGAGGGAATCATCCTTCTGCGCAGCCATGGCGTTGCCCCTGAGGTTGAGGAGGCATGCTGGGCCCGGGGCCTGATGGTGCGGGATTGCACCTGCACGTTTGTGCGGGCGCTGCATCATATTGTGCGCAAGAGTGGGGAAGAGGGAATCCCGGTGGTGCTGATTGGCGCGCCGGAGCATCCGGAGGTGCAGGGCACGGCCGGGTGGTGCCGGGGCGAATGCCATATTGTGCAGGATGCCGCCGGGGCGGAGAGGCTGCCGCCCATGGAAAGGGCGCTGGCCGTAGCCCAGACCACCTTCCCTTTGGGGGAATGGGAAAGGATCATTGCGCTGCTTAAGGAGAAAATCCCCTTTCTTCGGGCGGAATGTACCATCTGCCCCGCCACAAGGCTCAGGCAGGCCGAGGCCCGGGAATTGGCTGCGGCGGCGGATGCCATGGTGGTGGTTGGCGGAAAAAGCAGCGCCAATACCCGCAAGCTCTATGAGCTGTGCCGCTCCATCTGCCCCCGCACCTGTTTGGTGGAACGTGCGGCGGAGATACCGCCTCACTTTGCAAATATCCACACGGAATACATAGGAATAGCCGCCGGCGCATCCACACCGGATTGGTCATTTAAGGAGGTTGTCACACGCATGAACGACATGGAACACATCGACCAGGAAACCCAGCTTGAACCCGTCAGCAATGAAAACATGCTCACCATGGAAGACATTGAAAAGACTGTGGTTCGTATCCGCACCGGCCAGACGGTCACTGGCACCGTGGTGCAGATCACCGAGGATGAAGTCTGCGTCAACATCGGCTACAAGTCCGACGGGCTCATCAAGCGCGCCGATCTGGTGGACAAGGACGTCAAAATGGGCGACGAAATCGAGGTTGAGGTCGTCAAGGTCAATGACGGCGAAGGCAACGTCCTGCTCTCTCAGCGCAATATCGTCAACCGCAAGGCTTGGGAAGCGCTGATGGAAAAGTATGAAAACAATGAATACATCGACGCCGTGGGCAAGGAAGCCGTCAAGGGCGGCCTGCTGGCCACCGTCGAGGGCGGCGTGCGCGCCTTCGTGCCCGCTTCCCAGCTGGCCCAGCGCTATGTGGAAAAGATCGGTCAGTTCGTGGGCCAGGAAATGAAGCTGAAGATCATTGATGTCGATAAGCAGAAGAAGCGCATCGTGGCCAGCCGCAAGCAGGTCATTGCCGAAGAAGCTGCCGCCAAGAAGGCCGCTGCCTGGGAGAAGCTGGAAGAGGGCGCTGTGGTGACCGGTATCGTTCGCCGCTTTGCCGATTTCGGTGCTTTCGTTGATCTGGGCGGCGTGGATGGCCTGATCCACATCACCGATCTGGCCTGGAGCCGGGTTGGCCATCCCAGCGAGGTTCTTTCCGTCAACCAGGAGGTTGAGGTGAAGATCCTTTCCCTGGATAAGGAACGGGAACGCATCCAGCTGGGCTACAAGCAGCTGCAGCCCAAGCCCTGGGATAACATCGAAGAAAAGTATCCCGTCGGCGTGATTCTGGAGCGCAATGTTGTCCGCATCCGTCCCTTCGGCGCCTTTGTGGAGCTGGAGCCCGGCGTGGATGGCCTGGTGCATATCTCCCAGTGCGCCCTGACCCGCGTTGCCAAGGTGGAAGACGTGCTGACCGTTGGCCAGCCCGTGCGGGTGAAGGTACTGGCTGTGGATCCCGAGGCCAAGCGCATCAGCCTGAGCGTGCGGGAAGCGCTGGCTGACGAAGCCTTTGTGGAAGGCGAGAATATGGAAATCCCCGGCGAAGAGCTGGCTGCTGAGGAAGCCCCTGCCGACGCCGAATAAGCCTGTTTTCCATGCCTGCCGCGCCGCTTTGAAGGTGCGGCAGGCTTTTTTGCTGGATGATGGGATGATCGGGCGGCCTGTCTTCGTTTGGATAAATGGAAAATACAGCCCATCGATCAGGAGGAAACTGCCATGAAAAAAGCTTTGTTGTTATCTGCGGCGCTGCTGCTGCTTCTGCTGGCGCTGCCCGCCTGCGCAGAGAAGGAGGGGGAGGCGGCGGATCTGACCGCCCAATGCACCATCACGCTTTCCCCCGGCAAATACAAAACCCTGGATCGGATCTGCGATCGGGATTGGCACACCATCTATCTAAGCAACAAAATGAAAAATCCCTCCGTAACGGTGGAGGCCCCCAAGGATACCCCCATGTACGGCGTGTACGTCTGCTTTGGCGATAAGGTGACCCCCTGGAAGGTGGAGGCCAAGCACGGCGGCGATTGGGTGACGGTCTATGAGAGCGAGGGCCTCTACGCCCATGAATTTGCGCCCCTGGAGGGGGAGAGCGTCATCCGCGTTATGCCCAATACCACCAAGCAGACCACCCTCTGCATCGGCGAAATCTTTATCTATGGCGAGGGTGAATTGCCCGATACCGTGCAGTTCTGGCAGCCCGCCCCGGAAAAGGCCGATCTTTTGGTGCTTTCCGCCCATCCGGATGACGAGGTGCTTTTCTTCGGCGGCACCATTCCCTATTACGCCGGGGAAAAGGGCATGAATGTGGTGGTGGCCTACATGACCTGCAATATGATGGAGCGGCGCAGCGAATTGCTCAACGGCCTGTGGGAATGCGGCGTGAGAACCTATCCCGTGATCGGCGATTTCTGGGATAAATATTCCACCAAGCTGGATAAGGGCTATGAGGCCTGGGGCAAATCCGCCACCAATAAATATCTGGTGGGGCTGATCCGCCAGTATCAGCCCGAGGTGGTGGTCACCCATGATGTCAACGGCGAATATGGCCATGGCGCGCATCGGGTATGCGCAGATGCCATGCTCAATTGCGTGAAAACCGCCGCCAATCCGGAGAAATTTACCGACAGCGTCAAGGCATATGGCGTTTGGGAGGTAAAAAAGCTGTATCTGCATCTGTATAAGGAAAATCAGATCGAAATGGATTGGGATCAGCCCCTTGCCGCCCTGGATGGCCGCACCGGCTTTGAGGTGGCCAAGGATGCCTATGCCTGGCATTTTTCCCAGCATGATCAGGGCCAGAAGAATAAGGAAACCGGCAAATACGAATACTTTGCCGTGGAGCCCCGGGAGAGCCAGTATAGCTGCTATCGCTTCGGCCTGGCCTATACCACGGTGGGCCTGGATGCGGAAAAGAATGATTTCTTTGAAAATATTCCGGGCTACTGAGGGGATGCAAGGGCAGCCCTGCCGTTTTTTCGGCGGGGCGCTTTTTTTATGCGCATTTTGCTGATGAGAAGGAGAAAATGGGAAATACTATCCCGGGGAGGCATGATGCATGCGGAAAAAGCTGCGGCGGATGATGGATACCTGGGGCCATTATTTTCTGGCGCTGCTGTGCGCCGGGGTGGTGCTGCTTTCGGCGCTGTGGACGCGGCAGGAGAATGCCCGCGCCGATGCCCGGGCGCATTCGGATCTGAGCCAGCGCCTGGGCGCGGAAACCCAGCCCCCGGCGGCAGGACTGCTCTGGCCGGCGGCGGGAGAGATTTTGCGGGGATTTTCGGCGGAGGCGGTCTATTTTCCCGCTTTTTCCCTGTGGCATAGCCATCCCGGCGTGGATTTTGCGGCGGAAGAAGGGGAGAGCATCCTCGCCATGGCGGAGGGCACCATCCTTTCCTGCGGCGAAACGGTGGAAATCCTGCAGGCGGATGGGCGGTGCTGCCGCTATGCCGGGCTGGCGGAATGCCTGGTACAGCCGGGGCAGCGCGTTTCCGCCGGTGAGCGCATTGGCCGGGCCGGGGCGGCTGTGCATTTTGAAGGGGAAACGGGCCGCATTTGCGTCATGATGCTTGCCCGGCAGCGGCCGGTGGATTTTTCGGCGGAGCTGATTGACAAATCCTCGAAATGAGCATAAAATAGATTCAAACAATCATAAAATAATTAAAAATGATTGTATGAAAAATTATTTTGCAATGATGGAGGGCCTATGTGCGGAATTGTGGGCTATATCGGGGGCCGGGAATGCCAGGAAATCTTGCTGGATGGGCTCAGGCGGCTGGAATACCGGGGGTATGACAGCGCGGGCATTGCCGTTATGGAGGATGCGCAGGTGGCAGTAAGGAAATGCGCCGGGCGCATTGCCGAACTGGAGGGGCTGACCCGAGCCCATCCCCTTACCGGGAAGATAGGCATCGGCCATACCCGCTGGGCCACCCATGGCGAGCCCAGCGCTCTCAACGCCCATCCTCATCAGGATGTGAAGGGCAGCATTGCCCTGGTGCATAACGGCATTATTGAAAATCATGCCCAGCTGCGGGGCTTTCTGGAAAAGCAGGGCTGCCGCTTTGTCAGCCAGACGGATACCGAGGTCATCGTTCATCTGCTGCATTTTCTGTATCGCGGGGATATGCTGAAGGCCCTTCGGGAGGCCATGGGCTATCTGGAGGGCAGCTATGCCCTGGCGGTGCTTTGCGGGGGCGAGCCGGATCAGCTCTATTGCGTGCGGCTGGGCAGCCCGCTGGTGGTGGGCATTGGGCAGGGGGAAATGCTGCTGGCCTCGGATATTCCCGCGCTTTTGCCCTATACCCGGGAGATGCTGTTTCTGGAGGATAAGGAAATCGCCGTTTTGCGGCGGGAGGGCGTTCAGGTATATGATGCGCTGGGCGGGGTGAAAAAGCCCGCGCCCTATCATATCGCCTGGGATGCAGCGGCGGCGGAAAAGGGCGGCTATGCCCATTTCATGCTCAAGGAAATCATGGAACAGCCCCAGGCGGTACGGGGCACGCTTTCGGCCTATACGGGCCGTGAGGGCCTGCGGGAAATGCTGCCCGGGGCCGTTCAGCGGCTGGATTTCATTGCCTGCGGCACGGCCTATCATGCCGGGTGCGTGGGGGCGCATTATCTGGAGCAGCTGGCGGGCATTGAAAGCCGGGCGCATATCGCCAGCGAATATCGCTACCGGCGGCTTTTTGCCCAGCCGGAGGGGGCCGTGATGGCCATCAGCCAGAGCGGCGAAACGGCGGATACCCTGGCCGCCCTGCAAAAGGCGGGGGAAAGGGGGCTGCATACGGCGGCGCTGACCAATACGGTGGGCAGCACCCTGGATCGCAGCGTAAAAACCACGCTGCTGACCTATGCCGGCCCCGAAATCGCCGTGGCCAGCACCAAGGCGTATATCACCCAGGTGGAAACGCTTTTATTGCTGGCGATGGATCAGGGCAGGAAAAACGGCGCGCTTTCCCGGGAGCGGCTGGAGGAAATCCTGGCGGAAATACGCCGCTTGCCCGAAAAAATGGAGGCCGTTCTCCGCCAGCAGACCCCGATCCAGCAATTCTGCGATGGGCATATGAATGAGCGGCTGATGTTTTTTATCGGCCGGGGGGTGGATTATGCCCTGGCCATGGAGGCGGCGCTGAAGCTCAAGGAGGTATCCTATCTGCCCTGCGAGGCCTATGCGGCAGGGGAACTCAAGCATGGGGCCATTGCGCTGATCGAAAAGGGCACGCCGGCGTTTGCCCTCTGCACCCAGGAGGCGTTATTGGAAAAGACCCTCTCCAATCTGCGGGAGACAAAAGCCCGGGGTGCGGAAACCATCTGCGTCTGCCCGGCAGCCTTTGCGGAACGGGCGAAAAGGGAGGCGGACCGGGTCTGGACGGTGCCGGATACCGAGCCGCTGCTGCTGCCCCTGCTGGTTATGCTGCCAATGCAATTGCTGGCCTATCATATGGCCGTGGCCCAGGGCCGGGATGTGGATAAGCCCCGGAACCTGGCCAAATCCGTCACGGTGGAATGACCGGGGGACGGGGGAACGGGGAACGGGGAACGGGGAACGGGGAAAATATTGCGGGAGGATGCTTTTGCGTCAAAAGCACCCTCCCGCACCCTCCCGAAAACCACCTCTGGATGAAACAAAAGAAATAAACCGGATTGGATGCCAGTGAAGCAACAGGAAAATAGTTATAAGGGACGAAACAACTATGTCCGCACCAAACATAAAGGCGGTGCTGGTTATCCTAACCAGGTTGGATGCCAGTGAAGCAAAAGGGAAAGCGTGGTAGGGAATAAAATAGCAATGCCCTCGCAAAACGTGAAGGCAGTGCTGGTTATCCTAACCGGGTTGAATGCCAGCGAAGCAAAAGAGAAATAGTTGGAAGGAAGAAAACAGCAATGCCCGCACCAAACGCGAAGGCATTGCTGTTGTTTTCTATGTTGCTTTTCTTTTTTGCTGATCTGGCATTCAATTTGGCAGGAACCTCCCATGAACCATCCAGAGCCGGTTTTCGGAGGGGGTGCGGGGGAACCACTTTTGAC
>CAZJUJ010000087.1:0-6837 GCA_964549135.1 uncultured Oscillospiraceae bacterium | reverse complement strand
TAGCGTTTGCGCCCGGCGGCGTAATCAACCGTGCGGCCGATCTGGGCCCCGGTTGCATAGGGGGCCTCGGGCAGCAGGCCGTCAATATATTTTTCCACCAGCTCGGTCACTTCATCCGCCATTTTTTCGCCGTTGCCGTTCATCAGCTTCAGGCCGTTATCATAAAAGGGATTATGGCTGGCGGAAATCATCACGCCGCAGTCAAAGCCCTCGCTGCGGATCACATAGGCCACCGAGGGCGTGGTGGTCACATGCAGAAGATACACATCCGCCCCCGAAGCGGTCAGCCCCGCCGCCAGCGCATATTCAAACATATAGCTGGAAAGGCGGGTATCCTTGCCAATCACCACCCGGGCCTTATGCCCGCGCCCGTAATAATAGCCGATATACCGGCCCACCTTGAAGGCATGCTCCACCGTAAGCGTGACATTGGCCTCCCCCCGGAAGCCATCGGTGCCAAAATATTTTCCCATGTTTTTCCTCCTTGATGTATCAGAAGGCAGCCATTCCGCCATGAAATGCCCTGCCGTTTTCTGATTGCGGTATTATAGCATGCCCCAAAATCAAAGTCAATACGTTCGGGGGAAGTCGTCAGTATATGTCATATCATTTCATGATTCGCGTGCTTTCGCGCATTCTTTTTCATCGTTTGCGCGTTTTTAATCATATTATGATCATTTCAATTTTGCTGTTGACGAATGCCTGATTCCCTGCTATACTACGCTTTGTATTCACCCCAAATGCTGAAAGGAGCGTGTTCTCCCTGTGGAGGGCGACCAGGACGGCAGTCATGCCATGAGCCAGGAGGAAATCCCCATACGCAGGCCCTGCTCCGTCGGGCATGCCGCAAGAAGAAATGCGGGCATGCCTTTTGGTGTTTTCATTTAAAGGAGGAAGCATTCATTCATGGACGGTAACCCGATGCAAATCATTCTCATGCTGGTGCTGCTGGCGCTTTCCGCGTTCTTTTCCGCCACCGAAACGGCCTTTTCATCCCTGAATAAAACG
Source organism: uncultured Oscillospiraceae bacterium (assembly GCA_964549135.1). Lineage (GTDB taxonomy): Bacteria > Bacillota > Clostridia > Christensenellales > Aristaeellaceae > RUG563. The sequence continues at coordinate 5,829 of CAZJUJ010000087.1, read as the reverse complement.
CGGCTCAAGAATCTTGCCGATCACGGAAACCGCGCAGCTGAAAGGGCCCTGCGTCTGGCGGAGCAATATGATAATCTGCTTTCCACGCTGCTGATCGGCAATAATATCGTCAATATTTCCCTGGCCTCCGTTGCCACGGTCTTCTTTGTGGGGCTGATTGGCAGCGCAGGCGTTTCCCTGTCCACTGCCGTCACCACGGTCATCGTGCTGATCTTTGGCGAGGTATCCCCCAAATCCCTGGCCAAAGAGATGCCGGAGGCCTTTGCCATGGCCGTTACGCCGGTATTGCAGGTGCTAACCACCATCTTCCATCCCGCCAACTGGCTCTTTGCCAAATGGAAGCATTTTCTTTCCGGCCTGCTGAAAATCCAAAGCGATCATAAGGTGACCTCCGATGAATTGCTGACCATCGTGGAGGAGGCCGAGCAGGAGGGCGGCATGAACGCCGAGGAATCGGAGCTGCTCAAAAGCGCCATTGAATTCCATGATCAGGCGGCGGAGGATATCCTCACCCCCCGGGTGCGGGTGGTAGGCGTGGCACTGGATGCCACGGCGGAGGAAATTGCCCGGGAATTTGAGGAAAGCGGCTATTCCCGTTTGCCGGTCTTTGAGGAAACGCTGGATCATATCGTGGGCGTGCTGCATCAGAAGGATTTCTTCCGCCAGTATCATGCGGGCACGCTTTCCCTGCAAGAAATCATGAAAACCCCCGTTTTCGTGGGCGAAACCCAGAAGATCAGCAATCTGATGCGTTTGCTGCAAAAAAATAAATGCCAGATGGCCGTGGTCGTGGATGAATACGGCGGCACGGTGGGCATCATCACCATGGAGGATATTCTGGAGGAGCTGGTAGGCGAAATCTGGGATGAACACGACGAGGTGGAGGTATCCATGGAGGAAACGGCCGGCGGCGCATGGAAGGTGCTGGGCAGCGCGCCCCTGGAGGAATTGACCGAGCGTTTCGGCCTGGGCGAGGATGCCGATTCCACCACCGTGGGCGGCTTCGTCATGCAGCTTGCCGAGCGCGTCCCCACCGCCGGGGAGGTTTTCCTGGCCGGGCAATGGGAAATTACCATCCTGGAAGCAGATGAGCGCCATGTCCAGGAAATCCAGCTTGCGCCCCGGCGTGATCTGCCCGCCCAGCAGGCGGCGGAGGGCTGATCCCGCCGCATCCCTCGCTTGCAAAAGCCGGCCCCGTCCTGTCCCAAGAGACAGGAAAGAGCCGGCTTTTTTCTTTATTCCTGCGGCAGCCCGTCTGCCCAGGCATCGCTCCCCGGCCCGCTTTTTTATCGGATATACGCGCCCATGGACTGAAAATACGCCCCGCATTTTTCGATTTCCTGCAATACCAGCCGGTATCCCTTTTCCGATTGATACCAGTCATCCCGGCCCATGCCCGGGCTTTTCGTGGGCACCATCAGCCATTCGGCCTCCGGGAGGAAGCAGGCGTAGGAAAGAAACGCCCGCCGGGCATGAAACGCCTTGCAGGAAATGATGGCCCGTTTCACCGTCAGCCCCCGCGCCGCCGCGGCCTCAGCGGAAAACTGGCCGTTCTGCACCGTGTTGGTGGCCCGATCCTCCCGCAGGATGGCGCTTTCAGGCACGCCATTTTCCATGAGGATGTGCTTCATATATTCAAATTCCGTTTCATATTCCCCAAAGTACCGGGGATTATCCATTTTCTCCGCCGCAAAGCGCCCCAGCGCATAGGAAAAGCGCCCGGAGGGCATCACATAGGGCGCATAGCCCAGGCGGTATAATTCCGCCGCCCGCTCGGTCGTGCCGGATTTTGCCGTCCCCGGAATGAAAATTATATCGCTTGCCTGTGGCTGATCCTCCATAAAAATGTATCGCGTCATATCCTCAATTGCCCGTCTGTTCATGTGATCTCCTTCCCGCCGGGCGCGCCGCCATTTTTCCCGGGCAGCCAATCTCTCGCAGCGCCGCCCAGATGCCGCGCCAATACCCGCGCCGCTTCCCCCGTATTTCCCGGCTGGCTTCGCCCCTGCCCACGCCCCATCCGGCCTTTTCATCATATCATGAAAGCATCTCCCCCGTCAACCGCGCCCGGCTTTGCAAAGCGGCAAGCCCTGCGCCGGGCAGATTTTTTCCGCGTGAGGATGCGCCTCCCGTCCGCATCAAAAGGATGCAGCGGAAGCGCCCGGCATATCATCCAATGTTTTGACTGCAGATGAGAATGACGAAGCATGTCGATTCTTGTCGAATCTTGTCGCAGCATTGAAAGCAAACCGATTCGAACGTTGATACGGACGGCGAATCTGCCAAAAAAAGCAAGGCAGATCAGGAACAAGCATAGAACCGACCCCTTTGAATTAAACCGTGTGTCGAAAATTGTCGAATTATGGCACGGGAAACGAATCGCCGGAGATAAGGCTGTCGAATCCTGTCGAATCACGGAACAGAAACTGCCATATTTTAAGCGATTCGCATTCTACCACGCCGAGCATCGCCGCCCCATTGCATAAGAGCCGCGCATTGCGCAGCCACGGAATATGGCTGCGTTTTTTCTGTTTCATGCAGGAAAATTGTGCCTTTATCCGTTATACTATTGACAAACCTGCAAGGAATGCTTTGCGCGAAGGAGAATCCCGATGAAGAAATCATTCATGGCTTTACTCATGCTCTGTCTTGCCATGTTCGGCGCAGCCAACGCCGAAAGCACATCTGCTGCCTATGAAAAAACGATCCGCATCAATGATGCTTTACCGCCATCCATCATTCGGATAACGGATACCGGGGAGGATACCGCCGATTTATCTTCGGATAACATTCTGCTTGTTGAGGTTTTCTCTGAGAATGGCGAGCGGCTTCAATCCTTCCCCTATCTCTCCAACGAATCCCCTGAACACGATGGCGCGGCGGCGTTACTCATGGCAAAAGACCTGAACTTTGATGGCTATAATGATCTGATGCTGCTTTCGGCAGCCGGCGCTCAGAATGTTTACTATGCTTTTTCTCTCTGGGATGTGGAGGCGAAGCAGTTCCGTCCTGTCTATCATGATTGCGTATGGCTGCGTGAAGAAGCACGCTTTTCTGATGAGGCCGTGCAGATTGCGCTTTGCAACCCGGAATTATTTCCGGAACAGAAGATGCTGCTGTCCTCTGATCCGGATGGCTTCTATTATCGAAGAGAAATCTTCTATATGTTTGACGGCCCTTATTATCTGGAGCCAAAGTATATCTGGGATGTCTATCGTGCTGGCGATGGCTTGATTGGTGAAACAATGATAGAATCCATGACCCCGCTTCAAATTCTGTGGGACGAGCAGTATCCGGAAGACTGGTATTATGGTCAGGACGGTACTGGTGCATCCACAGAGCGGAGAAAAGCAGCCCATGAAGCGGCTTTGAGCGGGTCTGATAAAAAAAGAATGCGGGTTGCCAATGTGGATTGGGTCAACCTGCGAAAGCAGGATAGCAAGGCTTCCCCGTCGCTGGCGAAGATCAATGCGGGAGAAAATGTGACCGTCCTTGTGGATGCCTGCGGCCCTGAAAACGGCTGGGTCAGGGTGCTGTACAGCTTGGGCGAGCATCACACGCTTTCTCAGGATGAACTCGATACCGGGCGCACTACTTTGACCGGCTATATCTGGCACAGTTTTCTGGAGACGATACAGTAATATAGCAGGAGAATCATACGATGAAGCGAATCTGTATCTTATTGCTGCTTGTGTGCCTTGCATGCATGTGTGCCTGCGCATCCGCAGAGGATGCAGCATTTCTGACGCCAATTGAGGGGATTGTTTTCCCGAAGAATGAAAAATATCCTGTGTACTATGGCCCTGGATATGGCTATGATCGGATGGCAGACGGCAAAGCTGCGGTCAGTACAAACGATTGGATTCGGGTGTATGGCGTGGAATCGGGCGCTGTTCTCGATGAACATGGTTCGCCGGGAAGCGCTGTTCTCATTGAGTATGAAATCAGCGAAGGCAGGCATCGCTTTGGCTGGGTGCGAGTATCCGACCTGCCGGATTCTGTTTCTGTGTGGCAGCAGCTGCCCTGGCAATGGGGGTATGCCCATACCATTCAAAAGGTTTCTGTGACGGACGATCCCTTTCACAGCCAGATCAGTGTGGCAACACTTCCAGCCGAGACAGATGTACAGGTGCTGCTTGAGGTTGGAGACTGGGCCTATATTGATGCGCCGCCGATTCGCGGGTTTGTCCCCTCATCGTCTCTGACACAGGACAAAATCCCTTATCAGAATGATCCAGATCTAATGCAGGTGGTTCAGTATTTTAAAAATACCGGCATCAAGGGGCATCTCTCAGGTTTGCATCATGGTGCCTTTGGCCACAGGTATATCTACTTTACGCTTGAAAACGGCGGAACAGCAGCATATTTCCTCCTGGGCAGCGGATTCTATCTGTATGAAATGAATTGGGATTTTGAAGGCATCTGTGATGATGATTTGGCGCTGTTCCTTGATTACTACTTTGGATTGCTGGCAGACGTGCAGAATGGCCGTTCACCGGAGGAACACCTGCATGTGGGCTATAACGGAGAACTTGGGCAAAGGAATATTGATGCGGTTATCAGCAATGGTACTTTTGCGCTGGAATCGAAGGGCGAGCAATGGCTGAGCGTCCTGCTTGCACAGTTGGCCGCGCACGATGGGAATGATCAGTTGAACAGTCTCCGTGCCATTGCTGCATCACGAATGCTCGGCAAACTGGATGCAACGCCTGTTGATCCTTCGGAAGGATGCGCCTGGTATGATGCGCTGACGCTATCCAATCAGAACGATCTGCCGCCGGTTGATGCTGGCATCTATGAAGAAGATCCAACCTACCGGCTGGTGACACAGGCGTTGATTGCGCATTTTGATGAAGAACGTGCTGGTTGGGGCGGGCGGCGCGATGTAGACAGTACAAAGACCTGCGTTATTGTTACGCTGGATGTCCATAAAGTGCGTGAAACAGAGGATAAGCTGATCCTCTGGGCTTCGGTAGCTGAAAATGAATATGCCCTGTATGATGGAAACAAGTATCAGAATGTCAGCGGTTCCTGGATTCCTTCCCGTATCACCATGGCGAAGGATGGCAACGGACAGTGGATTCTTGCGGAGCGGATTCAGGCAGATGACGGTACGATGTATGAACCCAGCATCATTGCGTTCTGTGATGGCGACAAGAACCTCGCAAGAAAACTGATGGCTGGCGGCGGCGGTAAATCCTGTGATGACTGTTTCCTCCTGTACCTGGAAACGAATGGACTTACCGGGCCTTTTGAGGTTATTCCGTATTAAACCATGATGTTGAGATAACGCATACTGAAAAAGAAAATTTGTTGCTCTATAATACAATTTGGGTGCGAGTAAAAAAGTGAAGATAAAGTAAGCCCGAACATGTAAAATGAAAATGCAGCAATCCACAGTCTGGAAGGATACCTTGTCTGCGAACGATTGTATCGCAACGCTGCTGGGTATGGTAAAAATGTGAAGATAATGCAAGCCCGAACAGGTAACATGAAAACGCGGCAATCCACAGCCTGAGGGATACCTCGCCTGCAAACGATTGTATCACAACAGCGCTGGGTATGGAAAATTGTGTCTTGTAAAACATCGAGGAGGATGCACAGAAGATCACGATCAGGATGGCCCTGCATGGAGGTGTAATTGTGCCCGACCCGCAGGACAACGACCAGCCGCATTCAAGATATAATGATCACTAATATTTTCGGCTCCGACGCTGGCGTTCTCCCCCATCTTCACACGGCTGCTGATTTCTTTCCATCTTTACACAGCCACTGATGCCTTCGCGTCCTACCTCGCGAGCATTTCCAACGAAACCCTGCACGTCAAAA
>CAZJUJ010000086.1:0-7089 GCA_964549135.1 uncultured Oscillospiraceae bacterium | reverse complement strand
TTCAATGTTTCTTTTCTTTTTTGATGCCCTGTCATTCATCTTGTCAAAATTCTCCCATGCTCCATCCAGAGCCGGTTTTCGGGAGGGTGCTTTTGACGCAAAAGCATCCTCCCGAAAAAATCTTCGTCTTCTTTGCTGCTCTGGCATTCATCTTGGCAGAATCCACCCATGAATCATCCAGAGCCGGTTTTCGGAAGGGGTGCGGGGAACCACTTTTGACTCAAAAGTGGTTCCCCCGCAAAAAATCCCCGTTCTCCCCCGTTCCTGTGTTACTCCACAAGTTCGCCGTTCAGCAGATCGACGGAGCCGGTCTGGGCAAAGGAGGCGGGCAGGTTCTGCATATTGTTCACGGTTTTTTTATAGATCAGTTTTTTAAGCATTGCTTCCTTTTCGGCGGGATCGGTGAGTGGGTAGGGGCGGTAATCGCCCTTGCCCTGGGTACGGCAGGGGATCACGGTAAAATTCTCCAGGCGCGGCCCATCCTCGGTCAGCTGATACCGCAATTGGAAGATGCCGGTATCGGGATCCACATTGCTCATGGAGCCAAAGGTGAAATTGCCGGTGCTGTAGAAGATGGGCTTGCCCTGATAGAACTGCACCTGCTGCAGGATATGGGGATGATGCCCCCAGATCACATCCGCCCCGGCGTCCAGAATCTGCCGGGCATAGGAAAACTGCCAGCTCTGCGGCGTATCCTGCACTTCTCTTCCCCAGTGCAGCGCCACGATCACCAAATCGCATCCCTCCTGCCGCAGGCGCTCGATCCGCTCGGCGATTTTTTTCACATCGCTGTCCTGGGGATAGGAAAAGCCCATGGCCCCGATCTTGATTCCCTTCACCTCATAAACGCCCAGGCGATCCTGGGCGCGCTTGGTGCCGGGGTAGAGCGTGCCGAAATGCGGAATGCCAAAGCTATCCAGGGCGGCCAGGGAATCCACATAACCCGCATCAAAAAAATCCATGGCATGATTATTGGCGGTGTTCACCGCATCCACCCCGGAATGCAGATACACCTGGGCATACTTGGGATCGGCCTTCAGATTGGTCTTTTTATCCGCATGGCTTTTGCGCTGGGTAAACACCACCTCGCTGTTGGCAAAGGTGAAATCATCCGCCTCCAGATATTCCCGCACCAGAGAAAAGGGCCAGTCATAGCCCTGGGCATCCACCGTGGCGGTATAGCTGCCCGCCTTGCCGACGGATTCCGCCATTTCCCCAATGGAGCAATCGCCGATAAAGGAAAGGGTCAGGGTTTCAGCCGAGGCAGAAAAGGAAAGCAGCAAAAGAAGCAGGAAAAAAATCAGCGTGCGTTTCATGGCGCGCTCCTTTCGTAGTCAAAATTCCCTTTCATTATACTATGCTGGGGAAAAAGAATCAATTCATTTGCCCCATAGCCAGCCAAACAGAAATGTAAAAATTGGATAGCAGAGGGTCACGCCCTCCCCGCCAGCCTCCCCAAGCTGCGCCATTTTCAGCGCATCCGGGAAAAGCACGCCCCACCAATTGCGCCCCCGCCCCTCCCCCAGGGCAATATATACCGCCGGGCGCAGGGGATGCCCCGCCGGGGCCCAGGGACGTATCTCCCATTCCAGCAGCCCCGCCGCCTCCATTTCGGCAAGCGCCGCAAAAAGCGCTTCCTCCCCGGCGCAGCGGGAAAGCAGCACATCCCTGAACAGGATTTTTTCCCGCTGCGCCGCAAGCGAATCATCCTGGGCCAGAATGCGGATGTATGCCTCCCCCCGGGCCTGAACGGGCAGCAGCACCGCCGCCCCCAGCAAAAGAATGCAAAAAAATCTGCGCATGCCCTTTCTCCCTTCCAGATCAGCATGCGCAGCATAAACCCGTTTTATACGAAAACAGGGCGGGGATTTTTGGAGGAAAATGGGATTTTTGCGGGAGGAGACTTTTGCGTCAAAAGCCCCCCTCCCGCGCCCTCCCGAAAACCGCCTCTGGATGAAACATGGATTTCTTTCACCTGATTGAATGCCAGTGAAGCAAAAGGAAACAAGTGGTAAGGAGCAAAACAGCAATGTTCTCGCCAAACGCGGAAGCATTGCTGCTGTCTTTCTCATTGCTTTTCTTTTTTGCTGATCTGGCATTCAATTTGGCAGGGATCTTCCATGAAACATCCAGAGCCGGTTTTCGGAGGGGGCGCGGGGGAACCACTTTTGACTCAAAAGTGGTTCCCCCGCATAATATCCCCCCGTTCCTTCCCCGTCTCCCGTTACTCCTCCGCAAGCGGGCAGAGGCAGACTGCGCCGACAATGGGCAGCTGCTCCCCGGCGACGCCCTGGGCCGTCATATAGGCCACGCCGCCCGCCTTTTGCTGGGCGAGGAGGAAGCCATTTTCCCAGAGCCGGAAATCCCGGGGGAAGCAGCCGGGCACCGCCACATGGCGATTAAGCGCCAGGCGGCCATCCGCCAGCCGATCAAAAACGGCAATGCTATCCTGGCCGCGATTGGAAACATAGATATGCCCCGCATCCATGCGAATGGCGGCGGCGGTGTTTTCGGGGCCCTGATAGCCCGCAGGCACGGTGGAAAGCAGCTGATCGCACTGCCATGCGCCCTGGCGGAAGGAATGAACGGAAACCCAGCCCTCCATTTCGCCCACCAGATAGAAGCGATCCGGCCCGTCAAAGATCAGATGCCGGGGGCCCATGCCGGGCTGAGGCGCAGGGATTACATACCGATTCTCCAGCAGCCCATTTTCCTTCCGCTCATAGACCACCACCTGATCGGTGCCCAGATTGCAGACAAAGGCCTCCTGCGTGCCGGGGCGGAAGGAAAACTGATGCGCATGGGAGCATTCCTGCCGCGCCTGATTGGGGCCCAGGGGCGCTTCATGCCGAATGAACTGGCAGCAGGGCGCAATCTTCCCCTCCTGCAGCGGAAATACCGAAACCGAGCCATCCAGATAATTGGCGGCATAAAGATGGCTTTCATCCGCATCCACGCACAAATGACAGCAGGCCCGCCCGCCCGTTTCCTGGGCGGAAAGAAGCGTCAGCCCCTGCCGATCCCAGCGGAAGCTGGCCACCTGCCCGGTCTTTTTCCCATCCGCCGCCGCAGCCGCATAGAGAATCCCCGGCTGCCCCGGCGATTGCATCACCCAGGTGGGATCAATCACCCGATCCGAGCCGCAAAGAAATTTCAGCTTCTCCCCCTGGGCCTCCACCAGCGCCACGCCCGGGCCGCCCAGCGTAGTATAGGTACCGACGGCAAATAGCATGATACAGTTCCTTCTTTCTTCCGTTTCTTTTCGAAAAAATGCTTCAAAAAAGTTATTTTTCGAAAAAAATTCTTTATTTTCAGGATAACATTCGGCATTTTTTCAAATTTTCCTGCTGAATTCAAAAAAAATTGCAGGATTCCAGCGCCGACCGACGAATATACCAGGCGTTTCCTGCCGGGCGCAATCCCGGCCAAATGATTTTTCGCAAAAACAGGAGGATGATCATGGATCGTTTACAGGAAATAGGCCGGCTGATTCTCCGCAGCGGCGGGGAAATCCAGGATTCCAGGCTGGGGCTGGGGCTGGAGAAGCTGGATCGGGATTTATACGATCCCACCCCGGCCTATGATTATCTGGCCGAAAGCGGGGCCAAATGGATTCGTTTGCAATCCGGCTGGCAGCGCACGGAAAGGGAGGAGGGCGTCTATGATTTTTCCTGGCTGGATGCCATCGTGGATGCGCTCATCGCCCGGGGCCTGACGCCCTGGCTGGATCTTTGCTACGGGAACAGCCTCTATACCCCCGGCGCCCGGGAATATTTCGGCGCGGTGGGCGTGCCGCCCATTGAAACCCAGCGGGAGCAGGAGGCCTGGGCGCGCTATGTCCGCGCCACCGCCCGGCATTTTGCGGGCCGGGTGAATACCTACGAAATCTGGAATGAGCCCGATGGGCGGCATTGCTGGAAGCATGGGGTAAGCGGTGCGGAATACGGCGCCTTTGCCGCCCGCACGGCCCGGGCCCTGCATGCGGTTGATCCCGGCATCTGCGCCGTGGGTGGCGTATTATGCCACGCCAATCTGCCCTACCTGCGGGAGGCGCTGGAAGCGGGCATGGGCCGGGAAATCAACGCCCTTTCCTATCATCGCTATAATCCCGAGGAAAGCGAAATCGAGCGGGATTACTACGCCATGCGCGCCCTGCTGGATGAATACAATCCCTCCATTGCGCTTTTCCAAGGCGAATCCGGCGGCCAATCCTCCGCCCTGGGGGCAGGGGCCATGAACGGCTTTGCCTGGACGGAGGAAAAGCAGGCCAAATATCTGCTTCGCCATCGCATCATCGATCTGCATCTGCCCATGCCCTTTACCTGCCATTTCACCGCCCTGGATATGGCAGAGGCGCTGAACGGCCAGGCGGGCGATCTGGCCAGCTATAAGGATTACGGCTATTTCGGGGTACTCAGCGCCCAGTTCGGCCCGGATGGCCGCTGCACCGGCGAATACAGGCCCAAGTCGGCCTATCGTGCGCTGCAGAATCTGGCCGCGCTGCTCTCCTCCGGGGAGGTAAAGGCCGCCCGGCTGCCCATTTCCCGGCGGGTGCTGCCCTCCCGGCGGGTAAACGGCACGGATTGCGCCCTGCCCGTTTCCATCTATTGCTTTGAACGGGCGGGGAAAAAGGCGATCTGCTATTGGCGGCCCGCCCAGCTGCTGACCGAAACCTATACGGGCACCATCAGCTTCCTCAGCGGCTGCCGCTTTTCCGCACCTTTGCGCCTGGTCAATCCCCTGGACGGCAGGGTATACGCCCTGAACGCCGCCATGGATCAATTGGCGGAGGGCGGCTGGCTCAAAAATCTGCCCCTTTCCGATGCCCCGCTGATCCTGATGGAGGAAGGCTTTGCGGCCTTTGCCTGATGGGCATAATAGAAAGAAAGGTGAATGGAATCATGAAGGTTATTGACGTAAAGCCCTTTGTGGTGGATTGCTTCCGCACCAACTGGGTCTTCATCAAGGTCTACACCGATGAAGGCATTGACGGCGTGGGCGAAGCCACCCTGGAATACAAGGAAAAGGCGCTGCTGGGCGCGGTGGAGCATATCCGGGAATATCTGGTGGGCCAGAATCCCTTGGATATTGAGCGGCATTTCCATGATATTCACCGGGATGCCTATTGGCGGGGCGGCCCGGTGCTGATGAGCGCCCTTTCCGCCGTGGAAATTGCGCTCTGGGATATTCTGGGCAAGCATCTGCAGGTGCCCGTTTATCAGCTGCTGGGCGGCAAATGCCGGGATCGGGCCCGCATCTATGTCAACGGCTGGTTTGCCGGGGCCAAAACCCCCGAGGAATTTGCCGAAAAGGCGAAAATTGCCGTGCAGCGGGGCGTAACCGCCATGAAATGGGATCCCTTCGGCAAGAATTATCTGAATATTTCCGGGGCCGATCTGCGCGCCGCCCTGCGCTGCGTGGAGGCGGTACGCCAGGCCGTGGGCCCGGATGTGGATCTGCTCATTGAGGGCCATGGCCGCTTCAACGTGCCCACCGCCATTACCATCGCCCGGGAGCTGGCCCCCTTCAAGCCCATGTTCTTTGAGGAGCCCGTGCCGCCCGATAATCTGGAGGCGCTCAGGGCCGTGCGCGATCAATCCCCCGTGCGCATCGCCGCGGGCGAAAGGCTCTATGGCCGCCGGGATTATCTGCGCCTCTTTGAACTTCGCGCCGCCGATTATATCCAGCCCGATGTCTCCCACGCCGGCGGCATTATGGAGCTGAAAAAGCTGGCCGCCGACGCCGAAAGCCGCTATATCCCCTTCGCGCCCCATAATCCCTCCGGCCCGGTGGCCAATGCCGCCACGCTGCAATTGGCTGCCTGCTGCCCGAATTTCGAGATTCTGGAAATCATGTATAATGATGTGCCCTGGCGCAAGGATGTCACAAACGAAGCCCTGACCTACCAGGACGGCTGCATCATGATCCCCGATCGTCCCGGAATCGGCGTGGAAATCAATGAGGAGGAATGCCTCCGTCACCCCTACCAGCCCCATACCCTGCGCCATTATACCGGCGCGCTCACCGATATCCGCCCGCCCCGGAGCGAATTCTACTTCTGAGGGCGCGGGGAAAGCGCGATGATTTACATGGGGGCGTGAGGGCGCTTCTAACGCAAAAGATCCTCCCGCAAAAACAACATCAACTTACAAAAGGAGTGCAATTTATGAAAAGGATCATGTTGGTAACAGGCGCGGCCAATGGCACCGGATATGGCATTGCGCAGAAGTTTGCATCGGAGGGCTGGGATGTATGCGTCACCAGCCGTGACGCGGCCCGTGCGGAGGAGGCCGCCCAAATGCTCATGCAGGAGTTTCCCGGCATCACGGCCCTGGGCTATGCCTATGCCGCGGCGGATGAAGACGCGGCGGCGGCCCTTCTGGATGCGCTGGAGGGGCAGGGGTATCAGGTAGAGGCGCTGGTGGCCAATGCGGCCAATCAGGGCATCGGCCATGATCTGCTTTCGGTGCCGTTTGCGGAATGGAAGGCGGTCATCGAAACGAATGTATTTATGCATTTCGTCCTCATGCGGGAGGCCGCCCGGCGCATGGTCAAGGCGGGCGTGCAGGGGGCAATGGTTGTCTGCGGCAGCAATACCATGCGCCGCGCCCTGCCCCAGCGCAGCAGCTATTGCACCTCCAAGGCCGCCCTCTCCACCATGGCCAAGGCCTTTGCCGTGGATCTGGGGCCGTACAAAATCCGCGTGAATTATCTGGCCATCGGCAGCATCAAGACCGCCCGCTGGGATTCGCTGAGCGAAGAGGTGCATTCCGTCCGCCTGGCCCGCGCGCCGCTCAAGGATCTGGCAACCTTCGCGGATGTCGCCAACGCCGTCTATTTCCTCTGCTCCGATCAGGCCCGCATCATCACCGGCGCCGATCTTTATGCCGATGCCGGCGTGGACGCCGCCTTCCCCTGCGGCGCAGATAACGGCTGAGTCCGGGGGGAGACGGAACGGGGGAAATAATTGCGGGAGGTTGCTTTTGTGTCAAAAGCACCCTCCCGCAAAAAATCCCCGTTCTTTCCCGTTCCCCGGTTTTCGGTCCTCCCGCAATAATTCCCCGGTTTCTCTCCTTTTTTACAGGCTTT
>CAZJUJ010000085.1:0-7235 GCA_964549135.1 uncultured Oscillospiraceae bacterium | reverse complement strand
TCAAAAGTGGTTCCCCCGCACCCCCTCCGAAAACCGGCTCTGGATGTTTCGTGGACAAGTATAACAGCGTTGAATGCCAGGTCAGCAAAGGAAAGCAAGGCTTTGGTCTTCGAAGAACCTCCATCGCGCAAACCGGCGGAGGGTGGAATATGAGTAAATTTTGCCAACTTGAATGCCGGAGCAGCAAAAAAGAATAGCAACATAGAAAACAACAGCAATGCTTCCGCGTTTGGTGAAAGCATTGCTGTGTTATTTCTCACTACTTATTCTCTTTTGCTTCACTGGCATTCAGTTTGGTTTTATTCATCCATGTTTCATCCAGAGCCGGTTTTCGGGAGGGAGCGGGAGGGGACTTTTGACTCAAAAGTCTCCTCCCGCAAATATATTTCGATTTATTCTGGGAAGCTGATGGAGAGGGTATCGCCGGAAAGGGAGGTATCCATGCCCAGGGCCTGGAGGAAGGCGAAATTCACATAGAGGTCGCCCTCCCAGACGCGGCCGTTTCCGCTGTGGGACTGGCCATCGATGGTCAGGGCAGAGATGCCGCCGTCGTCATACGCCGCCAGCAGCGAATGGCCCAGCACCGTGCAGGCAGAGCCGGGGGCATAATCCCATTCCGCCGCCCGTGCCAGCGCTTTCAGGGAAAGCATGGGCCGCTGCGCCTCATCCAGATACCAGGTAAAGGCCAGCGCCGTGCCATTGAGCCGCAGTGTGCCGCCGCCCGCGGTCAGGCCGCTGGGAACCGGGGTCGCGGGAATCTCAGTCGCAGGGACTTCGGTCGCAGGAACCTCGGTGGCAGGAACTTCAGTCGCAGGAACTTCAGTCGCAGGAACTTCGGTCGCAGGAACTTCGGTCGCGGGAACTTCCGTTGCGGGAACTTCGGTTGCAGGAACTTCCGTTGCGGGAACCTCGGTAGCAGGAACCTCGGTCGCGGGAACCTCGGTAGCAGGAACCTCAGTCGCAGGAACCTCAGTCGCAGGGACTTCGGTTGCGGGAACCTCGGTAGCAGGAACCTCAGTCGCAGGAACTTCGGTCGCGGGAACTTCCGTTGCGGGAACCTCGGTAGCAGGAACCTCAGTCGCGGGGACTTCCGTGGCAGGAACTTCGGTTGCGGGGACCTCGGTCGCGGGAACCTCAGTCGCAGGAATCTCCGTGGCAGGAACCTCGGTGGCAGGCGCCGCAGTTGCGCCGATGTACTGGCAGCGGAAAATGACCGTGGAGGGCGTTGCCGCGCCCTGGGCCGTGACGGTGACCGCCACGCTGCTGCTGCCGATGAGCTGATAATCGGCGGGAATGACAAAGAGGCTGGCATTCACATAGGAGGTGCTGCCCCGATAGAGGCTGGCGCTGGTCTGATGCAGCATCGCCCCATCCTCCGTGGTGTAATAGACGGGCACGATCACCATGGCGGGCTCGGTGGGGGCGGGGGTGGAGCGCTTCTGGTACCGGAAGGTAACGGAGGCGGGGACGGCCCGGCCATTCTGCACCGATACGGTGACGGAGCTGGAGGAGGTAAGCACATAATCCGGGCCTACATAATTGCCGTTGGCGTAGATGGTGGTGGTGCCGTAGCAGGTCATATCCACCCGGCGCAGCAATTGCCCGTCTTCATTGATGTAATAGATCGGCACGGAGACGGAGACAGGCACGGTGGCCGTGGGGGTCAGGGCGGGGCCCCTGGTGATATTGGGGGGCGCGGTAACCACGGCGGTGCTTTCGTAGAGCGTGGCTTGGGTGGCCTTGCCCGCGATGCCGTCCACCTTCAGATTATTGTAATACTGAAACCGCTCCACGGCCTTTTTCGTGTTCTGGCCATAGATGCCGTCAATGGTATCATCCAGATACCCAAGCTCGGTCAGCCGCCGCTGCAGCTTCTTGACCTCATCCCCGCGATCACCCACATACAGCGTGGTGTAGGGCACGGGGGGAGCGGTGGGCGCAAGGGTGGGCACGGCGGTGGGGGCGAGGGAGGGGGTCACATAGGGGGCGGCGCTGGGCAGGGAATCGGCCGGCGGCGGCGTCAGGGCCGGGGCGGCCTCCGTGGCGGCGGATACCACCATCATCATGTATACCAGCAGCGTCTTGATCAAATCCATGCTTTCATCTCCTTTGGCGCTGAAAAAATGAGGGAAGACAAAGATACAACGATGCAGGAAAGGAAATTATTCCAGCCCTGGCAGGAAGATTTCCGCTCGCCCTGCCGGGCAGAGCCCCTGCCCTCCCGCCGGGGCTGCGTTTTCTTCCAATTAAATATCCAGGAATTTTCTGAATTCGGGCAGGATGCCGATGCCATCGGGATAATGGGCGGCGAACTGGGGCACGGCATGGCTGGGGAAGGAATTGCCCTCGATAAAGACGGGGCCCTTTTCCGTAATGGCCACATCCCAGGCCACAAAGCGCACCTGGGGCACCATCCGCATGGCCTCCAGGCACATCTGCTTGGCCTCCTCAAAAAAGGGCACCTGAAAGCCCACGATGGGCGTGCCGGTCATGGGATGCTTTTCAAAGGTATTGCCCTGCTTATCCGCGCCGACGGTCAAAAGCTTTCCGCTTTCCAGATCCACCCGGGCCGCCATGCCGCCGCAATCCACATTATCCATCACCCGGCCGTTGCCGATGCGCAGGAAGGCATAGACGATGCCCTCCTTCTTTTCGCCCAGCAGCGTGGCGATGCGGACGGTATTGACCGAGGTGGGGCAGAGACGCGCCATATCGGGATGCTGCACCACGATTTCCTCCAGAATGGCCGGGCCGCTTTCGATCAGCTGATCCCGGAAGAGGGGAAGATCGGCCCAATCGGCCTTTTCGTATTTGACGATGCCCTGGCCGCTGGAGCCCTCAAGGGGCTTAAAGATGATGCGCTCCTTATTCTGCAGGAAGGCATCAAGGGCCTCCTGGCTCAGGCCTTCATCCGCCTTGATCCAGTCCCGGTTCACCCATTTGGAAAAAAGGGTATTGAACTGGGTCTTGTCATCAAAATAATGCCAGTAGGCCTTGTCATTCATCCGGCGGACGATTTCATTGGAAATGCCCCGGGTGATGACCGTTCGGCGCTGGGCATCACTGAGCCGATACATTTCGGCGATTTTGTAATCCATATAGCCCGCGTTATACTTGGCGGCGCAGCGGGCCATATCCGCCAGCAGCCAGAGGGTGGATCGGCCCGTCTTTTCATGCAGCATGGCAGCGGTCTGACGCATCCGGGAAAAATCCATTTTGCCAATGCGCTTTAATACGTAGGAAATTCGGCTCATTTTCTGCCTCCGGGTCTTGCTCATCGCTTGATAGTATAAGGAAACACCGCTTCCATTATACGCCATCTTGCGGGCCATTGCAAGGGGCAAAGGGCGAAGGAAGGGGGCGGGAGGGGAGGACGAAATGTAAATTCTTCCAGGGAGAGATTTTTCTGCAGGGCAGAGACCTGTGAAAAGCGGGAAACGTTTTTCCGAAAGGTGGGCGGGCGGGAAAAACACAGGAAAAATCAAGGGTTTTGACGATTTTTTTAGGGAAAACGGTTGACAATTGCAGTTGATGATGCTATCATGTTATGGTTGCCTGTAATATGCAGACGACTGGGTTTTTGCGAGACCGAAGCGGAGGGATCAAGATGCCCGAAAGGCTCAGAAAACGCGCCATGCGCGTGGTGGGCGTGCGGCAGGTGCTGCGCGCGCTGGAAGAGGACGAGCTGGAGCGGGTGTTCCTGGCCCTGGACGCCGCCCCTCACCTGCGGGGCAGGATTGAGGATGCGGCCCGGGCAAAGGAGATTCCGGTGCAGATGGTGGCCACCATGGAAGAAATGGCCCAGATGTGCCGGGTGGATGTGCCCTCGGCAGCCGCGGGGTTGCGCAAAACCATGCAGCCGGCGAGCATTGATCGCCGCTAACCAATGACTATATATCCCCGAGGGTTGCGGGGATTTTATAGGAGGAGACCAGATACTGGCTCCGAACAATTATCAGGAGGTGCTTCCATGCCTACGATCAATCAGTTGATCCGCAAGGGAAGAGAGAAGGTTGTCAACAAGTCAACCGCGCCCATCCTGCAGGGTTGCCCGCAAAAGCGCGGCGTCTGCCTGTCGGTTAAGACTACGACGCCCAAGAAGCCCAATTCTGCGCTTCGTAAAATTGCGAGAATCCGTCTGACCAATTCCATCGAAGGTACTTGCTACATTCCTGGCATTGGCCACAATCTGCAGGAGCACTCCGTCGTGCTGATCCGCGGCGGCCGTGTGCGCGATCTGCCCGGTGTCCGTTACCATATCATCCGCGGCGCGCTGGATACCGCCGGCGTTGCCAAGCGCAACCAGGGCCGCTCGCTCTACGGCGCCAAGCGCCCCAAGAAATAAGACGAAAATCCATCGTCAGGGCCGCTGCCCTGGCAGAAACGAAAAATGGAACCGCCCGCGGAATGGAACACCGCCGAAAGGCCATTTTTCCCCGCTGCCACGCACCGGAAACGCGGAACGGCATGATGCTGACATGCTGTGGCCGGCCCGATGGAATTCGCCACAATCTGAGGAGGGAACTACATGCCCCGTCGTGGATTTATTCCGAAGCGCGAAGTGCTCCCCGATCCCGTGCATGGGACCGTCGTGGTCACTAAGCTCATCAACCAGATCATGCTCGACGGCAAGCGCGGCGTAGCCCAGCAGGTTTGCTACAGCGCCTTCGAAATGATCAAGGAAAAGACCGGCAAGGAGGCCAATGAGGTTTTTCAGCAGGCGCTGAATAACGTTATGCCCCAGCTGGAAGTAAAGGCCCGCCGTGTGGGCGGCGCCACCTACCAGGTGCCTGTTGAAATCCGGCCCGAACGCCGGCAGACCCTGGCCCTGCGCTGGATCGTGGATTTCTCCCGCAAGCGCGGCGAGAAGACCATGGCCGAACGGCTGGCTGCCGAGCTGATGGAAGCCGCGGCCAACGGCGGCAACGCTGTCAAGCGTAAGGAAGAAATGCATCGTATGGCCGAGGCCAACAAGGCCTTCGCCCATTACCGCTGGTAAGGCGCAGGGCTGGCGTATGCCCGCCTGATGCTCCTGCCGCATAAAATTGACTGTTAGAGGAGAACGCAACACATGCCCAGAAGTCACCCCTTAGACAAGGTCCGCAATATCGGCATTATGGCGCATATCGACGCCGGAAAAACCACCACTTCTGAACGCATCCTGTTTTACACCGGCCGCGTTCACAAGCTGGGTGAAACGCATGAAGGCGCGGCTACCATGGACTGGATGGAAGAAGAGCAGGAGCGCGGTATTACCATCACCTCCGCTGCCACGACCTGTCAGTGGAAAGGCTACCGTCTCAATCTGATCGACACTCCCGGCCACGTGGACTTCACTGTGGAAGTGGAACGTTCTCTGCGCGTATTGGACGGCGCTGTGGCCGTCTTCTGCGCCAAGGGCGGCGTTGAGCCCCAGAGCGAAACCGTATGGCGTCAGGCCAACAAATACCATGTTCCCCGCATCGCCTATGTGAATAAGATGGATATCACCGGCGCTGATTTCCACCGCGTGGTGGATATGATGCGCACCCGTCTTGGCACCAAGGCCGTGCCCATCCAGCTGCCCATCGGCAAGGAGGCCGATTTCCGCGGCATCATTGACCTGGTCAAGATGAAGGCGGAGGTCTACTACGACGATGAGGGCCGGGATGTCCGCGAAGAGGAAATCCCTGCGGAGCTGATGGATGAGGCCCAGATGCTGCGGGAGGAAATGGTAGAAGCGGCGGCTGAGCAGAATGATGAGCTGATGGAAAAATTCCTGGGCGGCGAGGAGCTGACCGAGGATGAAATCATCTCCGCTCTGCGCACGGCCACCCTGAACTGCGCCGTTACCCCCGTCCTCTGCGGCACTTCCTACCGCAACAAGGGCGTGCAGCCCCTGCTGGACGCCGTGCTGGCGTATCTGCCCTCTCCCTTGGATGTGCCTGCCGTGCATGGCACCCTGCCCAAGGAGCCCGATACCGATATCGTGCGCAATGCGGATGACAAGGAGCCCTTCTCGGCCCTTGCCTTCAAGATCGCGGCTGATCCCTTTGTGGGCAAGCTGGCCTTCTTCCGCGTTTACTCCGGTACCATCGGCAGCGGCAGCTACGTCTATAACTCCACCAAGCAGAAGCGTGAGCGCTTCAGCCGCATCGTGATGATGCACGCCAATCACCGGGAAGATGTGGAAACGGTGTACGCCGGCGAAATCGCCGCGGCGGTGGGCCTGAAGGATACCACCACCGGCGATACCCTGTGCGATGAAGCCCATCCCATCGTGCTGGAATCCATGGAATTCCCCGATCCCGTGATCCAGGTGGCCATCGAGCCCAAGACCAAGGCCGGTCAGGATAAGATGTCACTGGCGCTGCAGCGTCTGGCGGAGGAAGACCCCACCTTCAAAACCTATACCGATCAGCAGACCGGCCAGACCATTATCGCCGGTATGGGCGAATTGCATCTGGAAATCATTGTGGACCGCATGATGCGCGAATTCAAGGTGGAGGCCGTTGTGGGCAAGCCTCAGGTTGCCTACAAGGAGACCGTCACCAAGGCTGTGCAGGCCGAGGGCCGGTTTGTCCGTCAGACCGGCGGCCATGGTCAGTATGGTCACTGCGTTATCGAGCTGTCTCCTCAGGAACCGGGCGCCGGATACGCTTTCGAAAACAAGATCGTGGGCGGCGTGATTCCAAAGGAATTCATTGCGCCTATCGATGCCGGTATTCAGGAAGCGGCGGGCGCTGGTCTGCTGGGCGGCTTTGAAGTGGTTGATTTCAAGGTGGCTGTCATCGATGGCTCCTACCACGATGTGGACTCCTCTGAAATGGCCTTCAAAATCGCCGGTTCCATGGCCTTCAAGGAAGCTCTGGCCAAGGCGGATGAGCGCCTGCTTGAGCCGATGATGAAGGTTGAAACCATCGTCCCGGATCAGTATCTGGGCGATGTGGTGGGCGATATCAACTCCCGCCGCGGCCGGATCGATAATATCGAAACGCGCCTGGGCGAGCAGTCCGTCCATTCTTTCGTTCCCCTTAGCGAAATGTTTGGCTATGCCACCGATCTGCGCAGCCGCACCCAGGGCCGCGGCATGTATACCATGCAGTTTGATCATTACGAGGAAGTGCCCAAGAGCGTGGCGGAAAAGGTCGTAGGCAAGCGGAATAATTGAGAAGCATCGGGCTTCCATCACTGAAATTGTAACAGGAGGGAATTTCCCATGGCGAAGGAAAAATTTGAGCGCAATAAGCCGCACG
>CAZJUJ010000084.1:0-7621 GCA_964549135.1 uncultured Oscillospiraceae bacterium | reverse complement strand
GTTTTCGGGAGGGCGCGGGAGGGTGCTTTTGACGCAAAAGCATCCTCCCGCAATTTTTTTCTCCGTTCCCCCGCAAATTAATCCTCGTATCTCATTCTCTCGATCTGGAGGCGGGTTTCGTACATGCGGGTTTCGCCGGGGGCGAGGAAATCGAAGCCGGATTGATTGCGTGGGAAGGGGGCGTTGGGGCAATTAGAGAGCCAGGACTGGGGCTCCACGCAGAGGAAATCGGCGGAGCCGCCGTTATAGACCATCCAATAGCCATAGCTTTGACCGGCCTGATAGCGGATCATCAGGTGATTTTCTTCATCCATCAGGCGCATTTCTTTTTGCGCGCCCATACGGAAAAGGCGGCTGATGGGCTGGCGGCAGGGGATCACAGCCCCCGATGCAAAGGCCGTCTGATCGGCAGCGGGGGCGAACACGGTTCCGTCCGGCAGGTAGGTCGCCGGATCGCGGCCATATTCAGCGCTGGTATCCAGAAAGAAACGCATGCTTTCCGGATGCCCATTCCGGGCAAAGGGGCAATTGAAGGTGGTATGGAAGCCCAGGGCCACCGGCATATTCAGCGGGGAGTCATTGGTGATGGCCGCCTGCTGCCGCAGCCCGTTTTCATCCAGCGTATAGCACAGATGCAGCGAAAAGGCGTGGGGGAAGGAAAGATAGGGCCTTTCCTCCGTGGCGGCGTAATGCAGAAGGGCCGTGCCCGCGCCTGTTTCGGCAACGTCAAAGGGGGTTTCGTGGAGCGTGCCATGGAGAAAGCAGCCCGTTGCGGGCTCGTTCACGGGGAAAAGATACTCCCGCCCCTCAAAGGAAAAGCGTGCCCCGGAAATGCGATTGGGGAAAAAGAGCAGCGGCGTGCCAAAGAGGAAGGGGTTTTTTGCATAGCTTTGCGAGCCCTGGGGGGTGCGCAGGGCCTCTGCGCCGAAGCGCGAAAGGCGGATGCAGGAGCCGCCCCGGGTCGGATCGATGACGGCGGTATAGCCGCCGCCGGTTAACTGAAGCATCGGTATTGCCTCCTTTTTTTAGATGAAGAATCGCCCTGCCTTACTGGACGTGCCGGATGCGCCCCTGGGCGTATTGCATGGGGCTGAGCCCCGTGGTTTTGCGGAAAATCCGGCTGAAATAGGCGGGATCCGAATACCCGCAGAGCTGCGCGGCCTGGGTGACGGAGCAGCTGCCGCTGAGCAGCAGATCCTCCGCATAGGCGATGCGCAGGCGGCGGCGATATTCCGCCGGCGTTTCATGAAAGACCCGGAGAAAGAGACGGCGGAAATAGGGCTCGGACAGACCGCAGAGCGCCGCCAGAGAAGTCAATTCAAAATCCTCCCGGAAATGCTCATCCAGATACAGCCGCGCCGGGCGCACCTTATCCAGATACGGGCCGCCGGGCTGGGTGATTTCCTTGAGGAGAACATAGGCCATTTCGTAAAGCACGCCGATGCAGCGCTCATGATAATAGGGATGCCTGACCGTCCAGTAATGCACAAGCCGGGAAAAGAGCTGTTCAAAATGCGGCGGATGGCTGAGCCGCTGGCGGATGAGGGCGGGGTAGAATTCCTGCCCGTCCATCAGCTCAAAATTCACCGTCATATGGATAAAACCCTCCGTTTCTCCGCAGAGGGTGGTATAAATGCTGCCCTTGGGGATATAGAGGCAATCCCCCTTGCGGATGGTGAAGCGCTTGCCATCGGCCAGGATATATTCCGCGCTGCCCTCCAGCACAAAAACGATGCCGGAATACAGGCGCACCCGGGCATAATCCTGGCTGCACCAGCCGGGGGGCGAAACAAAGCGATGCGCCAGAACGATCTGGCTGATGACGATGTTGGACATGGCCGCCTTCTCCTTGCTCTGGATGCTTTCAGTATAGCATAATCGCCCGGCCTGTCAAGAGAAGCCGCAAGATTATCAGGATTGTTTTGTCCAAGCTGTTTGTTTTGTGATAGACGGGAGCGGGGCGGCAATGATACAATGAAAACGCCAATCATGACCGAAGGGAGAAAAATAACATGGTTCAAATGAAGCGCGAAAAGCGAATGATTCCCAGCTATCCCCCCGCTGCGCCCCATACCCTGCCCTTCTTTCTGGAAAAGAAGGCCTATCAGGGCGCTACGGGCCGGGTCTATCCCATTCCGTATACCGATCGGCTGAGCAATACCGCCGTGGACAAGGAATACGATATGGTTACTTTGTCCAATGAATATATCGAGGTGGAATTGCTGCCTGAATTGGGTGGAAAGATCCATGGCGCCACCCAAAAGAGCAACGGCTATGAATTCATCTACAAGAATACCTGCATCAAGCCCGCCATGGTGGGCCTGGCGGGGCCGTGGGTTTCCGGCGGCGTGGAATTCAACTGGCCCCAGCATCATCGCCCCACCACCTTCATGCCCACCGAGGCCACCCTGCAGGAAAACCCCGATGGCTCCAAGACCTGCTGGATGGGCGAGGCAGAGCCCTTCCACAGAATGCGCGCCGCCGTGGGCATCACGGTGTATCCCGGCTCCTCTGTGGTAGAGGCCAGGGCCGTGGTGGTCAACCGCACCGATGCGCCCCTTCCGTTTATGTGGTGGAATAATC
This sequence comes from uncultured Oscillospiraceae bacterium, assembly GCA_964549135.1. Lineage (GTDB taxonomy): Bacteria > Bacillota > Clostridia > Christensenellales > Aristaeellaceae > RUG563. The sequence goes on along the minus strand of CAZJUJ010000084.1, from coordinate 5,038 downwards.
TGGCCGTGCGCGTCCACAAGGATTATAAGGCCACCTTCCCGCCGGATGTGGAATGGGGCAACGATCATGATCGCCGGGCCGTGATTTCCTTCCCGGTGATGAAGGGCGTTTTCCATACGGCGCGGCCCTTTGATTATGGCGAGGGCACCGATGCCACCTGGTTTTCCAATGTGAAACTGCCCACCTCGGTGATGGTCATGCGCGGGCAGAGCGATATGGATTTCCTGGGCGGCTATGATTTTGCAGCGGATGCCGGCACGGTCACCGTTTCGGATCATCATTATTCCATCGGCAAAAAGATGTGGACCTGGGGCGACGGCGATTTCGGCCGCGCCTGGTGCGCTAACCTGACGGATAATGACGACCGCTATATTGAGCTGATGACCGGGGTATATACCGATAATCAGCCCGATTTTACCTATATCATGCCAGGGGAAACCAAGGTATTCACCCAGCTGTGGTATCCCACCCGGGGCATCGGCCCCACCGCGAATGCGAGCCGGGAGGCCGCGCTTTCCTTCCGGAAGGAGGGGGAGAAACTGACCGTGGGCTGCATCGCCACCTCCCGGCGGAAAAATGCGCGCCTGAGCATTTATGCGGGCGGGCAGACGCTGCTCAGCGAGGAAATCGATGTGGATCCCGATCATCCGGCGGTGCGCACGGTGACCGTGCCCGCGGGCATGGATGAAACCTCCCTTCGGGCGGAGCTTACGGATGGGGAAAGCTGCCTGGTTTCCTATCAGCCCACGGAGAAGGGCAAAAAGCCCATGCCCGAGGCCCGGCCCATCCCGCCCAAGCCCGAAGAAATCGAAAGCCTGGAGGAATTGTATCTCCATGGCGCGCATCTGGAGCAGTATAAGCACCACACCTATGTGCCGGAGGATTATTATCTGGAGGCCCTGCGCCGCGATCCCAAGGATCTGCGCTGCAATCTGGCCATGGGCCGCTCCATGATCGAAAAGGGCGATTTTGCCGCCGCCCGGGCCTATCTGAATCAGGCCATCGCCCGGCTGAAAATGCGCAATGATAATCCCGCCGATCCCGAGGCCATCTATCAATTGGCCCGGCTGGAGCGGCTGTGCGGCAATTTGGATGCGGCCTATCCCCTCTATGCGGATGCCTCCTGGCAGTTTGGCTGGCGCAGCGCCTGTCTCTTCGAAATGGCCTGCATCGATTGCAGCCGGGGCCAGCGCGCCCTGGCGGCGGAGCATCTGGAGCAGGCGCTGATCACCAATCAGCAGCATCTGGCCGCCCGCACGCTTCTTTCCTATTTGAAGGGCGATCGTCAGGGGCTTTCCGATGTGCTGGCCCTTTCGCCCCAGGATACCTTTGCCCGCTATGCGCTCTGGCTGCTGGGGGGTAGCGAAGTGGATGCCTTCATCCGCAATCGGCCCCAGGATGTATTGGATGCGGCGCTGGATTTCATGCGCGCGGGGCTGAAGGAAGAGGCGCTGCGCGTGCTGGATAGCTGCACCGCCTCTGATCAGCTGATCTGCTATTATCAGGCTTTCCTGACCGGCAAGGCGCCCAAGGCGGGCAGCATGGATTATTGCTTCCCCAATCGGCTGGAGGATATTGCCGTTCTTGCCCATTTCCCGGAGGAATGGAAGGCGCAGTATCTATTGGGCTGCCTCTACTATGACCGCATGCATTATGCCGCCGCCCGCAGAGCCTGGGAGCGCAGCGGGGAAATCAATCCGCAGCATGCCTTTACCTGGCGCAATCTGGCCCAGGCGCTCTTTGATCACTTTGGGGAGCAGGAAAGCGCCCGCCGCTGCCTGGAAAAGGCCCATGCCCTGGCCCCGGATAACGCCCGCATCGTGTATGAGCTGCTGCAGCTTTATAAGAATCTCGGCATGCCGGTCAAGGATCGGCTGGCCTTCCTGGAGAAAAAGCAGGCGCTGGTTATGCAGCGGGATGACTGCGCTCTGGATATGGTTATTCTCTGCGTGCAGCTGGGCCAGTATGAGCGGGCCCGGGAGCTGCTTCTCAGCCGCCGCTTCAATATCTATGAGGGCGGCGAAGGAAAGCTGACCCGTCTGCACGGCTGGCTCTATACCCTGCTTGGCTGCAAGGCCATGGCGGAAAAGAATGGGGAGCAGGCTATGCATTGGTTCCGCGAGGCCCTGGTATTCCCCGCCAATTACGGGGAGGGGCGGCATTACAGCGCCCAGGAGGGCCAGATTCATTATTACACCGGGCTCCTGCTGGCGGAAATGGGCGATGCCGAGGGCGCGAAGCAGGAATGGCTTTCTGCCGTCAATCAGCCCTCCCACATCAGCGAAATCAGCTTCTTTGTCGCAAAATCCCTGGAGAAGCTGGGCCGGGCGGAGGAAGCCCGCTCGCTGTACAGCGCCATGATCGCCGATGCGGAGGGCCGCCTGGCCGTCAGGGATCGCTATGGCTACTTTGGCGTGGGCATGCCCTCTCCGCTGCCCTTTGAAAGCGATATCGTGCGGCAGAACAGCATTCCTGCCCTGCTGATCAAGGCGCTGGGCGAAAAGGGCCTGGGCCGGGAGGCGGACTGCGAAAAGACCGTGGCCCAGCTGCTTTCCCTGGAAAGCGAGGGCCAGCCCTTTGCCTTCTATCGCACTCTGGGGATTCTTTGATGCCTGGGGATGATCATTCATCCCTCATATATCCGAAAAGGAGAAAACACAATGACAATTCAATGGAATGAATTCAATCGCTGCTTTCATCTGCACACTCCGGAAATGTCCTATGCCTTCTGTGTTGCGCCGGATGGCTGCCTGAAGCATCTGTATTGGGGCGCGGCGATGAAAACCGAGGATTCGCTGCAGGCCATGGCCCAGGAGCTTCTGCAGACCCAGACCATCCTTGGCGGTGTAAACAGCGATCATAGCTTCGAATATGAGATTCCTACCATGGAGCCGGGGGATTTTTCCGATCCCCTGCTCCTTGCCACCCAACCGGATGGCGTGCGCAGCCTGCGGCTTGCCTACGTTTCCCACGAAATCCGCGGGGAGGAATTGGTTATCGTTCTGCGGGATCGGGTGTATCCCTTTGAGGTGGAGGCACATTACAAGGGCTGGGGCGATATGCCGCTGCTGAGCCGCTGGCTCGTTCTGCGCAATCTGGGGGAGGCCCCCATTGTCATGGATGCCATGCAGAGCGCCTCCTGGCATGTTCCGGCCCGGGATTCCTATCGCCTGACCCATCTGAGCGGCAACTGGGGCTGCGAATATGGCCGGAACGAGGTCATGCTGACCCAGGCGCGCACCGTGCTGCAGAATAACCGCATCACCGCCACCTCTTCCCAGCAGACCCCCTTCTTTGCCCTGGATCCCGGCGGAAAAACCACCGAAACCATGGGCGAATTATACTTTGGCGTGCTGCACTGGAGCGGCAATTTCAGCATTACCATCGAGCGTCAGTTCGGGCAGCGCTATTATGTAAACGGCGGCGTCAATTCCTTTGATACCCAGTATGCCCTGCAGCCGGGGGAGGCCTTTGAAGCCCCCAAATTCACCGCGGGCTATGTCACCGGCGGCTTTGAGCGCATGAGCGAGGTCTTCTACGATTGGCAGTTTGATGCGCTTCTGCCCCGGGGCGATAAAATCTGCAAGCCGCATCTGGAGCGGCCCGTGATCTACAATTCCTGGTATCCCTTCCTGTTCGATGTGAATGAGGAAAACTGCCTGAGCCTGATTGATAAGTGCGTCGATCTGGGCGTGGAATTGTTTGTGATTGATGACGGCTGGATGCCCGGGCGGGTGGATTCTCAGGCGGGTCTGGGCGACTGGGTTGCGGATGAAAAGCGCTTCCCCCATGGCATGAGCGTGATTGCCGATCGGTGCCATGCGCGCGGCATGAAATTCGGCCTGTGGGTGGAGCCTGAAATGGTGAACCCGGACAGCGAATTGTATCGTGCGCATCCCGATTGGGTGATCCATGATCCCACGCGTCCCCGCACGACCCATCGGAATCAGCTGGTGCTGAATCTGGCCCGGGATGAGATCCGGGATTGGGCCATCGACTGGCTGGATGATCTGATTGAAAAGTATCATCTGGATTATCTCAAGTGGGATATGAACCGCTATGTATTCGAAAACGGCTGGCCGGATGCCGATCCTGCCCAGCGCCGTAGCCTTTCCATCCGCTACACGCGCAATCTGCTGGCCATCTGGAAGCATCTCAATGAGCGGCATCCAGACGTACTGTTTGAAAACTGCGCTTCCGGCGGCGGCCGCAGTGATTTTGGCATGGTGCCCTATGCCGATCGCATCAATCGCTCGGATAATGCCGATCCGGTGGATATTATGGTCATTCATGAGGGCTTCAGCATGCTCTTCCTGCCCCAGACCGGGGGCGGCGCGGGCAATATTGCCCCGGCGCGGCATCATATCCATGATCGGCCCACGCCCCTGCCCTTCCGCATTCATTGGGGCATGACCGGCTGGATGAGCATTGGCATCAATCTGCTTACCTCGCCGAAGGAGGAATTGGATCAGCTGCGGGCCGCCGTGGCCGAGTATAAGCTCCGCCGCGCCGAGCTTCAGGATTCCTATGTCTATCGCATTGCTTCTGCCCGGGAAAAGCCCTACGCCATTTTCCAGTATGTCAATCGCAGCCGCCGCGCCTTTACCCTCTTCGCCTTCGGTCATGGCATGCGCTGCTGGGATCTGCCCATGCCGCGGATGCGGATGCGCGGCCTGATCCCCGAGGCAACCTATGTCTGCGAGGATGGCCGCCGGATGACCGGCGAGGCGCTGATGAATTATGGCATCCATGTGCAGCTGAAGGGCGACTGCGACAGCCACATGGAACGCTGGGCAATCGAGTAAGGCCGGGATCGGGGGAACGGGAAAACGGGGAAAAATATTGCGGGAGGATGCTTTTGTGTCAAAAGCACCCTCCCGCACCCTCCCGAAAACCGGCTCTGGATGGTTCAGGGCGAGTTCCTGCCAGGTTGAATGCCAGATCAGCAAAAAAGAAAAGCAAATTTCCTCCCGAAAACCGAGGAAGGAAACGGGATTTTTGCGGGAGGAGACTTTTGAGTCAAAAGTCCCCTCCCGCA
>CAZJUJ010000083.1:0-7793 GCA_964549135.1 uncultured Oscillospiraceae bacterium | reverse complement strand
TTGAGTCAAAAGTGGTTCCCCCGCACCCCCTCCGAAAACCGGCTCTGGATGTTTCGTGGAGGGTTCCTGCCAAATTGAATGCCAGATCAGCAAAGAGGACGAATATTTTTGCAGGAGAAGGCTTTGAGTCAAAAGCACCCTCCCGCAATATTCCCGTTCTTTCCCCGTCTCCCGTTTCCCCGGGGTCAGATCAGCTTGCGGATATATTTCTGGGCCAGGTTCAGGGCGGTGAGGTTATCCTCCATGCCCTCGAATTCATAGGAGACGGTGCCGTCATAGCCGGCATTTTTCAGCACATTCAGGCCATAAGCGATAGGCACCACGCCGTGCCCGGCCACCGTACCGCGGATATACGCGCCATTGCGGGTATGAATCCAGCCCTCGCCGGGATCAATGGCATCGGGGGCCTTATAGATGAAATCCTTCACATGGACATGGAAAGCGTAGGGCGCAGCCACGGGCAGGGCGCGCAGGGGGTTATCATCGGCGCAGAGGAAATTGCCCATATCCACCAGCCAGCCATAATTGGGATGATTGACGGTGCGGATCAGTTCCTCCACCCGCTCGGCGTCCTGCATGATCATGCCATGGTTTTCGGTGCAGGTGCGCACGCCCTTGCCCTGGGCATAGATGGTAAGCTCCCGAATGAGGGGCGCAACCTTTTCCACGCCCTGCCGCCAGGTCATGCCCTCCGGCAGCGCCCAGAAGGCGTCATGGCGATAGACGGGCGCGCCCAGAAGCGCCGCAATATCCACATTTCTTTTCGCGGTTTCCAGTTCATTTTCATGATTGAGGAAATCTGCGCCCACCGTGTAGGCGGCAATGCTCAGGCCCAGGCGGGCGCAATAATCCCGGATTTCCACGGCCAGCGCTTCCAGGCTTTCGGCCTGCTGCACATCCAGAGAAAGGCCGATGAATTCAATGGCGTCAAAGCCCAGCTCCTTGGCCTTATCGCAGATGTCAAAATAATTCGCGCCGGTCTGCTCCATATACTTGCTGAAGCTATAGGAGGATACGCCGATTTTCATGGTTTTTTCTCTCCTTTTTCACCCCGCTGCCGGGGCAGTTTTTCATCCTGCTCATCTTAGCCTATTTTCCAGCCCCTGTCAAGGAAAAAAGCCGGAAAACAGCGGGGCGGCCGCCCCCTTCCCAGGAAAGGAGCGGCCCCCGCCCGGCCGTGCTTTTTACTTCAGGAACAATTCAATGACCGGCACCAGCACATCGGGCTTGACCGGCGGCAGCTGCAGCACCAGCAGATCCTCTGCCTGGCTCGCGCCCTCGGAGAAATGATCGACCTTGCCCTCCTGCATAAGGATTTCGCTGCCGTCATGAAGGAACTGGGCATATTCCACCTTGCCCGCCAGCCCCTTGATTTCCAGATGCTCAAAGGGATAGGCAAAGAGATGCAGATACAAACGCTTGCCGTCCCGGCTCTGGGTATAGCGGCAATCGGCGGGCAGCGTCTTGAGAATATCCGGCTCCGCCATGGTGCAATCGTAAATGGCGCGGCTGTTGTGATGCATCCAGCGCTCATAGACGGCCAGGGCATCCTTCGCCCGGCTGTCAAATTCGCCCCGGGCCGTGGGCCCCACGTTCATCAGCAGATTGCCGCCCAGGGCCACGGTATTGACCAGCATGCGGATCAGCATTTCCGGGGATTTCCATGTGCTTTCATCCCGGTGATAGCCCCAGGAGCCGGAGAAGGTCTGGCAGGCCTCCCAGGTCACCAGTTCGCCGGTTTCCTTGTGCTTCACCCATTCGGTCACCTGATACTGCTCCGGCGTCCAGAGATCCTGCTCCAGCTCGGTGCGGTTATCGATGATGATATGGGGCTGCAGGGCGCGGGCGGTGGCAATCAGCTTTTCGGCCTCCCAATCCTCCTTGCCCTTGCCTTTCATCCATTCCTTGCCGGGCTCAGGCTGATTCTGAGAATAAGAGAAATCGAACCAGAGGATATCGATCTTGCCGTAATTGGTCAGCAGTTCAGTCACCTGATCGCGCATATACTGGGCGTAAATCTTCATGTCCCGACCCTGATTCTGCTCAAAGGCATCGGGATCATTGCGGCGGGGATGCAGCATATCGATGGGGAAATGGGGATGATGCCAATCGATCAGCGAATAATAGAAGCCGATCTTCAGGCCCTCGGCCCGGAAGGCATCCACATATTCCCGAACCAGATCCCGCCCGGCAGGGGTATTGGTGCATTTGTAATCGGTGAACTTGGAATCAAACATGCAGAAGCCTTCATGATGCTTGGTGGTCAGCACGGCATATTTCATGCCCGCAGCCTTGGCCGCCCGGGCCCAGGCCCTGGCATCATAAAGATCGGGATTGAAATGCTCAAAATATTTCTGGTATTTTTCTTCCGGAATGCATTCCCGGTTCTTCACCCATTCATGCCGGGCAGGCAGCGCATAGAGCCCCCAATGGATGAACATGCCGAAGCGATCGGCCACAAACCAGGAAGTATCGCCGGGGGTTTTCCGCGTAACATAGCTGCTCATATGAATTTTCCCTCCTGTGTCTTGATTGCTGTGTATGAAAAGAGTATAATATTAACCGAAGATAATTGCCATGCAGATTCAATCGGAAATATGGAGAAATCATCATGAATGTCATTTCCGCCCCGCAGCTGCCCGCCCTTTGGGAGGCGCTGAAGATCCGCTTTCTGGATAACGGCCTGGCCACGCTCTATCAGGATTGGAATCACGCCCATCCCCGCCCCCCCTATTCCCGGCTCTATTATATCCTGGATGGGGAGGGCTTCGTCCGCGCCGGGGAAAAGGAAATCCCCCTGACGCCGGGGGCCTGCTATCTTCTGCCCTGCGGCATGAGCCTTTCCTATCGCTGCCCCCGGGAAATGACCCAATTGTATTTCCATGTCAGCGTCCGCACCACCGATGGCTACGATCTGTTTTCCCGGTGCGGGGAAATTCTGAAAATGCCCGCCCCCCGGGATCCCCGGCAGATGGCGGCGGATTATCTTTCGGGGGAATATCTGCCCCTTGCGCTTCTTAAGCGGCAGATTGAGGCCGATCTATGCCATTTTATCGCCATGGCCGGGCTGGAAAGCCATCTGCTCATTCCCCATTCCCCCTTTCTGGAGCGGGTATTCCGCCAGGTGCGGGAAAATCTGCGCTCCTCCCTGAGCATTGCCGAAATATCCCGGGCCCTTTCCCTTTCCGAAAGCACCCTGACCAAGCGCTTCCGCCGGGAATACGGCATGCCCCTGGGCCGCTACATTGATGAAATGCTGTCCCAGGAAATCGGGCGGCTGCTGACCCAGACCGATTGCACCATCGGCCAGATCGCAGAAACCCTGGGCTTCTGCGATCAATTCTATCTGGCGCGCTTTTTTTCCGCCCATCAGGGCATGCCCCCCAGCCAATACCGGATGCAGCTGCGGGAGCAGAAATAAGGCGCTGCCGCCCATCACCTGTCCGATAAAAAAGCATACAAAAATTCGCCTTCGGTAAAAATGCCGAAAGCGAATTGGGGTCAGGGGCGCAGCGCAGGCTTTGGCAGCCGCCCCTTTGCATGGATTATTCAGCCGCTCAGAGCGCATCCCAAATGCGGCGGGCGTTTTTCAGGCTCACGGCGGAGGCGTATTTGGCCTCCTCCAGGCCCTCAAATTCAATGACCATATCCCCGCCATACCCAGATTTTTTCAGCGCGCCCAGCACCGCCTCCATATCCAGATCGCCCTGGGCCAGAATGGCCCCCCGCAGATATTTCCCGCCCCGGGAGCGGAACCAGCTCCCCGCGCAGTCAAACTGGGTGGCATCCCCCGGATCCCGGGTGCGGATATAGAAATCCTTGAGATGCACCATCCGGGCCAGCGGTGCCAGCGTGGCCGCAGCCACGGCGGCATCCTCATCCACGCAGACAATATTGCCCGTATCCAGCAGCAGCCCGTAATTCTCATTTTCCACTTTTTGTAGAATTCTTTCCACCCTATCGCAGCCATTGGCAAAAAAGCCATGGTTTTCGATCAGGGTCATAACCCCGCGCTTTTTCCCATGCGCGCAGACCCGGGCGGCGGCCTCTGCCATTACCGGCAGCCAGGCTTCAAAATCGGAAAGGGTATTCCGGGCCTGGGGCCGGCGGAAGGCGCAGACATCATGGCGCATTCTGGGCACGCCCAGCTCCGCCGCAATATCCACCTCATGGCAGACGCGGGCAATCTCCCGCTCCAGTTCCTCCCCCTCCCGGCAGAAATCCGCCAGCACGGAATAATTGCAAAGAGCGATGCCCGCATCCCCGGCATGGCGCTTAACCCGGTTTATGGCCGCAAAATCGATTTTGCCCGTCTTCTCCTCATCGAAGCGGAAGGCAAAGGGCACCAGCTCCATGCATTCCGCGCCCTGCGCCGCCGCAAAATCCATGGCCTGCTCCAGCGTCATTCTGTTCTGCCCGATTTCCCGATCCAGGGAATAGGAGCTTAATCCCAATCGCATCGCTTGCGCCTCCGTCATTCTTTCCGCCTTATTTTTTCTCTACTTCGTGAATCATCTTCAGCACCGCCTCCGTGCCATCGGCAGGGGGCGCGTTTTTCAGGTTCTCAATCAGCTGTTCCTTTTCCGCCGCCAGCTTTTCCAGCGCGGCATACAGGGTATCCGCCGTCATATCCTCCTGAAGCAGTACATGGCAAAGCCCCCGGGCGCGATAGCTTTCGGCGTTGAGAATCTGATCCCCCCGGCTGGCCCCCTTGGGATAGGGCACCAGCAGCATGGGCTTTTTCAGCGCCTGGAATTCGCAGAGGGCATTGCTTCCCGCCCGGGAAAGCACAAAATCTGCGCAGGCCAGGGCATCGGGCAGATCATCCGATAAAAATTCAAACTGCGCATAGCCGCTGAGCGTTTTCAGGCTTTCATCCAGATTGCCCTTGCCCGTGATATGCATGACATCCATTTTTTCCAGCAGCCTGGGCAAAGCCTGCCGCAGGGCCTTATTCACGCTCTGGGCACCGGAGGAGCCGCCCATCATCAGCAGCACGGGCTTCTGCCCCGAAAAGCCGCAGAGGGCCAGCCCCCGCTCCCGCACACCGGAAAAAAGCTCGGGCCGCATGGGCGTGCCGGTGCAGACCGCCTTCTCCCCCAGCGCAGCGGCGCATTCGGGAAAGGTGGTGGCAATTTTCTTGGCAAACCGGGAGCAGATGCGATTGGCCAGGCCGGGGGTCAGATCGCTTTCGTGGCAGATCACCGGCACCCCGTGCAGCCATGCGCCAATCACCGCAGGCACCGATACAAAGCCGCCCTTGGAAAAGCATACATCCGGCTTGATCTTGCCCATCAAATGGGCCGATTGAAACGCCCCCGCCAGCACCCGGAAGGGATCGGTGAAATTCTTCCAGTCAAAATACCGGCGCAGCTTGCCGCTCTTCACCGCATGATAGGTCACCCCGGGCAGGGACATCATCCGGCGCTCCATGCCCTCCTGCGTCCCAATGTAATGTACCTCGTATCCCTCTTCCAAAAGATGGGGAAGCAGCGCCAGATGCGGGGTTACATGCCCCGCCGTGCCGCCGCCAGTCAATACTATGCGCTTCAAATGCAGCGCCTCCTTTTCTTTCTTCTGCTTCATTATACCACATCCCCCCAGGAAGATACAACCACCATGCGAGGGAAGAAGGACGGGGATTTTTGCGGGAGGAGGCTTTTGCGTCAAAAGCGCCCTCCCGCACCCTCCCGAAAACCCAGGAAACGGGGAATATTATGCGGGGGAACCACTTTTGAGTCAAAAGCACCCCGCGCCCCCTCCGAAAACCGGCTCTGGATAAGAGGACGATTTTTTTGCGGGAGGATGCTTTTGTGTCAAAAGCACCCTCCCGCACCCTCCCGAAAACCGGTTCTGGATGGAACATGGGTGAATCCTGCCAAATTGAATGCCAGATCAGCAAAGAGAATGAAGGCTTTGGATTTCCAATAACCTCCCGCCCGAAACCGGCGATGGATGGCTCATAGAGGAATCCTGCCAAATTGAATGCCAGTAATGCAAAAAGAATAGCGACTTGAAAGAATAACAGCAATGCTTCTGCGCTTGGCGAGAGCATTGCTGCTTTGCTTCTTACAACTATTTCTCTTTTGCTTCACTGGCATTCAATCTGGTTTTTTCCTTTTGTTCCATCCAGAGCCGGTTTTCGGGAGGGGGCGGGAGGGGGCTTTTGACGCAAAAGCCTCCTCCCGCAATATTTTTCCCGTATCCCGTTCTTCATTTTCCCAGCATGATATTGAGGATTTCGTGATCGGTATCGCGCATGCCGTCGCGGCCCATACGGGCGGTATTGGCGATGGTTTGATCGATGCTTTCGTTCACGATGCCCTCGCCGTCGCCGAAGACCTTGCCTTCCTTCGCCATCAGGTGGCCCAGGATTGCGGCATCCACAGCGGAGGCGATCTTGGCGGCGCAGGAGGGCTTGGCGCCATCGCAGACGATGCCCGCCACATTGGCCAGGGTATTTTTGATGGTATCGGCAATTTCCTGATCGGTGCCGCCGGTAACGAAGGTGATGCCCGCGCCGCAGCCCCCCGCTGCGGAAACCGCGCCGCAGAACGCGCTGAGCTTGCCCATATCCCGCTTGATATAAATGCTGACCAGATTGCTCAGCGCCAGCGCGCGATACTTCATTTCCTCCGTCGCGCCCACCTCTTCGGCATAGGCCAGCACGGGCAGGCTCACCGTGATCCCCTGATTGCCGCTGCCCGAATTAATCACCACCGGCATCACGCAGCCGCTCATCCGCGCATCGCTTCCGGCGGCGGCCAGCGCCCGGGCGCGCACCTTGATATCCTCCTTGCCATAATAGCGCATCAGCGTCGCACCCACCTGCTCCCCATAGGGATGGGTCAGCCCCTCCTGCGCAATGGAGGAATTAAGCTCCGCCTGCCGCTTCAGCACCGGGATCACCCCGCTGACATCCCCGCAGCGGCAGAAATCAATAATATCCTGCAGGTTCATTTTCCCATATTCCGGCGCGGGGGCCGCCGCCTGCCGCTCCGGCTTCTTTTCCAGCAGCACCTGCCCGTTTTTCTCGATCAGCGTGATCTGGGTGTGCGCATCCCGAATCTCCACCAGCGCATAATCCTGCCCCGCCTGGGCACGCACCCGAATCAGCAGATTGGGCACGTTGGGAATCAATTCCACCGCGCAATAATCCGTTTTCAGCAGCGCCCTGGTCTTTTCCAGATCTTCCTTCGTTACCTGGGAAAGCACCTCCAGCTTCCGCTCGGCCTGCCCTCCGACCGTGCCCAGAATCGCGCTGGGCTCCACGCCCTTGAGATTGCCCGTGCCCGGCACAATCACGCCCTTGACATTCTTGATGATGTTCCCCGAACAGCCCACCTGAATGCGCTCCGGCATCCGGCCCAGTATATCCCGGGCCGTGGCGGCAGCATAGGCAATGGCAATGGGCTCCGTGCAGCCCAGCGCCAGCATTAATTCGCCCGCCAGAATCTCTGTGTAATCCTTCTCCAGCCGCTCCATGCTCGCGCCAGTCGCCTTCATTTCCATGCCCATGCTCCCGCCCACGGCCTTCGTTTCCACACTCATGCTCCCGCCCGCAGCTTTCGTCTCCATGCCAATGCCTCCGCCTTCGTGTTCTCTCTTTCCTATTATATCCCTTTCCCGCCCTTTTGCATAGCCCCTTTGCCGGGGAACGGTGAGGAACGGGGAAAATATTGCGGGAGGATGCTTTTGCGTCAAAAGCACCCTCCCGCAAAAAATCCCATCTCCTGGTGCTTTCTTGGAGGGGTGCGGGGAACCATTCTTTGGCCACAAAGAATGGTTCCCCG
>CAZJUJ010000082.1:0-7859 GCA_964549135.1 uncultured Oscillospiraceae bacterium | reverse complement strand
GGTTCCCCCGCACCCCCTCCGAAAACCAGCTCTGGATGAAACAAAAAGAAAAAACCAAGTTGAATGCCAGTGATGCAAAAGGAAACAAGTAGTAAGAAATATACCAGCAATGCTCTCACAACTGGAAAGCATTGCTGGTATTTTTATCTGTTGCCACTCTTTTTTGCTTCACTGGCATTCAATTTGGCAAGAACCCTCCATGTCCCATCCAGAGCTGGTTTTCGGAGGGGGCGCGGGGTGCTTTTGACGCAAAAGCGGTTCCCCCGCATAATATTTCCCATTCTCCTTCCCCCTGCGGGGTTATTCCAGTTCCGTCAGCAGGCGCTCCACCTCCTGGAAGCTGGTAGCCAGGTTCAGGCGGGTACGCAGCTGGGCTGCGCCGCGGCGGCCGGCGATATACCAGGAAAAATGCTTGCGCATTTCCAGCACGGCGCTTTTTTCCCCCTTCCAGGCCAGCATATCCCGGGCCTGGGCCATGGCGGTTTCCATCACCTCATGATAGGAGGGCGGGGCGTATTCCTCCCCTGCCATGGCCGCCTTAATCTCGGCAAAAAGCCAGGGGTTGCCCAGGGCGGCCCGGCCGATGGCCAGTCCATCGCAGCCGGTCACCCGGATGCATTCCAGGGCGCTTTTCCCATCCACAATATCGCCATTGGCAATGACGGGGATGGAAAGCTGCCGCTTGACCTGGGCGATGGTATCCCAATCGGCCTTGCCGGAATACTGCTGCATTCGGGTGCGGCCATGGATGGTCAGGGCGCAGGCCCCGGCATCCTCCATGCGCCTGGCAAAATCCAGGGCGTTCTTATGCTCCTCATCCCAGCCCAGGCGCATTTTCGCGGTAACGGGCAGGAAGGTGGCCTTTTTCACATTGCGCACGATTTTTTCCGCAAGCTCGGGATTCTTCATCAGGGCGCTCCCCGCGCCGCCGCCCACCACCTTCTGGGCCGGGCAGCCCATATTGATGTCAATGGCGGTAAAAAGCCCCAGCTCGGTCAGCCGCGCCGCCGCCGGGGCCATGAAATGGGGCTCGCAGCCAAAGAGCTGCGCCGCCAGCGGCCCCTCATCGGGAAAGCGGGCCAATAGAAAGCGATAGGCATTGCGATCGGGCGGCGCGGTCAGAAAGCCCTGGGCGCTGATCATTTCCGTAGTGGCATAATCGCAGCCATGGCGGAAGCAGAGACGGCGAAAGACCTGATCGGTGATGCCCGCCATGGGCGCAAGATATAATGGAAGGGTCAAGGCGAATTCCTCATTCTTCATTTATTACCCGGGCGACAGACAGATTCTTGATCCGCCATTGCCCGTTTTCCCGGCTGAGCAGCACGGTATACTGGGTGGTTTGCCATTTGGGCGAGGAGCCGGTGAGCCCCGCCGCCGATGCGGCCTCCCGGACGGAGGCCTTCATTTTGCCGTCAATGGCGGGAATGCGCTCGGTAATGGTGGCGCGGGCGGTATCCTCCCAGGGCCAGCACCAGAAGGAATTGAGCGTAATGCGATGATCAAAGCCGGTGATGCTGTAATAATTCTGATAGGCGGATTGGCCGTTTCTTGCCTCCGTCAGCTGGGCATCCCGCTCCAGATAGGCGGCGGAAAAATACTGGGTCAGATCCTCCTCCGCCCCCATCATGATCACCTGGGCGCGCCTGGCCATGCCATCCTTGAGAATAATATAGGTATTGGCGGCGTTCATGGAAAAATAAAAGGCCATGGTCATCAGCCCCAGCACGCAGCAAAGAATCAGCAGCCGGGAGGAAACATACCAAAGCAAGCGACGCAGATACTTCACGGGCCACCGCCTTTCCTGATGATTGCATCCTATTATAGCACAAAGCATGGGCGCTTGTCACCCATCCATGAAAAGAACGGAAAAGGAAATGAAATTGATCCCACGGCAAAATGGAAAAAATGTAAATTGTGCCGCCTGTTTTCCCTTGCAGGATGAAAAAAGGCCGCTCCTGCCTGCAAAAAAAGCAGCGGACAGGAAGCGGCCGGGCATTTTCCCCCGCGCTCAGGGAATCTGGACGGCGGGGTACACATCAAAGGGCTCGTCATGGATATCCAGATAGGCCATGTAGAAATGGCTCATATCCCCCTTGAGGGACAGGCGGCGCTTTCCCCCAGGCAGGGGCTGCAGCCATTCCTCCGGATGCCGGGGATCCATGGTAATGGTCAGGGGATTGGGCGCACCCATGACGGCGTAAAGCAGGGGGCCGTATTCCACGGCATAGCGCTCCAGATATTTCATTTCCTCCCCGCCGGTATAGCGGGTGATGCGATAGGAGAAGGGAAAATCCTTTTCCACCACATCCCCGGCCTGCACATTTTCATACGTTTCGTAATAGGAGGATTTTCCATCGGCCACCGCCCAGCGGGGAATGCGCATTTTCAGGCGGAAGGGCCGCTCGGCCTTCAGCACCGTAAGCCGGATATGCCCGTCATCGGGCAGATTGGTTTCCATTCGCAGAGAAACGCCGTTTGGCAATTCGGCCTCGCTGGCGGAATACAGATCACAGTAAACCGTATCCTCCGTATAGGAAAAGAGAAACTGCGGCAGCAGCCCGGTCAGCCGCGTGCCCAAAGAGGCACAGCAGGTGGCCCGATCCAGA
Source organism: uncultured Oscillospiraceae bacterium (assembly GCA_964549135.1). GTDB lineage: Bacteria > Bacillota > Clostridia > Christensenellales > Aristaeellaceae > RUG563. The sequence continues at coordinate 5,250 of CAZJUJ010000082.1, read as the reverse complement.
TAGCGCCAATCCTTGGTGCGCTGGAGGAAATTCAGGTAATGATAGCCCTGATCCCCCACCTGGGCGGCCAGCAGCACATTATAAATCGAATTTTCCATTTCATCCACATAATGGGCATTATCCGGCTCCAGCCGGTGCATCCGCTGATTGAGCAGCACCCAGAAATTGGTGGAGCAAAGCTCATTATAATTGTGCTTGGGATCCAGCCAATTGCAGCCGGGATAATACTGATCGGATTCGCACATATTGATGCCGCCGCCCACATGCTGCCATTTATCCTCATACATGGCAAGCGCCGCCTTGACCGCCCGCAGATATTTTTCGTTTCCCGTCACCCGGTACAGATCGCAACAGGCCTCCAGCGCCGTCAGCAGCGTGGAATGGGGATGATCGCCGGGATGGGCATAAATGGCCCGGTGATCCCCCGCCAGCAATTGATCCAGCCACCAATCCTCCTGATAATAACGGATGGCAATCTCAATATCCTGCCGGATGCCCACCGGCGCGTCGTACAGCCGGGTATGGGCCAAAATGCCCTGAAAGCCCAGATTCATATCCTTGACGAAGGGCAATACATCGCTTTGCGCAAAGGAATCGCCCATGCCCCGGGCCAGGCGGAAGCCCGTCTCCTCCCCGGCATACCCGGCATCCAGCAGCCCGAAGGTGAGCCACGCCCGGGTATAATTGGGATATTCCCGGGTGCGGAAGGTCGCCCGGTCTACGGGCAGAAGAAAGCCGTCCGCCTCGGGATATTCCGCCAGCTCATAAACCAGCGCACGGGTCATTTCCCGCAGCACAGGATCCTCCTGCCAGAGCAGCGAGGCCCCTGCCCCCATGAGAAATTCCCCCGCCGTCTGGCCCTTCAGATTATTTTCAAAATGCCCTGCCGACGCCGCATAGGGAACGCCGGGGGCGGGACGGCCCGCATGCACCCGGAACCAATAGAGCATCCGATCCAGATCAAAGCCCCGAAGGAAGGAAAGATTATTCTCAAACGCCCTTTTCAGCCGCCCGCCGGTAAGCCTTACCCCGCCCATGGGCGCCTGCAGCTTGTATTCCACCGCGTATTTTCCCATAAAAATGCCTCCGTTCATTGTTTCAATGCAGCCCATTGGAAAGATGATAGCATAATGCCGCGCCGCTGGCAAGCCGTTTTTCCGCAAAGAACGGACAGAATTCGACCATAAATTTTTTTGTATTTTCATGCTGTCAAGACCTTGACTATTACAATTCTGTAACAAACTTCTTATTTTATTTTCACTTTTATCAGGGGATAAGCATGGGGAAAAAACGGGGTTTATCCACAAAAAAGGCTGTGGATAACTTTTGAAAAAGGAAGAGTTATCCACACTCGCAGCCAAAAAATGCGGCAAACCCCGTGTTTTCCCCGTTTTCTTTGTGGATAACTCTGTGGATAATGGGGAAAAGCCCGAAAATCCGGAAAACGAATAAAAACGCCCCGCCTATTCCGCATATGCACCGGGCAAGGACGGAACGGCGGGGGTTTGCTTTGCATAAAATGTATATTATGCATAAAATGCCGCATATATGCAAAACCCGGCTGTGGATAACGTGGGCAAAACGAATTTTGCAAAAAGTTCAGACTTTTTTGACTTGACAGCATATTTATTTCGGCATGCTTCATAAACTGAACCGGGGTGAGAGGATGGGAAAAAAGAGCGTGAAAAGGCCCTGGGTGCTGGCGCTGCTGGGAATGATCCTGCTGGTGGCGGCGGTGGCCCCGCAATCGGCCCGGCCTGCACGGCCCGCCCGGCCGGTGCAGAGGGAGGAGCAGGCGGCAGGGCCGCTGTCGGGCAAAACGATCCTGGTGGATGCAGGGCATGGCGGCGCGGACGGCGGCGCGCGGGCCCGGGATTCGGGCGTTTGGGAAAAGGAAATGAACCTGAAAACGGCGCAAAAGCTGCGGGCGGCGCTGGAAGCGCTGGGGGCCGATGTGATCATGACCCGGGAAAGCGATATGGCCTATGATGAAAACAAGCGGGCCGATCTGACGGCACGGCTCGATTTAGCCCGGGAGGGCCGGGCGGATATGGTGCTTTCCATCCACATGAATGAATATCGCAGCCGCGCCGAATCCGGCCCCCAGGTCTTTTACCGGGCCGGGCAGGAAAAGAGCCGTCTGCTGGCCGGGGTGCTGCAGGCTCATCTGATTGATGCCCTCTTCCCCGCCAAGGAAAGGCAGGCCATGGCGGGGGATTATTTCATTCTTTCCCTGGATATTCCCTCGGTGCTGGTGGAATGCGGCTTTCTTTCCAATGCCCGGGAGGAGCGGCTGCTATTGGAGGATGGGTATCAGACGCAGCTGGCGGAGGCGCTGGCCCAGGGCGTCGCCGAATACTTTTCCCTTGTCACGGATGCGGAAGAAAAACAAAACACCCCATGAGAATGGGCTGGCAGCGAAAGCAAAAAAGGAAAAATGCAGCCGAAAAGCAAAAAATTCCAGAAAGATGACGCGGAAGGGCCGCCTCGGAACAATTTATCTATTGCGCAGGGGGCAAAATATGCTATAATAAACTGTTCGAGCGCATCGGCGCCCGGGAAATGCAAGCGAGACGGAGGAATTTCCATGCCAACCACGCAGTTTGATAAAGAATCCATCAAAAAATCCATCCTTGGGAAATTGCAGCGCTATAACGGCCGCACCCTGAGCGATGCCACCGATCAGCAGATTTATTTCGCCGTGGCCTCTACCGTGCGCGATCAGATCATGCAGAAATGGGTGGCCTATCGGGAAAAGGATAAGCACTCCCAGGGGAAGCGCCTCTATTATCTTTCCGTTGAATTTCTCACCGGCCGCAGCCTGCATTGCAATATCCTCAATCTCTGCAGCCAGGAGAATTATCAGCAGGCGCTGGAGGAATTGGGCCTGGATTGGCGGCGCATCTTCCAGGAGGAGCCCGAGCCCGGCCTGGGCAACGGCGGCCTGGGGCGGCTGGCGGCCTGCTTTATCGATAGCCTGGCCTCCCTTTCCCTGCCCGCCATGGGCTGCACCATCCGCTATGAATACGGCCTGTTCCGCCAGCGGATTCTGGGGGGACAGCAGGTGGAGGTGCCGGATAACTGGCTGGAAAACGGCAATGTCTGGGAAGTGCCCGCCATGGAGGATCTCTGCGAGGTACACTTTGGCGGCTGGGTCGAGGAGAAGGAAGAAAACGGCCGGATGCAATTCCATCTGAGGGATTATTATACCGTGGAGGCCGTGCCCTATGATGTGCCCGTGGCCGGGTATGACTGCGAAACGGTAAACACTTTGCGCATGTGGCGCGCCCGCTCGCCCAAGACCATCGATCTTGCCTCCTTCAGCAGCGGCAATTATTCCAAGGCCACGCAGGAGCAGGAATTGGCCGCCGTCATCAGCAAGGTGCTGTATCCCGAGGATAATCATTACGAGGGGAAGGAACTGCGCCTCAAGCAGCATTATTTCTTCACCAGCGCCACGCTGCAATATGCCATCAAGGATTTCAAGCGCCGCTTCGGCAGCAATTTCATGCTGCTGCCGGAGAAAATGACCATCCATGTCAATGACACCCATCCGGGCCTGGCCATTCCGGAACTGATGCGCATCCTGATTGATGAAGATGGCCTGGGCTGGGATGAGGCCAGCTGGATTGTGCAGCATACGGTGGCCTATACCAATCATACCGTGATGAGCGAGGCCCTGGAAAAATGGCCCGAGGCGATGATGAAAAATCTGCTGCCCCGGATCTATATGATTCTCCAGGAGATTAACCGCCGGGTCTGCGCGCGTCTTGCCGATCATTATCAGAACGGCGCCGATCCCCGGATCGCCCGGATGGCCATCACTGCCTATGATATGGTGCATATGGCCAATCTCTGCGTGGCCATGAGCTATTCCGTCAACGGCGTCAGCCAGCTCCACGGCGAAATCCTGAAAAACGATACCTTCAGGGATTATTACGAATTCACCCCCGAAAAATTCTCCGCCATCACCAATGGCATTACCCATCGCCGGTGGCTGATGAACTGCAATCGCGGGCTGAGCAAGCTGATCTCCGATACCATCGGCGATCAATGGAAGCGAGAGCCCGAATTGCTCCGGGAATTGCTGCCCTACCGGGATGACCCCGCCTTCCGGGCTGAATTTGAAAAAATCAAGCGCCAGAATAAGGCCATCTTCTCCGATGTGCTGATGAGCCGGCAGAAGATGAGCGTGGATCCCGATTTCATGTTTGATGTGCAGGTCAAGCGGCTGCATGAATATAAGCGGCAATTGCTCAATGCCCTGCATATCCTGGTCCTGTATAACCGGATCATGGATGACCCCAATTTCGTCATGACGCCTCGGGTCTTCGTTTTCGGCGCAAAGGCCAGCCCCGGCTATTATATGGCCAAGCAGATCATCCGCCTGATCATCGGCATCAGCAAGCTGATTGATAAATCCCCCCGGGCACAGAAATACCTGCGGGTGATCTTCCTGGAGAATTATGATGTTTCCGGGGCCGAGGCCCTGATCCCCGCCGCCGATCTTTCCGAGCAGTTGTCCACCGCGGGCAAGGAGGCCAGCGGCACCGGCTGCATGAAATTCATGATGAACGGCGCGGTCACCATCGGCACCATGGATGGCGCGAATGTGGAAATCCATGAGCAGGTGGGGGATGAAAATATCTATATCTTCGGCATGCGCGCCGATACGGTCAGCGCCCTGTATCGGGAGGGCACCTATGATCCCATGCATATCTTTGAAACCAACGCCGAATTGCGCCGCGCCCTGACCCAGATCATCGATGGCACCCTCTTCCCCGAAAATCCCGCGCTGCTGCAGGATATCTATCATAACCTGCTCTTCAAGGATCCCTATTTCGTGCTGAAGGATTTCGGCTCCTATTCCATGGCCCAGCGCCGGGTGGACGCCGATTACCAGAACCGGGAAAAATGGCTACGCATGGCGATTACCAATACCGCCTGCTCCGGCATTTTCTCCTCCGATCGCACTATCCGGGAATATAACGATCGCATCTGGCATCTGAAATAAGAGGGACTCCCCCGGCTCTGCCTGATAAGCAGCCGCTGCTGCTTCTGATCCGGTTTTCGGAAGATAACAGCAAACAAAACAGCAGCAATGCTCTCGCCAAACACAGGAGCATTGCTGCCGTTTTTCTATCGTTATTCTTTTTTGCTGCTCTGGCATTCAATCTGGCAAGATTCACCCATGTACCATCCAGAGCCGGTTTTCGGAGGGGGCGCGGGGGAACCACTTTTGACTCAAAA
>CAZJUJ010000081.1:0-7952 GCA_964549135.1 uncultured Oscillospiraceae bacterium | reverse complement strand
CAGTCACTTTGGCAGGAACCTTACATGATTCATCCAGAGCCGGTGTTCGGAAGGTGCGCGGGGGAACCACTTTTGACGCAAATGTGGGTCCCCCGCAAATTAATCCCCGTTTCTTTTCCGTTCTCCTCAGCGTCAGGCCTTGCCGTTGCAGCCCAGCACGTCCACCAGCTTATGGCGAACCATTTCCTTCAGGGAGGCGCGGGCATCGGTGAGGTACTGGCGGGGATCGAAATGATCGGGATGATCCACGAAATGCTTGCGCAGCATGGCGGTAAAGGCCAGGCGCAGGTCGCTGTCGATATTGATCTTGCAGACGGCCATGGAGGCGGCCTTGCGCAGCTGTTCTTCGGGGATGCCCACGGCATCAGGCAGCTTGCCGCCGTTTTCGTTAATGATCTTCACGAATTCCTGGGGCACAGAGGACGCGCCATGCAGCACGATGGGGAAGCCGGGCAGCCGCTTGGAAACCTCTTCCAGGATATCAAAGCGCAGGGGCGGGGGCACCAGGATGCCATCCGCATTGCGGGTACACTGGGCGGCGGTGAATTTGTAAGCGCCGTGGCTGGTGCCGATGGCGATGGCCAGGGAATCGCAGCCGGTGCGGGTGGCGAATTCTTCCACTTCCTCGGGACGGGTATAGCTGGAATCCTCGGCGGAGACCTTTACCTCATCCTCCACGCCGGCCAGACGGCCCAGCTCGCCCTCAACGGTCACGCCGTGGTCATGGGCATAATCCACGACCTTCTTGGTCACGGCGATGTTTTCCTCAAAGGAAAGATGGCTGCCATCGATCATGACGGAGGAGAAGCCGCCGTCGATGCAGGCCTTGCAGGTCTCGAAATCGGGGCCGTGATCCAGATGCAGCACGATGGGCAGATCGGTTTCCTTGATGGCCGCTTCCACCAGCTTGACCAGATAGGTGTGATTGGCATAGGCGCGGGCGCCCTTGGATACCTGCAGAATCACGGGCGCATTTTCCATTTTCGCCGCTTCGGTGATGCCCTGCACGATTTCCATGTTATTTACGTTGAATGCGCCGATGGCGTAGCCGCCCTCATAAGCCTTCTTGAACATTTCCTTGGTATTTACCAATGGCATAATCTCATCCTCCTTAGAATACGATCCAACTTATTATACACGAAATTTTCCCATTTGAATAGCCCCCGGGCGGGAATTATCCCGCCGATTCCGCAAAAAATTACAGGGGACGGGGGCGACGGGGGAGAACGGGAACGATGGGGATCTTTTGCGGGAGGATGCTTTTGCGTCAAAAGCACCCTCCCGCACCCTCCCGAAAACCGGCTCTGGATGTTTCATAGATGGATTCTGCCAAATTGAATGCCAGATCAGCAAAAAGGAATAACGACTCGAAAAAAACAGCAATGCTTACACGGTTGGTAAGAGCATTGCTGTTTTGCTATTTTACTGCATATTTTCTTTTGCTTCACTGGCATTCAATTTGGTTATATCTCTCCATGCTCCATCCAGAGCCGGTTTTCGGAGGGGGCGCGGGGTGCTTCTGACGCAAAAGTGGTTCCCCCGCATAATATTCCCCGTGTCTCCCCGGTTATTGCCGCAGCAGGCGTTCGTAGGTGAATTTCCCGGCTGCTTTTCGCATCAGCAGCAGATCCAGCGCTGCCAGCGCCAGGCCAAGGCCAAGCAGCAGCCAGGCATTGACCAACAGCACGCCGCCGAACTGGCCGATCACCAGGCCCAGGAGGGGGAAGATCAGGAAAACGGCGCTCTGCTGGGCCTCCTCCGTGGTCTGTGCCCGGGCGGAGGCCTGCACCGTAACGGCGATGCCTGCCAATGAAATGGCCGGGGTTACCAGCAGCATCACGATCAGCCAGCTGATATCCGGAACCAGGAAAAACCCGGCCAGCAGCATGGTTTCGCATTCCACGGCCAGCAGCATGGCGGCAAAGGAGAGGAGGGCCACCATCATGCCGACGATGAAGACGGCCAGAATCTTGGCCTGGAATACCTGCTTCAGCGAAAGGGGGGAATAGAGCAGCGTTTCCAGGGTATGCTTCTCCTTTTCGCCCACAAAGGCGCTGGCCGCCATAACGGAGGAGGCCATCAGCGGAATCATCAGGAAAAAGGAGGGCATGATTTTATTGAGCAGAAGCTGCGGCACCTGCTGCGATGCATCGCCGGAGCCCGGGAGCATATCAAGCAGCGGCTGAAAATCCGACGCGGAGGAGGGATCAAGTAGCACCTCCACAATAAATACCGACGGCAGCACCACGGCCAGCGCCAGCGGCACCACCAGCATAACCAGCAGCACCCGCTTATTGGCGGTGATGCTGCGCACATCCTTTCTGATCAGGGCAAGCTGCTTTCCATTCATTGCGCGTTTCCCTCCCCATTTTCACGCCGCTGCTCAATCAGCGAAAAATAAATATCCTCCAGCGTCCTCTGCTCCTGAGAGACATGATAGATGCTTCCGCCCGCCTGGACGATCTGCCTGACCAGGCCGGGGATTTCCTCCTCCCGCCTGACGGGAACGGCGTATGCATTCCCGCCCAGCGCCTCATATGCCATGCCATCGGGCAGGTGATCCGCCCGGATGACGACCCGGATGGCATCCGAAATCATGGCCCGCAGGGCGGAAAGATTGCCCTGGGCGATGAGGCTGCCCTGATCCATGAGCCCAAAGACGGTGCATATCTCCTGGGCGTAGCGCAATTGATGGGTGCAGAGGAAGATCGTCGTCCCCTGGGCGGCAAGTTCCTGAATGAGCGCATTCACATTCTGCGCGTTTTCGGGATCCAGGCCGGAGGTGGGCTCATCCAGAAACAGCACCCGGGGGCTGTGCATCATCGCCCGGGCCAGGGAAAGGCGCTGGCGCATGCCGGTGGAATAGGCGGAAAGCCTGCGCTGCTGCGCCTGGGATAGCTCCAGCCGCTCCATCAGCATCCGGGCGCGCTTTTCGCCGTCGGTGCGGTTCATGCCGAAAAGCGTGCCGTAAAAAATCAGGTTTTCAAGGCCCGTCAGATAATCATACATCTGCGCATGCTCGGTCACTACGCCGGTGATCTGATGCAGCCGTTCCGCATCCCGGATGGGATCCAGCCCCGCTACGCGGCAAATGCCCTCCGTGGGGGTGAGCATGCCGCAGAGCAGCTTGACCGTGGTGGTCTTGCCTGCGCCGTTTGGCCCCAGAAACCCGAAAATTTCCCCTTCCTTTAATTCAAAGCTGATTTGATTTACCGCCCGGTTCCCGCCGGAATATACCTTGGATAGCTGCTCCGCCGTGATCATGGCAGACATGATGCATTCCCTCTTTCCTTATTCGCAGTCCGCTTCCCGGACAGGCAGGGCATCCTTGATTTCCGCGCCGTGCCTGCACAAAAGGGAAACGATGATAAACATGACCCCCAGCGCCACGCTGCTGCTGTCCGCCGGGTGAAAGGCCTCGCCGCAGCCGATGCATTCGGCGATGATGCTGCTGACAATCTGGGAGAAAATCATCGCGCCCAGCGGCACACAGATGGTTAGAATCCCCAGACGCAGCATTTCCCCTGCGCCCGCCAGGGTAAAGGGCGTGCCCGCCTGCTGCTCATGGGCAAAATATTTTTCGGCGAATCCGGCGGTGATTCCCTCCCCGGCGCAGATGATCAGGGCCCCCGCCAATAGCGGATACAGGCCGGTGAGCGGCATATCCGCCTGGGTTTCCGCCAGGCTTTGCAGGGTTACGCCGCCGATTTTCAGCGCCCCGGTATTCGCAAGGGGGATGGCGAGCATCCCCGCCGCGCAGCCCGCCCCGCCGATGATGCAGCAGATGAAAATGATTTTGCTGAGTATTCTTCCGATTTTTCCGAGAATCTGGAGCGTATTGAGGGTTTTCACGATGCTTTCTCCTTATAAATGACGATATCCGGCGGCCGGTGCGGGGGAATGCTGTTCCTTTTCGCCCGGCAGAAGCCATTGATCCGGATTATGCATAAATGGCCTTATTTCCGGGATTTGATCAGCGCAAGCATGGCGGTAAAATCCTCCGTCAGCATGGCGGAAAGCTGCTCCCCGGAAAAATCGCACATGCCTGTGGCGCACAGCGTGCCGATGCCGAAGGTGTGAATCCAGGTGTGTTCAAAGAGCGCCCGGGCCTCCGCCTGCGTCAGGCCGTAATCCGTTTCCAGCATCGCCAGGCATTCATCAGCCACCGTGCCGAGCCGGGCGTAAATATCCGCAAAGGATGTTCCCGCCAGCCCGGAATGCATGAAAATCAGCTGATAGAGATGCGGCTCCTCCCTGGCAAAGAGAATCATCTGCATCCCCACCTGCTTGAAGAGCGGCATGCCCTGCAATTGGTGATGCGCATAGGTGGAAAACCGATCCATGGCGGCGGCCTTGACCGCCTCCTGCACTTCCTGCATGGAGCTGAAAACGGTGAAAATCGGCGTGGCGGAGGTGTTCAGCGCATGCCCCAGCTCCTTGGCGGTCAGCGCTTGAAGCCCCTTCTGGGATACCACCCCCAGGGCGGCGGAAATGATCTCTTCCTTCGTGTACTTCGGCTTGGGCGGCATAGGTGTTCTCCTTCTTGTGATGCTCATTCTGCAATGGATATTCTGCAACAATGATTCTATTATACAGCTTTTCCCGCCGCTGTCAATCCATTTTTTCAAAAAATCCAGGAACCGGGGACGGGGAGCCGGGAAACGGGGGAACGGGGAAAAATATTGCGGGAGGATGCTTTTGCGTCAAAAGCACCCTCCCGCAATTATTCTTCCCGTTCCATTGAGCGCATTCTTTCTTCGGTGGTCAGGGGCGGCGCGGTACGTTTCATGGCCTGCACCAGTTCGCGGCTCAGGGCGGTGCCGGTACCCTGGCAGGCATAGCAGCGGTAGAGGCAGTTGGGGCAGACGCAGGCATTATCCCGTTCGGAGTGGATCATAAAGGAATCGGTATCGCAGATAGGGCAGCCGCAGCGCATAGGGGAAGCACCTCTTTTTTATCAGAAATCCTCTGTCTATTATAGCACAGGGAAAACAAACTGTAAATAATGCAGGGGACGGGGGGAGAAGGATTTGCGTTTTTGCATGGATTGCCGTATAATAAGCAGGAAAAATATTGCTGAGGAGGCATTGCATGCTGGCCATTGTGTATTTTCTGGCATACGAGGTATGCGGCGTGGGCATCACCTATTTTCTTCTGCCCCGGGTGCGGCTGACGGCGCGGCTATGGATTGGCCTATGCCTGGGCATGATTCTGATGATGTGGCTGCCGGCGATCTTTGCATTCTTTGTGAATTTTTCCATGGCGGCGCATTGGCTGGCGCTGTTGCCCCTGGCGCTGATGACGGGCGCGGCCTATTATTTCCGGGACAGGCGGGAAAGGAAGGGGCTGGATGCGCGGGAGCGGAAGCTGATGAAGATGCTGCTTCTGCTGGCGCTGCCGCTCTCCATTCTGGGCGGCTATCTGCAATGGACGCATAATATCATGCCGGTGAGCAATGGCTCTTTGCATGTGGGGCAGAGCACCTATGGCGATTTGCCGCTGCATCTTTCCATCATTACCAGCATGCGCAATGCCTCCTTCCCGGCAGATTACAGCATTTATCCCGGCGAATTGCTGTCCTATCCCTTCCTGACGGATACATTTTCCACGAGTCTGATGCTCATGGGCTTTTCGCTGCGGGCGGCGGTGGTATTCCCGGGCATCTGGATGATGGCGCTGGTGTTTTCGGGGTATCTGATCCTGGCCGAGCGCATGGCGGATAGCCGCAAGGGCGCGGCGCTGGCCGTTCTTTTCTTCTTTATCAATGGCGGGCTGGGCTTTTTCTATCTGTTTGATATGCAGGGCGTGGCTGCGGGCACCACCGGCGATCATGAATTGCAGAGCGTGGCCGGGCTATGGAACCGCATTTCCATGGTGCTGAGCGGCAGCAGCTGGTATCAGACCCCGGCCAATCATGCCGAATTTACCACCTATAATCTCCGCTGGAGCAATGTGATTGTGGATATGATGGTGCCCCAGCGCACCACGCTGGGCGGCTGGTGCATGCTGCTGCCCTGCCTGTATCTGCTCTATGACGGCATCCGGCCCGAGGCCGCGCTGCCCGCCGGGCTCCAGCACATTAAGGGGAAGGATGGGCCCACGGCGGTGCTTGTCCGGCGCGAAGTGCCCTATCGCCAGGCGATTGTGCTGGGTGCAATGGCCGGGGCGCTGCCCATGATCAATACCCATTGCTTTCTGGCGCTGGGGCTGCTCAGCGCGGGCTGGATGGTCTATGATCTGATCCGCAGCCGGGGCCAGCGGCAGCAGGCACTGATTTTCTATGGCATTTACGGGGGGCTGGCGGTGCTGCTGGCCGCGCCCCAGCTTTTCACCTGGACCTTCCATCAGGCGGTGGGCAATGATAGCTTCCTCAAATTCCAGTTCAATTGGGTCAATGGCAGCCAGGGCATGCTGGATGGCTATTTCTGGTTCTATCTGAAGAATATCGGGCTGCCCTTCCTGCTGATTCTTTTGTCGCTGCTGGAAAAGAATGAGAAGCGGCGGTTTCTGGCCGCCGGTGCGTTTGTGATTTATCTGGCGGCGGAATTGATTCAGTTCCAGCCCAATGCCTATGATAACAACAAGCTCCTGTACGTCTGGTATATGATCTGCGCCGTGCTGGCGGCGGATTACGGGCTGGAATTGCTGGGCAGGCTCAGGGGCCTGCGGGCCCGGCCGGTGCTGACCGCGCTCTGCGCCTTCCTGTGCTTCTTTACAGGCGCGCTCTCCATCGCCCATGAATGCAACAGCGATTGGCAGATGTTTTCCCGGGAGGAGGCGGCGGCAGCCGAATATGTGGAGGAAAATACCGAGGCCGACGCCACCTTTGTCACCTGGACGCAGCATATCAATTTTGTCAGCAGCCTGGCCGGGCGGAAGATTATCTGTGGGCCGGATACCTGGCTGTATTATCACGGATTTGATACCTGGCGGCGCCAGGCCGAAATCCGCGCTTTCTATGCCGATCCCATGGGCAATCTGGGCGTATTGGAAAAATACGGGGCGGATTATATCCTGCTTGGCGGCAATGAACGCAGCCAGCTGACGGTGGATGCCGCCGCGCTGGATCAGAATTTCGATCTGGTGTACGAAAGCGAGCGCGGGAATATCCTGATTTACCGGGTGCGCGGGGAGGAAGAATGATATGGTGCGGCGCTTTCTTTCCTATTCGCTGGCGCATAATAAGCCGGTGAAGGTCTTCCTGGCGGACGAAATGAAATACCGCAATATTACCGTGATCGATCTTTCCGAGGATCAGGTGGCCTGCCTGATGGCCGGGCGGAAAAAGCCCCTGGTGCTTCCTATTTCCCGGATTCTTTCCGCCGCTTATGCCCGGGGCGATGATGGGGATACCCTGAAATATGCGGATACGGAGGGAAAAATATGAAGGCTATGCCGGATAAAATCAAGGCGCTTTTTCGGGATCGGGCGAAAATGCGGGAGCTGATCCTCTATGCGCTCTTTGGCGTGCTGACCACCGCGGTGAACTGGGCGGCCTATCTGGCTGTGACCGGGCTGCTGGGCATGAATGCCCTGGAGGAGGGCAGCGCCAAATATCTGCTGATCTCGAATATCGGTCAGGTGATCGGCTGGGTGCTGTCCGTGATCTTTGCCTATGCCACCAACAAAAAATTTGTCTTTCAGAGCAGCACCGGCGTGAAAACCGGCGCGCTCCGGGAATTCCTCCTCTTCGTTTCCGCCCGCGTCGCCTCCCTGATCTTCTTCGATCTGCTCCTCTTTAATGCCCTCCTCCTGCTGGGCATGAACGATAAATGGGATAAGCTGCTCATGAACGCGCTGGTGGTGATCTTTAACTACGCCGCCAGCCGCTTCGTGATCTTCAGGAAAAAACCACGGGAAGAACGGGGAGAACGGGGAGAACGGGGATAGTATTGGGGGGGGGGGGGGGGGGGGGGGGTGGGGGGGGGGGGGGCAACCCCCCCCCCCACACA
>CAZJUJ010000080.1:0-8005 GCA_964549135.1 uncultured Oscillospiraceae bacterium | reverse complement strand
CAGGAAGAGAATTCTGCTGTCGTTCTCTTTACACCCCAACATTTGACAAAGAACCCATATTTCCGGGTGCATTTGCCGTTTTGCATTAGGATTTTGCAAGAACACAAAGAAAAGGACTGAAACCTTGTATCAAAGTTTCAGTCCTTTTATGGCGGAGAAGGAGAGATTCGAACTCTCGAACGGTTTTACCCGTTACACGATTTCCAGTCGTGCGCCCTCGACCAAGCTAGGCGACTTCTCCACACGGGACAAGCATTGGCTCGTCAACGAAAAGTATTTTACCACAAAACGCAATGTCCGTCAAGTGCTTAAATACATTTTTTTCGTTTTTGCCTGCGGAAGATTTCCCAGGCAAGCGCCGCCGGGGCGATTGAAGCGGCGATGCCCCCGTTCTTCCAAGAAAGCCGTAGAAAATGGGAATTATTCTGTGGGAGGTAACTTTTGAGCCAAAGGCATTTTGTCCTCTTTGCCAATCTGGCGTTCAATTTAGCAAGATCCACCCATGAACCATCCAGAGCCGGTTTTCGGGAGAGCGCGGGAGGATGCTTTTGACGCAAAAGCATCCTCCCGCAATATCTCCCCCCGTTCTCCCCCTGCTCTTCGGCTTACAGCGCGATTTCCTTGCCGCCCTCCAGGCAATACACCTTTCCATCGGCGGCAAACCAGAGGGGAATCACGCCGGGATTATACAGGCGGCAGCCATTGGCGCTGATATGAACGCCGCGCCAGGCCTCGATATAATCATGAATCTGGATATTGGTGGCATACCAGATATCCTCGCGCCCGCCCATATACTGGGCAAATTCCTCGATTACATGCCAGTTATTATCGGCCTCGAATTCATAGCTGTGGCCCCAGAGATAGAACATCTGCGCCCGGCACGCCGGCTCTTCCGCAAAGGCCCGGGCCAGCTTCATCAGCTGCGGATCGGCATGATGGCAGGTAGGATGCAGGGTAAGCCAGTCATGGGGCAGATCAAAGCAATGGGTGGCCTGGGTGGTGCGGGCATAGGCCACGCCGCTATCCTTCATCGCCTGGGTAAAGGCGGGCTCAAAGGTGCCGTAGGGATACGCCATGCCCCGGATAATGCGTTGGAAGGTGCTTTCAAGGGTCTCCTTATCCTTCACGATCTGCCATACGGCGAAGGCAGGCGGCAGCGCGGGATGATCGCCATGGGCATAGCCATGCAGGGCAATCTCCTGGCCGGATTCCGCCAGCAGCGCCACCGCCGCCCGCTCCGTCATGCGGCGATGAATCCGCCCCGCAGGGTAAACCGTGCCCTCGGGCGCAAATAAACCGCCATTCAGATTAAAGGCGCCCTTCAGGCCATTTTGATTCATGATGCTGAGCAGACGGGCATCCTGCTCCACCCCGTCATCATAGCTGAGGGTCAGCGTCTTTAAGACGCCGCCGGGAAAACGCATCCACAGATCCGTCATGGAAATATTCACCTCATTCATCCTATGATCATTTCATTGTGCGGCGGGGCCCATGCAGCCCGGCCGATACCATTGTAGCATAGCCGCCCCCCGCCGTCAAAGCCAGATAGGCTTCTTACCCCTGTCACAGAAAAATCACCCATGCCTTTTTCGGTGCATGGGTGAAAAGCAGGCCCGGCCCACCCGCAGAAGGCAGGCCGCCGCCCCGGCATCAGGCCGCTGCGCCGCCCTCAGCCCACCGTGGAAAGATCCCACGGCTCATGAATCTTGGGAACATCGCTGATCAGCCGCTTGGTATAGGCGGCCTTGGGATGGAGAATCACATCATCGGCGCAGCCGCTCTCCACAAATTTGCCATGCTCCATGATATAGACGCTGTCGGAAATGTAATAGGCCAAGCCAATATCATGGGTGATGAAGATAATGGTCATGCCGATTTCATCCCGCAGCTGCAGCAGCATATCCAGAATGGTGGCGCGGGAGCAGGCATCGATCATGGAGGTGGGCTCATCCGCCAGAAGAATTTTGGGCTTGAGCAGGAAAATGCGGGCAATCATCAGCCGCTGCATCTGGCCGCCGGAAAGCTCAAAGGGATATTTGTTGGTCAGCTCCGCATATTTGAGATTGACAAAGGAACAGGCCTCCGTCATCATTTCAATCTTCTTTTCCTTGGATAGATGCCTGCCGCCCCGCATATTGATGCAGTCCAGCAGCACGGTATCGATCTTATTGAAGACATTGAAGGAGGAGAAGGGATCCTGAAAAATGGCCTGGATGCCCTTCCAGTATTCCTTTTTCTTCAGGCGCGTGGAAATATCCCGGGGCTTGCCCTGGAAGAAAATTTCCCCCTCGGTGACATTCATTAGCCCCAGGAGCATCTTGGAAAGGGTGGTCTTTCCGGAGCCGCTTTCGCCCACGATGCTGACCAATTCGCCCTCATGAAACTCAAAATCCACATGATCCACGGCGGTATTGGCCTTGCTGCCATAGCCGAATACCTTGGTGACGCCCTTGCCGCTCAGGCACAGGGGACGATCCTTGATATTTTCATTCTTCATGGCCGTATACCTCCCTCAGATGCGTCACGGAATGACCACAGCGATAGGCGCGCCCGCCCTCCATATCCAGCATGGGCATGGCGTTTACGCGGCAGGCCGCCGTGGCATACCGGCACCGCTCGGCAAACCGGCAGCCCTGGGGCGGCTTTTTCAGGTTGGGCGGCGTGCCGGGAATGGCGATGAGCTTATTGGCGCGGGTGCCCTCCTCAGGCACCAGGATGGAATTCATCAGACCCCGGGAATAGGGATGAATGGGATCAAAGACCATTTCCTTGGCGCTGCCGCGCTCCACAATCTGCCCGGCGTACATGACCATAATATCATCGGTGACATTATAGAGCAGGGGCAATTCATGGGTGATAAAGATCATGGCCTTGATATAGCCCTTTTCCATCATATCGCGCAGCATCTTGATGACCATCTTCTGGCTGGTTACATCCAGCGCGGAGGAGGGCTCATCGGCAATGAGTACCTTGGGATTGAGGATGGTGGAAACGGCAATGACCACCCGCTGCTTCATGCCGCCGGATAATTCCACCGCATGGCGGCCCAGCGCCTCAACCGGCAGGCCCAATTCGGCAAAGCGGGCCTTGGCCATCTCCTGGATCTGCTTTTTATCCGCCTTGGGGTCATGGGCGCGGATTACATCCTCCACAAATTTACTGATGCGGATGGTGGGGTTCAGGGCATTCATGGCCGCCTGGGGAATATAGGCGATTTCCGTGCCCAGCACGTTTTTGCGCACCGTATCCGGATCCATACCGGAGATATTCTTGCCGTCGATGATGATATCGCCGCTCATATAATGCAGCGGCGGGAAATAATAGCCCATCAGGGAAAGGGCCAGCGTCGATTTGCCGCATCCGCTTTCGCCCGCGATGCCCAGGCTCTTGCCTTCCTCAATTTTGAGGGAGACATGATCCACGGCATACACGTCTTCATGGAAGCGCGTGATATATTTGGTCGTCAGCTCTCTGACTTCCAGCATTGTCTTTGCCATGCCTGTCTCCTCCTTAATCTCTCAGGGTGGGATTGAATACCTGGTCAAGCCCGGTATTCATCAGATTCAGCGAGAACGAAATGAGCGTGATGGTCAGTATCACGGGGAAATACGCCCACCAGGAGCCATTCGTATGCGCGGAATAGAGCATGGCCCAGTTCATCATCAGCCCCAGGGTAGGCACCTCGGTGGTCTTGGGGCCAAGGCCCAGCAGGCTCAGCTGCGCCTCGCTGAGGATGGCGCTGGATACCTGCAGAATGAACGCCATGACCACATAGCTGGCAATATAGGGCAGAATATCCGCCGCGATAATGCGCAGCATGCTATGCCCGCTGAGC
Organism: uncultured Oscillospiraceae bacterium; assembly: GCA_964549135.1. Classification (GTDB taxonomy): domain Bacteria; phylum Bacillota; class Clostridia; order Christensenellales; family Aristaeellaceae; genus RUG563. Next base: position 4,170 of record CAZJUJ010000080.1, on the reverse strand, counting down.
TTGGAAAGATTGACGTGATCGCGGTTGCGGAGGCTGATGACCTGGGAGCGCACCGAGCGGGCCGTCCAGGTCCAGCTGGTAAGGCCTATGACCAGCGCCACCACGCTTGCCCCGCGCTGATCCTGACCGATGGAATAGGAAATGAGGATCAGCAGCACAAAGCCGGGAATGACGGTGAACACATTGGTGATAAACATGATGATATCATCGGCAACGCCGCCCAGATACCCGGCCAGCAGGCCGAAGGAAAGGCCGATAACGGTAGCCACGGCCCCGGCAATCAGGCCGATGATGATGGATGTGCCGGTGGCGGACACCAATTCCTTCAGCACATCGCGGCCAAAGTTATCAGTGCCAAGGGGCAGATTCTTTACATTGGCCACATCGCCTACATTGACATAATCGTTCTTCCCGATCTTGCTCTTTTCCTCCAGTTCGCCCGTTTCATCATTGGTGGTGGAAAGGATCAGCGTTTCGCCCGCCTTCAGTTCCTGCAGGCGGTTGTTAAGCAGACGATAATTGCGGCGCTGGGCGTTGGTCATGCCCTTGAGCTTGATATCCTCATAATGCGCATCCCACATGGCCAGCAGCGTATCCGTATCGTTGATATCCAGATCCGATACATCCACCCCTGCCTTTTCAAACCAGGTGGCCATGCTCACCCGATCCTCATCCCGGAGCTGCTTGGCCAGGCGCTTATCCGCCGCATCGGCCAGCCGCAGGGATTCGGTTTCGGTATTGACGGCGTCATACAGCGATACATATACGCCGGGCTTGGCAAAGGTGCCCACACCGATCATTTCCAGGGGATTGCCGGGATTGATCAGGGGATAGATGAAAAGCAGCAGCAGAATGGCCACAAAGATCACGAAGCCGCCTACGAATTTGGGGGAATGGAAAATCTGACGCAATGTATTTTTCATTTTCTTTCCTCCCTCAGTCAAGCTGCGCGGCCTTGACCCGCGGATCGATGAAGCCATAGATAATATCCAGCAGGAAGGTTGCAATCAGCACCATGATGGTAATGATCAGCGTGGTTGCCGAGATCAGGGGATAATCGGCTGCGGTGACGGCGGTATACATGGTGGAGCCCAGGCCGGGATAGCTGAAAATAATTTCTGCTACCAGCGCGCCGCCGATCATGGTGCCCAGGGACAGGGCCAGGCCGGTAACCTGGGGCAGCATGGCATTGCGGAATACATAGCCCACGATCTTGCGATCCTTGATGCCCAGGAAGCGGGAATACTTGACGTAATCAGCATTCAATTCATAAATGGACATGGAGCGCATGCCCACCGCCTGACCGCCGATGGATACCAGCACGATCGACCAGAAGGGCAGCTGATAATGGGAAATGACGGATTTAATGAAATTCCAGCTGAAATTGGGGATCATATCAAATGCATAACCGCCGCTGATGGGGGCGATTTTCAGATTCACAGCAAACAATACCAGAAGAATGACTGCCATGCCGAAGGCGGGAATATTGCTGATGAACAGCGAAAGCGGCAAAAGCACCTTATCAAAGCCCTTGCGGATATAGGCGGCCAGCGCGCCCAGAAGATTGCCCAGCAGCCAGCCCACGATGATGGCGGGAAGCTGCAATGCGATGGTCCAGAGAATGGCACTGGAAATGATATCGGTCACCTTGCGGGGATACTGGCTGAAGGATGTGCCGAAATCCCCCCGAAACATGTTTTTCACGAAGATGAAGAATTGCTCGGTCATCGGCTTATTGGTGCCGAATTCCTGCTCATAGCGCTTATAAAGCTCCTGCACGGCGCTGGTGTCCGTCATGCCCTGCGCCATTTTGCCGGTGATGGCCGCCACGGGATCGGCGGGCATCAGCCGCGGCAGAATAAAGTTCAAGATCACCGCAACGACGAACGTGATCAGGAACCACAGAATCTTCTTGCAGAAATATTTGCGGTAGCCCTTCATGTTCCCTTCCCCCTTGTAAGCAAGGAAGCGGCCATGCTTCAAGCCGATGCATGGCCGCTTCCGCGGTAAAAATGTTATTCGGCTACAAGCTCCAGCTCGTAGAGGGCGGCGATGCCGTAACCATCGGTGCAGTCGGCCGGCGGGATATTGCGGCCATCATCGCCAGCGGGGTAATTGGTCCATACGCTCTCATTGACAGCGTGGAACACGGAGGGACGATACATCAGGGAGAAGCTGGGAACCTCGGTCAGGTAGATCTTGGTCAGCTCGGTGTAGAGGGCCTTCAGCTCCTCAGAATCGGTGGTCAGGGGGATCTTCTTGATGAGCGCATCGGCTTCATCATTCACATACTGGCCCCAGTTGCCGCTCCAGTTGTTGGAAACGCCCACATAATCCTTGCCCATGAACTGATTTACACGGCCCCAGGGATTGGAGGGAGTGGAGGCATCGGGAGACCACATGAAGATGGCGTATTCGCTCTGGGCGGGATCGGTGAACACGGTCTGATAGATGGAATATTCGGGATAGAGGGTGGTGATCTCAACACCGATCTTGGAACCGGCGGCGGCAACCACTTCCATGGAGGCCTGCCAATCGGACCAGCCATTGGGGCAAACGGCGTTCAGAGAGATCTTTTCGCCCTTGTATTCGCGCCAGCCGTCGCCATCGTTATCCACGATGCCCGCTTCGTCCAGCAGCTTCTTGGCGCCTTCGATGTCATTGCCGGCCCACTGCAGATCGGCAACCGCGGCATGATCATACATGGCCTGCTCACCGGCGGTGGGGTTCATCAGGGAACGGGGCACATCCGAGAAGGAGGGGCTCTGATTGGTCATGGCGTTGGCGATGATGGTGTCATAGTCAACGGCCATGGCGATGGCCTTGCGCAGCGCGGCATTTTCGGCCAGCACGGGCAGGTTCATGTTGAACCAGGCGGTGGGCATGGTCAGGCAGACGCCATAGGGCGCTTCATCATAATAGGTAGAAATGGGCAGCCCGTCTTCCAGCCACAGGTTCTGGATGTTGCCGATGAACTGCTGGCAAACGTCCACTTCACCGGCCTTCAGCGCCACTTCACCGGCGGCGTTGTCGGCATACATCACATGGGCGATGTACTTGGGAACAGGCAGCTTGCCCCACATGGAGGCATCCTGGCCCCAGTAATTATCGTCACGGACGAGAACGACCTTCTGATCGTCGGCATAATACTTGGTGTAGGGGCCGGACCAGACCACGTCTTCACCGGCGTCATTGAGGATCGCCACGGAATCGCCGTTGTTGCGGGCAACCACGGTGTCAATCCAGGCGCCCTGGGCGATGGGGGCCAGCACCAGGAAATCCAGAACCTTCAGGGGGTTCACGGGGGTGCCGTTGTCATCCAGCTTGCAGTTGATGGTAACCTTCTGGCCATCCGCGGTGATGGAGGCAATGTAGGCGCCATAGGTGCTGCCGGTGCCGTTGCCGATCTTCACGGAAACATCCCAGGTGGCGGCCACATCGGCGGCGGTGACGGCGGTGCCGTCGCTCCACTTGGCGGCGTCCTTGATGGTCAGGGTCAGGGCGGTCATGTCTTCATTCCAGGCCCAATCGTCATTGGCCAGCAGGCCGGTCATGGAGCCGTCCATCACATTCCACATGTACAGGGTTTCAAACATCAGCGTGCGATAGCCAGCACCGGAGGAGATGGCCATGGCGTTGTTCTGGTTGGTGCCAATGATGTTCCAGCTGTTTACGGTACCCCACTGCTGTCCAGCGAAGTACAGGGTCTCGTTGCGGGGCAGCTCAACCGTATCGGCGAGAGCAGCCGTCATGGAAAGCACCATGACCAGCGAGAGGAGGATAGCGACGAGTTTCTTCATTCGGATTCCTTCCTTCCAATGCTTTTTTATTTTCTCGGCTCCTTCACTCCGACGAAGCCGGAAAAACCGCTCCTGAAAAAACAACTGTGGTTTAAGGCATGCTTGCGTACACGGCAATGGCCCGTTTTCACATAAGATCAGCTTGTGGCCTGTAGTATTATTATAATACTTTTCTCTTCTTTGTCAACACATTTTTTTCAAATATTGTATTTTTCCTCCTCTCGGCTATAACAATATATGCACAGCAAAATACTATATGCTTTCGCACAGAACGAGGAACGGGGAAGGAGCGGGAGATATATTTGCGGGGAACCACTTTTGCGTCAAAAGTGGTTCCCCCGCGCCCCTTCCGAAAACCGGCTCTGGATGA
>CAZJUJ010000079.1:0-8400 GCA_964549135.1 uncultured Oscillospiraceae bacterium | reverse complement strand
CTTTTGCGTCAAAAGTGGTTCCCCCGCGCCCCTTCCGAAAACCGGCTCTGGATGAATCTTGTAAGGTTCCTGCCAAATTGAATGTCAGATCAGCAAAAGGAACGAAAGCATTAGCCTCCAAAGAATCTCCCTTTCAAAATCGGCTCTGGATGAATCTTGGAAGGTTCCTGCCAAATTGAATGCCAGCGCAGCAAAAAAAGAATAGCAACTCAAAAAAACAGCAGCAATGCCTTCACGTTTGATGAGGGCATTGCTGCTTTGTTCTCTGCATCTTACTTCCTGCTGCTTCACTGGCATTCAACCTGGTTCTACCTCTCCATGAAACATCCAGAGCCGGTTTTCGGGAGGGTGCGGGAGGGTGCTTTTGACACAAAAGCATCCTCCCGCAATTATTCTCCCCGCATCCCCCGTTCCCGGTTTTCGGGAGGGCGCGGGAGGGGACTTTTGACTCAAAAGTCTCCTCCCGCAATATTCCCGTTCTCACCCTCGTCCCCGGCTTTCGGGGAAGGTTCCGGGGTCGCCTGCAATTCGGCAATCGCCTGGCTCAGGCTCTCCACCTGGGCCTGTGCAGCTTCAAGATCAGCTTTCAGCGCGGTATTCTCTGCCTGCGCCGTTTCCAGATCGGTCTTCAGCGCGGTATTCTCCGTCTGCGCCGTTTCCAGATCGGTTTTCAGCGCGGCATTCTCCGCCTGTGCCGTTTCCAGATCGGTCTTCAGCGTGACATTCTCTGCCTGCGCCGTTTCCAGGCTGGCCTTGGCCTGGGTCAGCTCCGTCTGGGCGGCGGTCAGCTCGGCCTGGACATCTTCAAGCGTGGGCCGGGGCGTGGCAAGGGGATCATCGCCCTGAGAGGCGGAAAGCTCGGCCTGCAGGCCCTCCAGCACGCCCTGGATTCCCTCCAGCTCGGTCTGCACGCTGGCCATCACGATTTTTTGCGCGCTGGATTCCGCCATCGCCGCATCCCGATCCGCCTTCACCGTATCCAGTTCGCTCCGGGTAGCGGAAAGATCGGCGTTCAGCGTCTTCACCTGCTCGTTCAGGGCGGTCATTTCCTTCTGCACATCGCCCCTTTGCCCGGCGCTGATCACCACAACGGCAATGGCGGCGATGGCAATAATCGCCAATAAAACATTCAGCTTCTTCATTTCGCTGCTTCCTCCTACCAATGCGGGGATGCGCCCCCGCGCTCCATCCTGGCTAACATTATAGCAAACTCGCCCGGCAATTTCAATCGCCCGCGCGCCATCCATGAATTTTCATTTTCTGTTCTTTTTTTGGAAACAGCCGCCCGCCCCCCGCGGAATGGATTGATTTTGCCGCCCCGGTGTGCTATCATGGAATTGTATTTTTGAAATCAATGAAGTGAGGAAACTGCATGCTCGTCTATCATGATTCCCAGTCCGCCCTTTGCCGCGCGCCGCTGGGCCCTGCGCCCTGCCTGAGCCAGGTGACCTTCCGCCTGCAATGCAGCCGGGAGATTCGCCGCGCCGTGCTGCGCTTTTATGACGGCAGCGAAAAATTCTTTCCCATGGCGCGGGAGGATGCCTGGTTTTCCGTCAGCATTCAGATGCCGGATATTCCCATCCTCTGCTGGTATGATTTCCGGCTGGAGGATCAGGCGGGCCGGGAGCTTGCCTATGGCGCGCCCCTGGACGGCATGGGCGGAGAGGGGCATCTGGATGCAGCCCCCCGGGCCTGGCAATTGACCACCTATTCTCCCGATTATCAGACCCCGGAATGGATGCGGCACGGAATCATGTATCAGATTTTTCCCGATCGCTTTTACAAAAGCGGGGAAAACACGCATCGCCGGGAGGAATGCTTCTATCACGAAAGCTGGAATGAACTGCCCATCCTGATGCCCGAGGGCGAGGATGATAACTGCGCCCGGGATTTTTTCGGCGGCGATCTGACGGGAATCGAGGAGAAGCTGCCCCATCTGCAGGCGCTGGGCGTTACGGCGCTGTATCTCAATCCCATCTTTATGGCCCGCTCCAATCATCGCTATGACACCGCCGATTACAGCCGGATCGATCCCCATCTGGGCAGCAATGCGGATTTTATCTCGCTCTGCAAAAGCGCCCGGGCGCTGGGCATCCGTGTGGTGCTGGACGGCGTATTCAGCCATACCGGGGAGGACAGCCTCTATTTCAATCGCTTTGGCCGCTTCCCCGTGGTGGGGGCCTGCCAATCCACCCAATCCCCCTATTATCCCTGGTATCAGTTTACCCAGTATCCTGAGCGTTACGTCTGCTGGTGGGGCATTCATACCCTGCCCGCCATCGATAAAACCAATCCCGATTATCAGGATTTTATCCTGAATGAAAAGGGCGTCGTCCGCTCCTGGCTGGAAAAGGGCGCGGACGGCTGGCGGCTGGATGTGGCGGATGAACTGCCCATGCCCTTCCTGCGCCGCCTGCGCAGGGCGGTCAAAGCGGAAAATCCCGATGCGGTGGTCATGGGCGAGGTATGGGAGGATGCCAGCCATAAGGAGGCCTATGGCGAAATGCGCTGCTATTGCCAGGGCGATACCCTGGACAGCGTTATGAATTATCCCCTGCGGGAGGCCGCCATTGATTTTCTGACCGGGAAAAGCGGGGCCGGGGCGCTTAGACGGCTGATCATGAGCCAGCAGGAGAATTATCCCGCGCCCTTCTATTATTCGCTGATGAATCTGGCGGGCAGCCATGATCGCCCCCGGGCCGTCAATGCCCTTTGCGGCCGCACCTGGGAGGATATCCCCTATCACGAGCGGGGCGGCATGCGCTTAACGGAGGAGGAGCATTTGCTGGGCATGCAGCGCTATGAAAAGCTGATTCAATTGCTCTGCGCCCTGCCCGGCATTCCCTGCATCTATTATGGGGATGAGCGGGGCATGCAGGGGGGCAGCGATCCCTATTGCCGGGGGCCCTTCCCCTGGGATCAAAAGGATCTGGCCCTGGAGGAAAAAATCCGCGCCCTGCTGTGGCAGCGGCGGCGCTCCCCCGCCCTGCAGGTGGGCACGCTTTCCGTTTCCGCCCCGGATGAGGATACCCTGATCATCACCCGGGAGATTCAAAACGGCAGGGATGTCTTTGGCGCGCCTGCCGAGAACGAAAAAAAGATCATTACCATCAGGCGGTAAGGAAAAATGATGGCGTTAAGCGAGCTAAAGGGGCTGGGCAAGGCGCGGCTGGAGGCGCTCAGTCAGGCGGGCATCCATACGATGGCCGATCTTTTGCTGACCCTTCCCCTGCGCTATCAGGATACCACCGTCATCACGCCCCTGGAAAAAGCCGTGCCGGGGGCGGAAATCTGCGTCTGCGGCTATCCCAAGGCCGCACCCCGGCTCAGCCGCTTTCATGGCATGACCTCCGTCACCCTGCGGCTCTGCGATGAAACGGGCAGCATTCCCGTCGTCTGGTTCAATCAGCCCTGGCTGCAGAATCAGATCACGCCGGAAACCGAGCTGACCCTCTATGGCCGCATCGATCGGGATAAGCAGGGGCGCATCCGCATGGCAAGCCCCGTCCGGGTGCAGGAAAGGGGCATATTGCCCATTTACCGCGCCGTGGGCGGCATTCCGCCCAAAACCATGCGGGAGCTGATGCGCCAGGCCCTGACCCAGTTGGAGGATTGCTGCCCGGAAACGCTGCCGGATATTCTCCGGCTGCGCTATCATTTATGCGAGCGGAATTTTGCCCTGCGGCAGGCGCATTTCCCCGAAACGAAGGAAAATCTGGCCCTGGCCCTGCGGCGCATTTCCTTTGAGGGCATGTTTTTCTATCAGGCGGCAGCCGCCTCGCTCCGGGGTGAAAGAAGCCGGGGCATTGTGATTCCCGTAGCCGCCGATGCCTGCGATGCCTTCTGGCGCTCCCTGCCCTTCCCGCCCACCGGGGCGCAGCAGCGGGTGCTTTCCGAAATCGCCGCCGATCTGGCCGCGCCCCACGCCATGGGGCGGATGGTGCAGGGCGATGTGGGCTGCGGAAAGACGGCGCTGGCCTTTGGGGCCATGTATTTATGCGCCCGGGCCGGGTATCAGAGCGCGCTGATGGCGCCCACGGAAATTCTGGCCCGGCAGCATCTGGAAAGCGCGCGGCGGATGCTGGAGCCGCTGGGCGTTTCCTGCGGGCTTCTGCTGGGAGGCATGCGCGCCCGGGAGCGCCGGGAGGCGCTGGAAAAAATTGCGTCAGGGGAATGGCAGGCCGTCATCGGCACTCATGCCCTGATCTCCGAGGGCGTGGAATATCGCCGTCTGGGCCTGGCAGTAACCGATGAGCAGCATCGCTTTGGCGTGCGGCAGCGGCGGCTCTTATCCCGCAAGGCGGAGGATGCCGCCGAGCAGGCACCCAATGAGTTGGTGCTTTCCGCCACGCCCATTCCCCGCTCCCTGGCGCTGGTTTTATACGGCGATCTGGATTTATCCGTAGTGGATGAATTGCCCCCCGGCCGCACCCCGGTCAAGACCCGGATTGTGCCCGAGGAAAAGCGGGAGGGGCTCTATTCCTTCATCCGGCGGGAGGCCGCCCAGGGCAGGCAGACCTATATTGTCTGCCCGCTGGTGGAGGAAAGCGAGCAGATTGACGCCCGCAGCGCCCAGGAAACCTATGCAGAGCTTTCCATGGGCCCCTTATCCGATCTGCGTCTGGGCCTGACCTATGGCGAGCAGGACGCCGCCGAAAAGGAGGAAACCATCCGCCGCTTCTCCGCCGGGGAATTGGATGTGCTGATTTCCACAACGGTCATTGAGGTGGGCGTAAACGTGCCCAGTGCCACGGTCATGGTCATCGAAAATGCCGATCGCTTCGGCCTTTCCCAATTGCATCAGCTGCGGGGCCGGGTGGGCCGCGGCGCGCAGGAGAGCTGGTGCTTCCTCATGGCCGCGCCCAACGAGCGGCTGAAAACCCTCTGCGAAACCAATGATGGCTTCCGCATCGCCAAGCGCGATCTGGAGCTGCGCGGGCCCGGGGATTTTCTGGGCACCCGCCAGCATGGGGATGCCCTGCTCCCCGGCATGGTCCTGGGCGCGGATATGCAGCTTTTGGATGAAACCACCCAGTGCCTCAAATGGATTCGCTCCCCCGGCTATGAGGCCGAATGGCAGCAGGTGCGCGCCGCCGCCCGCGCCGCCTTCGCCCGGGTCATGGACGATGTCGCCATGAACTGACGGGGACGGGCGAGGGACGGACGGAGATTATCCGGGGAAACCATTCTTTGCAGCCAAAGAATGGTTTCCCCGGGCCCCTTCCAAGAAAGCGGCTCGGATAGTTTAAGTATATATCCTGCCGACTACGTCCCCGAGTTTGTTGAGGAACGGGGACGGACGAGGAACAGGAAACGGGCAGGGCTTCCTGCTTGCCGCATCTTCAGATTCTTAAAAAAGCAAAAGAAACCTATACCAAAGAATGCATCGTCAGGAGGTATGCCATGCTTACATTAAGGGCCGTCAGTCAGGATCCCGAGGTCAGAACATATATTGAAAAGGCCGATCAGGTGATGATCGCCATCGGCTATACGGAGCATAGCTATGCCCATGTAACCCGGGTGGCAGCCACGGCGGAAAAGATTCTCTCCGCCCTTGATTATCCCGCCCGGGATATTGAGATTGCCAAGATTGCCGCCTATCTGCATGATATTGGCAATCTGGTCAATCGAAAGGATCACGCCCATTCCAGCGCCGTGCTGGCCTTTTCTATTCTTACGCGGCTGGGGGCCGCGCCGGATGAGATTGCGGATATTCTTTCCATTATCGGCCATCATGATGAGAGCAGCGCCGCCCCGGTATCCCCCATGGCAGCCGCCGTTATCATCGGCGATAAGGCGGATGTGCGCCGCAGCCGGGTGCGCCAGCTTTTGCCCGATCCCCATTTTGATATGCATGACCGGGTCAATTATTCCGTCTATCAATCATCAGTGCTGGTTAATCCCGCACGCCAGGCCATTACCATGGAATGCGATATTGATCCCGAGTTCAGCTCGGTGGTGGAATTTTTCGAGGCCTTTCTTTCCCGCATGAGCCTTTGCCGGAAGGCCGCCGAAAAGCTGGGGATGCATTTTCATCTTCGGATCAATCACACGGATATGCTGTAAGCCTTCCCCCCCTGAACAGCGCGAAAAAGCCCCTGACCATCCGCAAGGAGAGCCAGGGGCTGCTTTTATGCATGCGCAAGACGGCGCATGTTTTTTATTTCAGCGGAATGATCACCCGCTCGGAAAAGGCCTGCCTGAGCCTTTCTGTTTCCGCATCCGCCGCTGTTCCAAAGGAGAAGCCCAGCGCATCCGGCATTTCCATCATGCCGCCCCAATCGATGGAGATTTGATAGCAGTATCTTCCCGCCTCATCCGTATCGGCGCATGCATCGCCCTCGCCATCCATCGGAAGCCAGGAAAGGCCCTGCCCATCCGGCGCATCAAGCCAGGGGCAGCCATAGCAATCGCCCAGCGCCAGCGCCGCCTCCAGGGTATTTTCCAGCGGATACAGCCGCATCCGCACCAGCGTGGAAAGGGGCGAAACGACGATGCTTTCAAAATGCACCGTGCAGTTGGAAAGCTGCACATCCGGCATATCCGCCTCTCTCCGCCCGGCCCTGGCGGCATCCGCATCCAGCGTAAAGGGCAGGGTAATCCGGGCAGTTTCCGTCATCTGGCCCTCCCGGTTGATGGCGGCGTGCCATCTGAGCCTGCTGCCAAAGTCCTCGCTCATGAACTGCGGCCCAAGGTACTGATACTCCGTCATATCCAGCAAAAATCCACCCCCGATATTCAGGGCCGTATAGCCCTCCGAAAGCCAATCCTGGGGCTCCATATGGAATACATCGGCGATTTCCAGCCCGGAATGCAGGATCGCCTCTTTCCTGGCCCTGTAATCGGCCCGCATATCCGCTTCCTCCAGCACCGCTTCATCATACCACATCCAGGGATCGATCACCACCGCCGCCTGCACGGGACGGGTAATCACAAAGGTCGCTTCGCCCTGCAGCACGCCGGTGTATTCCGTTTCCAAAGAACTGCTGAGCATGCCGCCGGAAAGGGGATTGCGGATATAATCCGGAGCATTCAGGGAAAAGACATCGGGCAGCCATTGCTCCTGAAAGCTCTGGAAGCTGATGGGCAGCCATTCGCCATCCAGGGTCACGGTATCCAGGGTCACCATGGCGATGCTTTCCGGCTGGGTATTTTCCATGGTAAAGGAGAGCGCCAGCCGATCGCCGTCAAAAACGGCGCCCGTCAGATCAATGCGGATTCCATCCGCCTCCGCAGAGGCATTTACGGGCTGCACGCTGTTTTTCAGCGCATCCGGCGCTTTCTCCTCCCCGCCTGCCAGATAATCCAGTATGCCCGTCCGGCTGGCGGCATAGGCCATGCCCATCAGCGCCGCCGCCAGCACCAGCGCCAGCGCCAAGACGGCCATGGGCCGCTTCATTTTTCGTGCCTGCATTTCGTTTTTCTCCTTTAATGCGCTTTCCAGCCGCTGATGCACCATTCCCGGAACCGCAGGAAAGGCATTTTCCCAGTCATAGGCTTTCATTCCGTTTCCTCCCCCATCAGCAGCCGAAGCCTCTTCATTCCTTCCCTGATCCGCCCCTTGACCGCGGGCACAGGCAGATGCAGCACCCGGGAAATCTCCGGCACGGACAGGCCATTCATATAGTGCAGCAAAATTGGCAGGCGATGCTTTTCCTTGAGCGCCTGCAGCGCCAAATGCAGATCCATATCTCTGGGCGGCGCGGCCTCCAGGGGAATATCCGCTGAAAATGGCCCCTCGCCCTTTCTTTTCAGGTATTCCCGCTGCATATCCCGGCAGCAATTCACCAGGATCCTCGTAAGCCAGGCTTCAAAGCGCCCCGCTTCCCGCAGCCCCGGCAGCCTTCGCCAGGCGCTGAAAACGGCATTCTGCATGGCATCGGCGCAATCGGCGTCCGAGCGGAGCATGGAGCGGGCAATCCGATACATTTTCCCCTCCATGGCCCGTATTCGCTCGTTGAATTCTTCTTCCGTCATGTGCGCCCTCCCTCTTTGCTTGTGAAATCGCGATTTCACCCTATAAGACGGCCCGAAACGCCAAATCGATCCAGAAAAAAGAAAAAAATGCAGCCAGAGCGGCTTTCTCGGGCCTGTGTCCACCCCCACAATACCGACGGCATCCAGATTGGGGCTTCCCCGGCCTGTCCCCGCCCGCACAGTACCGCCCCGCATCCGGGATAGAGTTTCCCCGACCCGTGTCCACCCCCGCAGTACCGCCCCGCATCCGGGATGGGGCTTCCCGACCTGTACCCGCCCGCACAGTACCAACGCCATCCGGAATGGAGTTTTTCCCCCATCCTGTCCCTGCCCGCACAGTACCGCCCCGCATCCGGGATGGGATTTTCCCGGCCTGTCCCCGCCCGCACAGTACCGCCCCGCATCCGGGATGGAGTTTCCCCG
>CAZJUJ010000078.1:0-8467 GCA_964549135.1 uncultured Oscillospiraceae bacterium | reverse complement strand
GTCATCATTGCACAGGCGCAAGCCTGTGTTCACGTGGGTCTCCAAAACCTTTGTTCTGGGTTCGAGTCCTAGTGCCCCTGCCAAGTTCCTTTGTACGATCTGCCACAATCAGGTCGTACTTTTTTGTTGTATTTACCCAATGACACTTCGCATCTCCTCCAGCGCGTCTCCGAAAAGATGGATGTAAACGTTGTAGGTAACGGTAACATCGGCATGGCCCAAAAGCTTTGACAGAATCTTAACATCGCACCCGCGATTGTAACAATTGGTTGCGAAGGTATGCCTGAACGCAAGCTGGCCAAGATAGGGCACCCCCGCTTCTGCGCAGGCGCGCTGAATCTGGTATCGCATCGCTTCGTAGGAAAGCGGCCTGCCATCCTGCGCCTGAAAAACATAGGTGTGCTTGTGCCCGCCCTTGTTGTAGAGGTCGGTCAAAGGTGGACTGGCGGACAGCGTATGCCTTGTAAGAGGTCATTCGTTCGTCAATGTAGTTCGCAAGTGAAATGGATTGATTCATTCTTTCATCCTTTCCACAAACCAACCACACAGGAATGATCAGGTTGTAAAGGTGCAAAGGTTATTATGCGCCATGTGCCTCGGCGTGTCGATTCCTCCGCCCCGATCTGATAACGATTCCTCCAGCACAGGAGAAGAAGGGCAAAAAAATCCCGCCATCCATGCAGGATAGCGGGACATGCCACGAATCATTTATCAAGGTAGCTTTTTGCCACATCGTCAGGAATGCGAACAGCAACAGCCTTTCCCCAAAGAGCAATGTCGTCAATGGCTAACCAACGATGCTTTTGCCCATAGGTAAAGCTTTCAATTGCATTCGCCCCCAAGGCCCGTGCCTTCGTCACAAGTTCTGATTTTACATCACGCAGGGATTTGAGTTGAGCGCCAATCTTGAAACTCAAATCAACTTCAATCATCCCAAGAGACTGAGACTGTTCAAGCCTTCCCTCGGAAATAATCATACCCTCATAGACGCATGTAAACGCCATTATGCGTCACGCTCCAAGATAACAACGATTTCGTTGCGGCTGCCGAACGCACCGGGGAAGTCGCCAGAAACACTTGCTACCACATGCCAGCCTTGTTCGGCGTAAGCATTCAGAGCCGCTTCCAGCGCAGCGGGGTTAAACTTGCTGGAAAACCACTTGTCCTTCTGGGTCAAAACCTTGTACTGCTTCATTAGTATCTCCTCCTTATTCACTTTTATTCATGCAGGCATGCTGCCTATGTTCCTTCGTTGGGCAAAAAGACTTGCGGTATAAAATCCATCATTTTCAAGGATTCCAGGGCTTTCTGGCGCGCCCGGCGCGATTCGAACGCGCGGCCTTTCGCTTAGGAGGCGAACGCTCTATCCTGCTGAGCTACGGGCGCATATTCATCCGGGGCAAGCCCGGATGGGGACGGAGAGTATTATAGCATATTTCCCGGAAGGACGCAAGTATCCCCGGGCAAAACCTTTTGTTCTTCCCGTCCGTAAACGGGATGTAAGCCGTTTGGAAACGGGACGGACATTCGCTATTGGACGCGCCGGGCGTGGCATGGGAATCCCGTCATGCAGGGATGCGCCGGGCGGGGCGGGGAAATCCTGTCAGGCGTGGAAGAAGGGGAAGGAAACGGGGGGCAGGCCGCCCACGCCGGTCAATTGCAGGGCAAGCACCGCCGCGCCCAGCACAAATACATACAGCGCAAACCAATTGAGGGAAATGCGGTTAATCAGCTTGAGCATATACCGGATGGCCAGATAGCCGCTGACCGCCGCCAGCACGATGCCCACCGCCATGGGAAGAAGATTCTCCGCCAGGAAGGAAAACGCGCCGCCCTCCAGGGCATCCTTACCCTCCAGAAGCAGGCTGCCCAGAATGGCCGGGGCACTCATCATAAAGGAAAATTTGGCCGCCGATTTGCGGTTCAGGCCCCCGGCCACGCCGCCAAGCAGCGTTGAGCCGCTGCGGCTGACCCCGGGCATCAGGGCCACCGCCTGCATGCAGCCCATCATCAGCGCATGCTTTACGCCCACCGTATCCTGGCCCGCGCTGTGCCGGCCGCGGCGGCTCAGCCGCTCCGCCAGCAGCAGGAAAACGCCGGTAATCAGAAAGGCAATGCCCAGAAAGCCGCTGCCAAAGAGGGCATCCACATCCATGAGCAGCGCGGCCCCAAGAGCGGGCAGCGAGGCAAGGAACAAAAGCCCCAGCAGCCGGGAGCGGAAAAGATGCTTCAGTATGCCCAGCCAATCCTCCCAGAAAACCACGATCACCGCCACCAGTGTGCCCGCGTGCATAAGCACGGAAAGCAGCAGCATGGCCTGGGAATCGCCGCTTAGGCCCATCAGATGCTGGCAAAGCTCCAGATGGCCGCTGGAGGAGATGGGCAGAAATTCCGCCAGGCCCTGCACAATGCCCAGAATCGCCGCTTCAAAAACCGTCATACGTCTATCCTTTCCCCGTCAATCCTCCTGCAGATTGCGGAAGCCCTCGCCCAATGTTTCATGGGTATCGGTAATGAACATAAAGGCCTTCTGATCCTCATCCCGGACGATCTGCTTTACCAGCATAACCTCCCGCTGGGATACCACGCTGATCAGCACGGTGCGGCCCTCGCCGCTGTACATGCCCGTGCCCGCCAGGCTGGTCACGCCCCGCTCCAATTCATCCAGAATGCGCCGGGAGACCCGCTGGGCCTGATTGGTAATGATGAAGCAGGCCTTGGAGGAGCCAAACCCCGCCAGCACCAGATCTACCGCCCGGGCGGAAATGAAAATGCAGATCAGGGCATAGAGGGCGGCATTGGCGCTCATGGTAAAGGCCGCCGCCAGAATCACCATGCAATCCACCAGGAAAAGGAAGCCGCCCACCGTGATAAAGGGAAAGCGCTTATGCACCATCCGGGCAATCATATCCGAGCCGCCGGTGGTGGCGCCGCCGCGCAGAATCAGCCCCAGGCCAACGCCCAGCAGAATCGCGCCATACACAGAGCCCAGCAGCACATCATCCGTAAGCGGCGGCAGACGAATCAAATCGATGCAGACGGAGAATAAAACCGTGGCCACCAGCGAGCGGAAAACAAATACCCGCCCCATGGCCCGATAGCCGATCAGAAACAGCGGCAGATTCAGCAGCATGCTGGTAATGCCGACCGGCAGGCCGAAGAGATAATTGAGAATGGTAGCGACGCCCGTCAGTCCGCCGGGGGCAATATTATTGGGCACCAGAAACATTGGATACGCCGCGCCCCCCACAACGCATCCCAGCACAATCAGCAGATAGGCCTTCAGCGTTTCCTTCTTTTTCAAGGCCTCCAGCCAGGATTTCACCAAAGCGTTCCTTCCTCCCCTCATTTCGGGCATGGCCGCCCGATGAAAAAACAGGATTCATAATAATTCTTCCGCAGGCAGAAAAAATCCTGCCGCAGCCAAAAGATTTTCCTCCGGCCCTCTCCCGGAAAAATCGGTACAGGCCCTTTCCCGCCTTTTCCATTGACAGCCGCCGCCGCTTTCATATAAAATGTAGGAAACAGCCGCTTTTAGGCCAAGCATAGACAAAAAAGCGCAGCATCCGTCATTTTTTGCCGCTTCCGTTTTTGATAAAATCAATGCTGGGTTTGTATGCCGTAACGAGGGGGACAGACATGAGATTCAGATCGATCCGGTTTCAGCTGCTGACCATTATGCTGCTGTGCTATCTGGTGCCGACGCTGCTGCTGGGGGGCTGCATGGGGGCCGTTTTCTTTGCCGATCTGCGGGATAAGACCGAAAAGGCGCTTACCTCGGGGGCAGAGCATGCGCTGACGCTGACGCGGCAGAATGTGGAGCGGGCCATCAGCCTGGCCAAGGACGCCACCTATGACGGCGAATTGACCAGCGCGTATGCGGCATACGAAACAGGCGCTACGGGCAGCGCGGAATTTCTGCAGCTGGCCCGCAATTATCTGGAAAGAAAATACAGCCGCGAGCCGCTCTTCACCCTGGCGGTCACCTTTCCTGTTCTCAATCCGGATATGCTGATCTACAACCGCGCGGGCTATGCCCAGGCGCAATTGTATCAGCTGACGGCCCACGCCCGCGTATCGGCGCTGGGCGAAACGCTGGATACCCGCTGCCTCTTCATCGAGGAGGAGGGCATGCTCTATCTGGTGCGGAATCTGTATAATCTGCGGCTTGAGCGATATGGCATGCTGGTGCTGGGGATCGATCGGGCCCAGCTATTGGGGCAATTGGATGCCCTGGCTTCCTCCTGGGATGCCGGGCTGGAAATCTGCCTGGGGGAGGCCGGGGCCTCTGCGGCGGATTGGGCGGCGCTTCCCCCGGGCATTTCCGATTCGGCGGAGGGGGATGCCATCGTCTATACCCAATTGCTGCGCGGGCAGGATTATGCCCTGGGCATGCGCATGACGGTCATGCGGCACAGGGTTTACGGCGAAATGGAAATGTTCCGGCATATGCTATCCCTCCTGCTGCTGCTTCTGGCCCCGATCATGGCGCTGATTCTTCTCTTTGTCAGCCGCCGCATCGTCCGCCCCATCCGCATTCTTTCCCGGGCCTCCCATCGGATTGAGGAGGGGGAATTCGGCGTGACGGTGCCCATGAAGGGCGGCGATGAATTGGGCGATCTGGGCCGGGCCTTTTCCAAGATGAGTACGCGCATTGCAGAATTGATTGATAAAACCTATAAGGAAGAGATTGCCCTGCGGGATGCGCGCATCCAGGCCATGCAGAGCCGCATCAACCCGCATTTTATCAATAACGCCCTGGAATCCATCAATTGGCAGGCGCGCATGGAGGGCTCGGAAAGCATCAGCGCCATGGTGGAGGCGCTGAGCGTTCTGCTCAATGCCAGCATGGCCCGGGGCGACAGGCATATGGTGCCGCTCCGGGAGGAATTTGAGGCGGCGCAGGCGTATTTCTATTTCATCCAGCTGCGCTTTGGCAAGCGGCTGCATATCGATACGGAAATGGAGGAGGCCGCCGCCGGCTGCGTCGTGCCGCTGATGACCATCCAGCCGCTGATTGAAAACGCGGTGGAGCATGGCATCGCCCCGGCGGGCGGCGGAAAAATCACGGTGCGCTGCCATCTGGCGGGGGCGGAATTGCATATTGAGGTGCGCAACAGCGGCCGTGCCCTGGATGAGCAGGATAAGCGGCGCATTGCGCTGGCCCTCTCCGGCGATAACCAGGGCGGGCAGCATCTGGGGCTATCCAATATTGCCAGCCGCCTGCATCTCATTTACGGAAGCCAGGCGGAAATCCGCATGGAGGCCGATCCCGAAAGCGGCGAAACGGCGGTATGGCTCCGGCTGCCCGGAAAAAAGGAGGAAACGCCATGAAGAAAGGAATCCTGCTGGCGGCGCTGCTCATGGTCCTTACCTGCGGCTGCGCGCACGGCGAGGGCATCGTGCTGAAAACGGTCAGCTGCTTTGCTGGGGCGGATACCTCGGCTGCCGCCTATGTGGAAATTCTCAAGGCCTACGAAACGGAAACTGGCAACCGGGTGGAGGATACCTCCGCCGCCAGCGATGAGGCATGGAAGGCCAGCGTGCTGTATGATTTTGCCGCCGGGAATGAGCCCGATGTGCTGTTTTTCTTCGCAGCCAATGCCGATTCTGCGCCCCTGCTCAGCCGGGTGGTGCCCATTCGGGAGATCAACGCCGCCTACCCCGGGCTGCAGCTGACGGAAAATATGCTGCTTGCCGAGGCGGATGGTCAGGTGTATGCCATTCCTGCCCGGCCCTTCTGGGAGGGGCTGTTTATCAATACCGATCTGTTTGAGCAATACGGCCTCCCCCTGCCCACGGACTGGGAAAAGCTGGAGCAGGCCATTTCGGTTTTCCGCCGGGAGGGCATCGTGCCCATTTCGGTTTCGCTTTCGGATATCCCGCATTACATTGCCGAATTTGCCGTGCTGGCCAGCGGAAAACCGGAGGATTACGCCCTGCGTCCCGCCTCCCTTGCCCAGGTGCCCGCCTCCTGGTATCAGGGCATGGCGCTGATCCGCCGTCTGTATGAAATCGGCGCCTTTGCAGAGGATGTAAACGCCACCACAGAGGTTGTGGCCAGCCAGCTTTTCCGGGAAAAGAAGGCCGCCATGCAGATGGATGGAAGCTGGTTTGCCAACAGCATTCCGCCGGAAAGTATGGATACCACCCTGGTCATGCCCTTTCCCGTCTATGCAGAGGATGCGGACGGCAGGGCCATCATCGGCGGCGTATCCATGGGCTTTTATCTGACCCGCAAGGCATGGAATGATCCCGAAAAGCGCGATGCCGCGGTGCAGCTGCTGGCGTACCTGACCAGCGAAGAAAGCCTGGCCCGCATCGGCGGCGTGCATTACACGGGCAGGCTGTTGGAATCGGCCAATGCCATGGTGGAAAACGCGGGCTGCATGCTCAGCCCGATTCAGGATGCCATGACCAAGGAGGCCCGGGAAACCTGGCTGCTGGGCTGCATCTGCGCCGTGGCCGAGGGGGATATGAGCGCAGAGGATTGCTGGGAAAGGGTTATGGCGCTGGAGCCGTTTGACAAGTAGAGAGGGGCGAGGGCATGTACAGGGTTGCGCTGGTGGATGACGAGCAATTGATTCTGGAGGGGCTGACGCGGGTGATGCCCTGGGAAAGCCTGGGCTGCGCCGTGGTGGGCACGGCCTGCGATGGCCGGGAGGGGCTGATGCTGGTGCGGCAGAAGCAGCCGGATATTCTCTTTACGGATATCCGCATGCCCAATATGGATGGGTTGACCATGCTGGCAGCCATCCGAAGCGAATTTCCCCATATCCAGGTATGCGTGCTGACGGCCTTCCGGGATTTCGATTATGCCCAGGAGGCCATCCGCCTGGGCGTATGCCGGTATCTGCTCAAGCCCAGCAAAATGGAGGAATTGCACGAGGCCGTCCGGGAAATGACGGCGCGGCTGGATGCGGCCCCCAGGCCGGAAACCGTCCCCGCCGAGAGCGAGGAGCAAAGCGCCAATGCGGGCAATTTTATCGTGCGCGCCGCCCTGGATTATATGCAGGAGCATTGCACCCAGCATATTACCCTCAGCGATGTGGCCGAGCAGGTGTTCGTCAGCCAATGGCATCTTTCCAAGCTGATTAACCGCCATATGGGCCAGAGCTTTCTGGATCTGCTCAGCGGCATGCGCATCGAACGGGCAAAAATACTGCTGAAAAATCCCTCCATGCGCGTGCATGAGGTGGCCGAACAAACGGGCTTCAGCGATGTGGCCCACTTCTCCAGAAGCTTTAAAAATCTGGTGGGTAAAACACCGGGCGAATACCGCGCAGAAATGAAATAGTGACACGGGAAAGGACGGGATTATTGCGGGAGGGGACTTTTGTGGCCAAAAGACCCCTCCCGCAAATATTTCTCCCGTTCCCGGGTTTTCGTGCCAAAACGCGGCTGCGCCCCTTGCAAATCGTGCAAAAGCTGATATAATAAGGAATGAAATCTCAGGAAAGAAGGAAAGGTAAAATGAAAAAGATTCTGGTTGAAACTTCTGCTCGTCATGTGCATGTATCGCAGCAGGATTTGGAAACCTTGTTCGGCGCGGGCTATGAGCTGCATGCCAAGAAGGCCCTCTCCCAGCCCGGTCAGTATGCCTGCGAGGAGCGCGTGGATGTGGTAGGCCCCAAGAAGACCCTGGCCGGCGTGAGCATCCTTGGCCCCGTGCGTTCCGCGACCCAGGTGGAAATCTCCCTGACGGACGCCCGCTCCATCGGCGTTTCCGCCCCGATCCGTGAATCCGGCGATATCGCTGGCAGCGGCGCCTGCAAGCTGGTGGGCCCCAAGGGCGAGGTCGAGGTGAAGGAGGGCGTTATCGCCGCCAAGCGCCATATCCATATGACCTGTGCTGATGCCAAGGAATTTGACGTGCAGGATAAGGATGTCGTCAGCGTGAAGGTTGAAACCCAGGGTCGCGCCCTGACCTTCGGCGATGTTGTCGTCCGCGTCAGCGATAGCTACGCCCTGGCGATGCATATCGATACCGATGAATCCAATGCCGCCTGCGCCGCCCCCGGCACCATGGGCGAGCTGATCAAGTAATACGGTAAGGACGGGGGAGAGGATCGCGGAGGAGACTTCTGAGCAAAGCATCCTCTCCCGCTCCGCCCGGAAATCGGCGCTGGATGATGCAGGCTTATTCCCGGACAGCCTGAATGCCGGGACAGCAAGCAGCAAGAAACAAACGGCAATGCTCCTGCCAGGTGCAGAGGCATTGCCGTTCTTTTTTATGGCGTTAGTATTTGGCTGTACGGCATTCGATTATGTGAAAGGAATCCCTGCTACGCCCGGAGCCGCCTTCCTGGGAGGCGTGAGGGAAGGGGAGCAGCCCTTTTTTGGCTTCTTGCTTATTGGGCTCTATAATAAAAGTTGGGGTGCAGCCAAAAAAGAGAAGACAAAGTAAGCCCAAACAGTTAAAATGAAAATGCAGCAATCCACAAACTGGAGGGGAATACTTTGTCCA
>CAZJUJ010000077.1:0-8476 GCA_964549135.1 uncultured Oscillospiraceae bacterium | reverse complement strand
CGGGCTTACTTTGTCCTCTCTTTTTTGGCTGCACCCCAACTTTTATTATAGAGCCCTTTTTTGTGAATTCTTTTTTCATATTTTCGCATTTGCATCGATATTTCGCTTTGCTGCTGCGTCTATACATACGAAAAGGAGGTGAGCAGCCGATGGAGCTGATTCCGGGCCCGGAAATCACTCAGAAGGAAGCGCTGGTATCCATGGTGGAGGAATATCAGGGGATGCTGCTGCGCATGTGCTATGTCTATCTAAGGGATGAGGAAATGGCAAAGGATGCCGTGCAGGAAACCTTTCTCAAGGCGTACCGCGCCCTTCACACCTTCCGGAATGAATGCAGCCGGAAAACCTGGCTGATTCGGATTGCCATGAACACATGCCGCTCTATGCAGCGCAGCGGCTGGTTTCGCCATATGGACAGGCGCATAACCCCAGAGGAATTGCCCCTTGCCCGGGAGGAAAATGAGGAGGATCTGAACCTGACCTGCGCCATTATGGCGCTGCCGGGCAAATGGAAGGAAATCATCCTGCTGTATTACTGGCAGGAAATGAGCGTGCGGGAGATCGCGGAGCTGCTTGGCATTGCGCAATCCACCGTATCAAACCGTTTGAAGCGCGCACGGGAAAAGCTGCGCGGCATGCTTGACAGGAGGATGGAAGAATGATGGAGCAGCAGGATAGAAAGCGCATTCAGCAGGCGCTGGAAAATTCCCTTTCCGGTCTGGAAAATGATCCGTATCTGGCCCAACGCATCCTGAATCAGGGAAAGGAGAAAAAACGAATGAAAAAGAAAATGGCGCTGTGCCTGGGGCTGGCCCTGGTGCTGCTGCTGGGCGGCGTGGCCTATGCCGCCGGGCAATGGGGGCTGTTTGATTATCTGCAGTATATGTTCGGCACGCTTCCGCCCCAGGCTGAACGCGTGATGCAGGGCAACCTGTATCAGGAAACGATCAACGGCGTGGAAATCACGGTCAAGGAAGCGGGCTATGACGGGAAGAGCCTTTTCCTGCTCTATACCTACCGCATCACCGATGCGGATGCGCCCATCAGTACCATCGAGGAAGGGGAAAAGCTGCTTAAGGAAAAGAATGTGGGCTGGTGGATTGATCAGATCTGGATAAACGGAAAGGCCGTGGATGTGCCCGGAAATTCCGGCAGCGATGTTTACTGCGGCAGGAATCCGGGAGAAATCATCCATGTGGAATACTGGCGGCTGGATAACGAAAATGTTTCGCTGGAGGGACAGACGGAAATTGCCCTGCCCATCGGCGAAAGCCAGCCCCTTTCGGAATACCGGCTGGCGGAGCATCCCGAAAAATATGATGCGGAGGGCGGCCTTATGCCCCCGGAAAAGGGCCTGGTGCGCTTTCATTTTGATGCAGGGGATATTCTGAGCAGAGGGCGGCGGTTTGCCCCCTGCCAGGAAACGAAGACCCCGTATGGAACGGTGCAGGCAACGGAAAGCTGCTTTACGCCGCTGATGAGCTATATCACCCTGGAGCTTCAGGGGGATCAGGCGGCGCTTGCGGCTTACACGGCGAAAAACGGCGATGGGATCTATGACGAAAACGGCACGCTGATTTTTGCCTATTCCGAGGCGGATGTATTTGCCGACTATCTTCACAGCCTGCAACTGACGGATGCGAAAGGAAACATCCTTTTCCCGGATGCCCTGGGCCTGAATGGATACGGCAATCACTGGGCGGAATTTATTTTCCCCTATCTGGAAAGCATCCCGGCGAAAATGTATCTGGCCCCCGTGGAGAATGGCACGGCGAATATGGAATACGCCATCCTGGTTCGGTAAATCAGAAAATGCCTTTCGGCCTTCGCTGCAATTAAACGGCGAAGGGCCTTTTTTCAATAATCCTTGGGCCTTGGCTTAAAGCAGACGGCAGCCAGGAAGCCAAAGAAAACGGCGGCGGCAATGCCTCCCGCAGCGGCGGTGATCCCGCCGGTAAAAGCGCCCAGCAGCCCGATTTCCTCAACGGCGGCCATTGCGCCCTGGGCGAGCAGATGACCAAAACCGGTAAGCGGCGTGGTGGCCCCGGCCCCGGCAAAGCGGGCGATGGGGGTATAGAGCCCGGCGGCGCTCAGGATGACCCCGGCGGTAATATACACCACCAGAATCCTTGCGGGGGTTAATTTGGTTTTCAGGATCAGTGCCTCGCCGATCAGGCAGAAAAGCCCGCCCACCAGAAAAGCCTTCAGGTACATGAGCATCTCATTCTTCTCCTTCCAGGATCACGGCATGGGCAACGCCGGGAATGGTTTCGCCCTGCTGGCTGGTGGTGGTGCTGAGCAGCGCGCCGGTGGCCATGAAAAGCACCCGCTTCCATTCGCCCCGTTTGAGCTTTGGCAGGATCAGGGCGCTCAGCACGGAGGCGGAGCAGCCGCAGCCGCTGCCGCCGGCATGCACATCATCCTGAGAATCAAAGATGCTCAGGCCGCAATCCATATAGTTTTCTTCATTCAGCGGATACTGATTGTTTTTCATCAGCTCCTTCAGTATTCCGCTGCCCACCCGGCCCAGATCGCCGCTGATGATCTGATCATAATCCCCGGGGCAGCGCCCGGTATCCTTAAAATGGGCCAGCAGGGTATCGGCGGCGGCGGGGGCCATGGCTGCGCCCATATTATTGGGATCGCTCACCCCCATATCCACCACCCGGCCCGCCGTGGCATGGGTGATTCGGGCCAGGCAATCGGCCTGCATGCCAAGCAGGCATGCCCCGGCGGCGGTGACCGTCCATTGCGCGGCAGGGGTGCGCTGATTTCCGTATTCCAGGGGATAGCGATACTGCCTTTCCGCCGTGCAGAAATGGCTGCCCGCCGCGCAAAGCACAGGGGAGGCATAGCCTCCATCCGTCATGATGGCCCCCAGCAGCAGCGATTCCGCCATGGTGGAGCAGGCACCGTAAAGCCCCAGAAAGGGAATGGAAAGCTCCCGGGCGGAAAGGGAGGCCGCCATGATCTGATTGAGCAGATCGCCGCCCAGCAGCGCCTCTGCATCCTGGGCGGAAAGGCCCGCCTTTTTCAGGCATGCTTCGCAGGCTGTTCGGAACATGGCATACTCCGCCTGCTCATAGCTTTCCTGCTGAAAAAGCGCATCAGGCATTACCAGATCAAATTGCTCCCCCAGCGGCCCGCGGCCCTCCTTGGGGCCGACCACGGCGGCAGAGGCAAGAATGCAGGGGCGGCTGGGGAAAACCAGGGTTTGCTTTCCGATGCGATGGCGGGTCATAGGGCCATGCGCCTCCTTTTTACCAGCGGATGAAATAATACAGAATGCCCGTCAGCACCGAAGCCGAAATGCCGTACACCAGCACCGGCCCGGCAATGGTAAACAGCCGCGCACCCGTGCCCAGCACCCAGCCCTCGGGCTTGAATTCCATGGCGGGGGAAACCATGGCGTTGGCAAAGCCGGTAATGGGCACCACCGTGCCCGCCCCGGCATAGCGGGCGATGTGATCAAACACCCCAAGACCGGTCAGCAGCGCGGTGAGAAATACCAGCACGATGGAGGAAAGAGTGGCAGCCTGGGCAGAGGGGAGGCCGAGAACCCCTGCGCCCAGATCGGCGATGCCCTGGCCCAGCGCGCAGATGCCGCCGCCTACCAGAAAGGCGCGGAGGCAGCCCTGGCCCAGTTTGGATTTGGGGGTCAGCCGCCTGACCAGTGCGGCATAATTCTCCACAGCTGCCTGCCGGGCGGTTTTTTTATTTTTTTCCATGGGGCGTCATCCTTTCATTGCGGATCAGGGGGAAAACCGGGGCGGCCTTGATGCGGATTTCCCGCATGCCGGGCCGCGGAAGAAAATCAAGCAGCGGGGGGCTGCCCTCCTTTCTGCTCATAAACGCATCACCCTCCGATCAGGGCGGCAAGGATTGCGCCGCCTGCCTTGCCGATGGCCAGCGCCAGAGCGGCAAAGCGCATATTGGCTGAAATGCTCAGCCGATCAAATAAAACCGGGATGACCTCCACCGCCTCTACCAGCGCGGCGGAAAGCATGCCCACAAACACCCCGCCAAGCCCCAGCCCGGCGATGCCAAAGGCGACGGGCAGAAAGCCGGTAATGTTCAGCGCCCCCAGGGTCGCCCCGGCGACCAGCGCCGATGCCATAAGGCGCATGCTGCCCGCCTGAAACAGATCGCTGATCCGGACGGGCAATTCCAGCATCATCCATAGCGGCGCGACGCACAGCCCCAGGGTGGCGCCCCCAAGAAGACCCAGCAGGATTTCAATCATGGCGTTTTCCCCGTGGCCTCCTCTGCCGTTTTTCTGTATTCCTCCAGCTTGATTTCCAGGGGCGATACGGTGCGCCGTTTGCCCAGCAGGGCATAGAAAAGCGCCACACCGAAAAATACCCCGGCGGCATAGGGAATGGTAATCAGCCAGATGTTTTCGGCCTCCCGCCCGGTAATCAGCCGGAAAAGCCCCTGCTGGGCATCCAGCATATTCACATCGGCATGAAACCAGGTGATGGCCAGGGCGCTGCCGAGCATCAGCAGCAGAAAGGCGAGGATCGCCCGGAGGGGGCGGGTGCGGTTCCGCTTGTTTTCGGGCACGATATGCACATAGCATTCCGGAGGGCCCAGCAGGGTAATATCCGGCGCAAGCTCCGCTACCGCCTGAATCACTGCCATGGCGGGAAGCCGCCAGACCCCCGGGGTATCCGGGCAGGGCACGGGCCGATCCATCACATCGGCATTTTCCGTATCCATGGCGATGGCAATATGGCGCACCAGAAGCCTTTCGCCCGGGGAAATGGCCGCCCGGGGCTTAAGCTGCAAATAAAGCAAATCCTTTTCACCTCGCTTGCAGAAAACAGCATTTGCAGAAATGGAAGGATTTATACGCCCGCAGCAAAAAATGGCGGCGGCGCATCCTCCATTTTTCCATGCAAAAGGGCCCTTCGGCATCCCTTTGGATGCTGAAAGGCCCTGTGCGGCGCAGAATATTGTGAGCTTCTCTGCTTATTTTGCTTTCAGGTGGATGATCTGGCTGGCGGCGTCCTCCATGGGTTTGGCGTCGGGGCCCGCAAATACGGGACGAACACCCACATGCTTAAGCACGCTGCCGTGATACTGCTGACCATTCTGATCCACATACCAGCGGTTTTCATCAATATCCCGGATCTTGATAAACTGCATGGCTGAATTGGCCCCGGCATAGCGGCGGAAGAGGCAGATGAGCAGCTCTGTCTGATCCGCATTGCTGAATTGCCAGGCGGCAAGGCTGCCCTCAAAGGGCGAGGCCAGGCGGGTGAAGCTGCCCTGCTGGGTAAGCACGCGGATTTCCTTTACGAAGGATACCTGCTCCTTCATCAGGGAAAGCTCCTCCTGGCTTAGCTTGCTCAGATCCAGTTCATACCCGAAATTGCCGCTCATGGCCACATGGCCCCGCATTTCCAGAGAAGTTACCCGGCCCACCTGATGATTGGGCACGGCGCTTACATGGGCGCCCATGGCGCTTGCGGGATAGGCAAAGGAGGTGCCGTACTGAATCATCAGCCGCTCCACCGCATCGGAATCATCGCTTGTCCAGGTCTGGGGCATATAATACAGCATACCGGGATCAAAGCGCCCGCCGCCGCCGGAGCAGCTTTCAAAAAGAATGCGGGGGAAACGGGAGGTGATGGTTTCCAGCACCCGGTACAGGCCCAGCATATACCGATGATGCACCTCGCCCTGATGCTTTGCATCCAGCAGCGCGCTGCCCACCTCGCTGAAATTGCGGTTCATATCCCATTTTACATATTCGATATGGGCCGATTCCAGCACGCGGCTGACCGCTTCAATGACATAATCCTGCACATCGCTGCGGCTCATATCCAGAATCAGCTGCTGGCGCTGCTCATTGCGGTAACGCCCCGGCACATGCAGGCACCAATCGGGATGGGCACGATAGAGATCGGAATCAGGGGAGATCATTTCCGGCTCAAACCAGAGCCCGAATTTCAGCCCCAGGGCATTCATTTTATCCGCCAGCAGGGAAAGGCCGCCGGGCAGCTTCTTTTCATTGACCACCCAATCGCCCAGAGAGCAATTATCGCTGTTGCGCTTGCCGAACCAGCCGTCATCCAGCACGAATAATTCGATGCCGATATCGGCGGCCTTTTCCGCAATGGCCATCAGCTTTTCGGTGGTAAAATCAAAATAGGTGCCCTCCCAGTTATTGACCAGCACGGGCCGGGGCGTATCCCGCCAGAGGCCGCGGCAGAGCCGGGTGCGGTACAGCGCGTGGAAGATATGGGACATCCCGGAAAGCCCCTCCCCGGAATACACCATCACCATTTCGGGGGTATGCAGCTTTTCACCGGGCATGAGACGCCAGAAGCATTCGTTCAGGCCGCCCAGCATGCGGGTATAGCCGAATTCATTTTCCTCCGCCTGCAGACGGAAGGAGCCACTGTAGACAAAATTCATGGCGAAGCAATCGCCGCTTTTTTCGGTGGCATCGGGGGAAAGGAGAACCATCAGGGGATTATGATGATGACCGCTGGCCCCGCGGCTGCTGTTAATTTCCCGGATGCCATGAAGAGAGGGCACCCTTTCCACCGCCCGCTCCTTGGCCCAGCCGCCATGGAGATGCAGCATGTCATAGGCGCCGCGCAGGGTCGCGCAGGCGCTGGCGGGGTTTTCCAGGGTGATGGGATGCCGCCCGTGATTTTCAAAAATCACGCTGGAGGTCAGGGCGTGCAGATCGTTCATGACGGTATAGCGAAGGGTGACCTCAAGACCGGTGAGCCCATCCAGCATGCGGATGGAGAGGGTATCGGCCTCGGCATCATTTTCCACATACACGGCAGGGAGGCCGGGAATGCCGGGCTTTCCGGCCGTGATGGCATGGCCCTCATAGGCAAGCACGGCGCAGCGCGCCCCGTCTGCGCCCATGGCGGTCAGCGCCACAGGACGGAAATCGCCCCGGCCCCGGGCGGGATAGGCATAGGAATTATGATTGGCAAAGCTGTCAAAGGAGGCCGCCGTCTTGTTTTCCTCATTCAGATAGGATAAATCGGCATCCTGAAGGGCAGCGCCCCAATAGGGATTGAGCAGGGTCTTGTTGCCGTCAGGCTCGATAGCCGTTTTCAGAATAAAGCTGAAATGGCTGCCGTCGGTGAGATGAAAGGTCTCCTTTTGCGCATCGTAAAGGATCGGCATGCGGTTGATTCCTCCTTGCTTGATTCATGGCATGGCAGAAAGCGGAATGCTTCTTTACACATCTGCTATTATAGCCGAAAAACGGAAGAAAGGGAAGAGCATTTTGTCCGGGCTCCCGGAAGGAATTCCCGCGGAAAGCGGCCCGGCTGAACGGGCAGGGAAAAAATGAAGAAAAAATGAAAAAGGAATGAAAAAAGAAGGAAAAAATGCCCGTCTGCCCCTTGACAATTTCCTTTCGATCAGATACAATAACAGATGCATCAATAGGCTCCGCTAGCCCCGGGTGTACTATTGTTCAACCGCCCGAACGTGCGACCATCACGGAAAGGCACAACAGTTTACTGTTTCAAGGAGGAAATTCACTTGAAGACCTTTATGGCAAATGCGCAGAATGTAGAGCGCAAGTGGTATGTCGTTGATGCAAACGGCATGGTGCTTGGCCGTCTGGCCAGCCAGGTTGCGAATATCCTGCGTGGCAAGAACAAGCCCACCTACACCCCCCATGTGGATACCGGCGATCATGTGATCATCATCAATGCTTCCAAAATCGTTATGACCGGCAAAAAGCTGGATCAGAAGATTTATTATCATCATTCCGGCTACGCTGGCGGACTGAAGGAAACCAAGTACCGCAAGCTGATTGAGGAAAAGCCTGAATTCGCGGTGCGTCATGCCATCGTCGGCATGCTGCCCAAGGGCCCCCTGGGCCGCCAGATGGCTACCAAGCTGCGCATTTATGCCGGCCCCGAGCATGAGCAGGCTGCGCAGAAGCCCGAAGTGCTGGAACTCATCAAGTAAGCTGAGCGGAAGGAGTTAATTAATCATGGCGAATGATTTCAATGCCGTTGGCCGTCGGAAGTCGGCGATCGCCCGTGTGCGTCTTGTGCCCGGCGAAGGCAAAATTATGATCAATAAGCGGGATATCGATGATTACTTCGGCCTGGAAACGCTGAAGATGACCGTGCGTCAGCCCCTGGTGCTGACCAATGTTGGCGGCAGCTTTGATGTGCTGGTCAACGTCTGCGGCGGCGGCCTTTCCGGCCAGGCCGGCGCGATCCGTCACGGCATCAGCCGCGCCCTGTGCAAGGTCAATCCCGAGTTGCGCGATGCGCTGAAGAAGGCTGGTTTCCTGACCCGCGATCCTCGTATGAAGGAGCGCAAGAAGTACGGCCTGAAGGCTGCCCGTCGTGCGCCCCAGTTCAGCAAGCGCTGATTTCCCGAAACCTGTGGCTTTCTGCCCCGGAAACGATCTGCTTCCGGGGTTTTTCTGGTTCTTTGTCAAATGTTGGGGTGTAAAGAGAACGACAGCAGAATTCTC
>CAZJUJ010000076.1:0-8506 GCA_964549135.1 uncultured Oscillospiraceae bacterium | reverse complement strand
CTTTGGTGTTGGGTGGGGGGGGGTTGCAAACAATTATGACAAACTTCGGGCCCCCCCCGCAAAAAATCCCGTTCCTCCCCGTTCCCCGCCCCCTCAGCGGCGGGTGACGTTCACGGTGGTTTCGTCCCATTGGATATCGATGATTTCGCCGCTGCGGGCGCGGAGGCCGCGGACGTGGCCCCGCTTCCATTGCGCGGGCCTGGCGGGCAGGGGATGCAGCGTACCATCCGGCTCGGACTGGAGCAGCATTTCGGCGATCCCGGCGCAGGCGCCGAAATTGCCGTCGATCTGGAAGGGCGGATGCGCGTCAAAGAGATTCAGATAGGTTCCGCCGCCCCGGGAATAATTCAGCTCGCCGCTGGCTGCCGCCTTTTCGGGATTGCGCCCCTCCACGGTGCGCAGCTGCTGATCGATCAGATGCAGGGCATGCTCCCCATCCCGCAGCCGCGCCCATTGACAGATGCGCCAGCCCATGGCCCAGCCGGTGCTTTCATCGCCGCGGCGCAGAAGCGTCTGCCGGCATGCCTCCGCCAATTCCGGCGTTGCCTCCGGGGTGATCTGGCGGCCCGGATGCAGCCCGTAGAGATGGGAAATATGGCGGTGATGCACATCGCTCTCCTCAAAATTTTCGTTCCATTCCATGATTTCGCCCGCGCGCCCAATTTCCAGCATCCGCAGCCGGGGGATAAGCGCGGCAATATCGGCAGCAAAGGCGCCATCCTCCTCCAGCACGGCGCTGGCCTTGACGCAAATATCAAATACATCCCGCACAATGCTCTGGGCCATAGCCGTGTGCCGGGCGACGGCGCAGCGCTCGCCATGAATAAGGAAGGTATTTTCAGGGGAGGTGGAGGGCGAAAGGATCATTTTCCCGCTCTCATCCTCGGTCAGCAGCGCATGATAGAATTCCGCCGCCCCCCGCAGCAGGGGATACACCTCCTTCAGATAGGCCCGATCCCGGGTGTATTCATAATGCTCCCAGAGATGCCGCATGAACCAGCCCGAGGCCATGGGCCAGCAGGCATACACCGCCGTGCCGGGATGATGCGCCCCCACCGGCGTGGTCATGCGCCATAGATCGCTGTTGTGATGGCAGACAAAGCCGGGGGCATCGTAATATTCCCGGGCGGTGCGCGCGCCGCTTTCGGCCAATTCGGCAATCATTTTCAGCAGCGGCTCATGGCATTCGGGCAGATTGATCATCAGCGTCGGCCAGTAATTCATTTCGGTGTTGATGTTGACGGTGTAATTGCAGTTCCAGGGCGGGGTGACGCTGTCATTCCAGATGCCCTGCAGATTGGTGGGCTGCGTTCCCTCCCGGGAAGCGGCAATGGTCAGATACCGGCCGAAATTGAAATACAGGGCGTAGAGTGCCGGATCCTCCCCGCCGTTTTCATGGCGATAGAGCCGCTCATCCGTGGGCAGATATTTTTCCTCCCCGCCGCCCAGATCCAATTCCACCCGGTCATAGAGCGCCTGATGATCGCTGATGTGCGCCGCCCGGATCGCCGCATAGCCCTTTTCCGCCGCCGCATCCATCTCCCGCCGGCAGGGCGCAATATACGCCCGGCCCTCCAGCACCGGATGCTTCCGCCAGCCGTTAAAGCTGGTGCGGGCATTGAGATACACCGTGCAGGCATCGGCATTCTGCACGCAGATCGCCCCGCCGCTGCGGATCACCCGCCCGCCCTCCGGGCATACCATCACATCGGCATAAAAGCCCATGCCCTTTTCTGCATCCGTTTTTCCGTAAACCGAAACGCCCCGGGGATCCTGGGCCGCATGATCGGGCCAGACGAAAACGGGGGCATGCCCGGAAAAGGAAATATCCCTATCGCCCAGAGAAACCGATGCCTCCAGCGCCGGGCTGAGGGTGAGCGAAAAGCTGATCGCCCCGGGGGCATCGCATTCCAGACGCATGGCCAGCACCTGATCGGGCGCGCTGATCAGCGTTTCCCGGCTGTAGCGCACGCCCCCGCAAAGATATTCCACCCGGTGCAGCCCGCTGGCAATATCCAGCATGCGCCGATGCCCGGAAATGGGGGAGACATGCTGCATGCGAAGATTCATTTCGCCCAGGGGCAGATAGACCTGGCTGGGCAGGGCGGTGCCCTTTTCCTCCAGCAGCCGCTGCGCCTCCCGGTATCGCCCCTCCGCCGTCATCTTTCCCGCCTGCCGAAAGGCCTCCGCCGCCCCGGGGCTTTGATAAAAGACGGGATACCCGCTCCAGAGCGTATCCTCATTCAGGCAGAGCCTCTCCGCCTCCGCCCCGCCAAAGATCATCGCCCCCAGCCGCCCGTTGCCCAGGGGCAGCGCTTCATTCCAGCTTGCCGCGCCCTGCTTATACCAGAGAATGTTCGTGCCGTTATTCATCATGGCTGCATTTCTTCCTATCTATTATATTCATCCCCGCCCGGAAAGACCGGGCCCTCTTTTTTCATTATAGCATGCCGCGCCCCAAAGGGCAAGCCGCAATCATTTTCCCTCCGCTCCCGCATAAATAATGCTTTACATTCATATGGTATTGGTATATAATTGGTTTAAGAACCAATTCCATAAAATAGGAGGTGCTTTTCATTAGAAGATACGATAGCCAGGACGCCAAACGGCGGATTCTGGCCGCCAGCGCGCTTTTGTTTCTGGAAAAGGGCTATACCGATACCCGGCTTGCGGAGATCCTGAAACAGGCCAATGTTTCCGCCAGCTCCTTTCAGAATATCTTCCGCACCAAGGATGGCGTGCTGACGGAATTTGTTTCCATCATGTTTGACGGCCAGTTTGAACGGGCCCGGATGGTCACCCGGGGCGCGCCCTCGCCCGCCCATATCTATGCGGCGGAAATCGCGCTGCAATTGACGCTGACGGAAATGAACGAAAACCTGCGGGATCTGTATCTGGAGGCCTATACCTATCCCGATGCGATGGATATTATCCACCGCGGCATGGTCAGGGAACTGCAGGCCGCCTTCTCCCCCTATCTGCCCGCCTGCGGCGAGGGCGATTTCTATGAAATCGAGCTGGGCACCTCGGGGATCATGCGCAGCTTCATGGCCCGCAAATGCGATATGTATTTCACCCTGGAAAGAAAAATCCGCCGTTTTCTGGATATGGCCCTGCGCATTTTCCGGGTTCCGGAGGAGGAGCAGCGGCTGATCATCGCCTATACCCTGGGGCTGGATCTGGCTGCCATGGCCCGGCATGTGATGGATTCCCTGTTCCAGTCCCTTTCCATCTGCTTCGATCTGAACCGGCAGGAGGATGCCCCCTGCCGCGAAACCCTGTCATCATAAAAAGAGGAGGAAACGCAATGAAAAAATTCCTGATTGCCCTGGTCGCGTCCATCGCCCTGCTGCTCTGCCTCACGGGCACCGCCCTGGCCAAAGTCCCCACCGATGTAGGGGAGCCACATACGATCATCCAGCTTTGCTACACTTGCGGTTACGACGGCTGGCACGAAACATACCTCTGGACCACGAATAATTATGGGCATCACTATTCAACAAAATGCACTGAATGCGGCGCACAATGGGCACAAACGGAAATGAACCCCCACACATGGAAAAGCGTGGCCGCCAAGGAGCCCACCTGTACCGAAATCGGCTGGGATGCGTATCAATACTGCTCATTCTGCAATTATCACCCGTGCGATCCGGAAAAACCCTCCCTGGGGGGCCATCAGGAGCTGATCGTTGTCCCGGCCAAGGCCCCTTCCGGCTGTACGGAAAACGGCTGGACCGCTCACAAAAAATGCTCCCGCGAGGGCTGCGATTATAAGGAGGGCTATACCGAAATCCCGGCGCCGGGGCATGATTTCTCGGTGGTTGTTAAATCAGACTATGAGCCGAGCTGTAAAAATCCCGGTTACGGAAAACTTCGGTGCAAAAACTGTACAGTGACAAAATGGGGCCACTACGGCGAGCCCCTGGGGCATGATATGGGAGAGCGCACCATGTTGCCCAACTGTACGAACTCCGGTTTTTACAGCAGCGACTGCTGCAGCCGCTGCCTCGAAGGGTACGGCGAAAGGCCCGGGGTCACCTTCATCTATTACCATTGGCTGGGCCATGACTATAGCGGCCCGGCGGCGACCTGTTTGACCGCTCAGGTCTGCGCCCGGGAAAACTGCAATAGAGTGCTGGTTTCTGCCCTGGGGCATAATGTCCAGCAGGTTTCCGCCAAGAAGCCCACCTGTGCTGAGGTCGGCTGGAATGCCCATGCCGCCTGTGACCGTGCGGGCTGCGACTATAAGGAAGGCTATACCGAACTCCCCGCCCTGAATCATGTGCTGACCCCTCATGCGGCGAAAAAGCCCACCTGTACCGAAATTGGCTGGAACGCCTATGACACCTGTGACCGGGTCGGCTGCGGCTACACCACCTATCAGGAACTCCCCGCTCTGAATCATGCGCTGACCCATCACGATGCCAAGCAGCCCACCTGTACCGAAATCGGCTGGAATGCCTATGACACCTGTGACCGCATCGGCTGCGGCTACACCACCTACGAAGAGCTGCCCGCTCTTGGGCATTGGTACGGCGAATGGACGGCTTCCGAGAACGGCATGAGCGCCGCCTGCAAGCGGGAGGACTGCGAACACGGCGATGAAACCGCTTGCGCATCCTGCTCCGCCGCCCTGAACGGCGCGGCCCTGACCGTCTGCCCCGTCTGCGGCAAGAGCGAAACCAGTGCCCCCGCCGACGGCGCGAAATCTGCCGCCGCATTCTCGCTGATTGACGGCGCGGCGGTCACCGGGAGCAGGCTCCCGGCGGGCGAGCTGGTTGTTCGCGGCGCGGCGGCCCCCATGGACGGCGCGCTCTGTGCCTTCACCGTCTGCTACGAGCGGGCGGGCGTGCCCCAGCCCTTCCCCGGCCCCCTCACCGTCACCCTGCCGCTGGAGGGACTTCTGCAAACCGACACCTTCCGCCTCGTCCAGGCCGATAACGATACCCTGACCGACCTCCCCTTCACTCTGGAAGACGGCCTCCTCACCTTCAAAACGGAAGCCCCCGGCCTCTTCCTGATCCTGCCCAACGAATAAGCAAAAACGACAGGGGCGCAAGATCATTGCGGGGAACCATTCCCTGTGAACAAGGGATGGCTCCCCGCGCCCCCAATTACCAACAGAAAAACAGCAATGTTTCCGCACTTGGCGAGAGCATTGCTGTTTCATTTTCCATCTTTTCTTTTGCTTCATTCAGAGGCACAATCAATCTGCAATGGCCAGGAATTGGGCGGCAGTCATAATCCGGGGATGAAGCAGGCCGGACTCAAGAAAATCCCTGTCTCCGGTCAGCAGCACATCCACATGGGCATTCAGCGCAGCGCGAAGAATCGGCTGATCCTTCACATCCCGAATTTGCCGCTCCTGCTCGCTATCCTCCCCCGGCGTGGGCACAATTTCCAGCGTCAGCAGCGCACGCGAAAGAAAGGCCTCCAGCGCACTGATCTTATTGGGAAATTTCCGGTTCCAAACCCGATACAATTCATCAATATTCTGTTCGCATACCACGCCCCGATTGGGATAGGTGACCGCTTTCACATACGCCTCATATGGCGTGCCTGCGGGGCGGAGGGCCGCCGAAATCAGAATATTGGTATCAATCAGCACCTTCATTTTCCGTCGCTCTCTGCCCTTAGATCGCTGATCATCGCCATCACATCATCATCCTCCATCAGCCCGCTGGCCTCGGCCTCGCCCTTCATCTGGGCCTGAAGCAATTGCATGGCATACACCGCAGAATTAACAAGACGAACCGCATTGTCCTCCACAACAAAGGTAACACGATCGCCATTATTCACCCCAAGGACGGTGCGCACATCCTTTGGAATGGTGATCTGCCCCTTCGCCATGACCTTGGCATTATCCACAAACGCTTTCTGCATATGCTCGCCTCCTTATCAGTAGGAAAAGTAGGGATTTTCCTACTTTTATTATACGCACGGCAGACGAAAATAGCAATAGCAATTCATGGAAATTTTTCGCGGCGCGTTCATTTTTTCGGCTGATAGCGCATATCGCTGACCGAATAGACGGTGACAAAGGCCCTGGGATCCGTCCGGCGCACATAATCCATCAGCTGCCGATATTCCTGCTTATCCACAATGGTGATCATTTCCCGGCGGGGGGTGCGGTCATACGCGCCGATCCCTTCATAGAGCGTTGCGCCGCTATGCAGATCATGGATGACAAAGGCGATGATCTCCTCCAGATGATCCGAAATCACGCAGACGCGCCGCTTGATATTGATGCCGAAAATAAACTGATCCACCACCTGGCCGCCAAAGTAGGTGCCCAGCACGCTGAGAACCACCAGCTTGGGCTCATAGCAGAGGGCGGAGGAGAGGGCCACCGCCATCCCGGAAATGGTCATGGCCCGGCCCATATCCACCCGGAAAAATTTATTGATGATCTTGGCCACAATATCCAGCCCGCCCGAGGAGGCATTCCGGGAAAAAAGAATGGCCAGCCCCGCACCCACCACCAGAATATAGCAGATCACATCCAGCAGCGGATCCTGGGTAATGGAGGTAAAATGAGGGAAGAGCATCTCAAACAGCCCCATCACCAGCGGCATCAGGATGGAACAATACACCGTCTTGATCCCAAATTCCGGCCCCACCAGCAAAAAGCCCAGCAGCAGCAGGCCAATATTCATCATCAGCGTGATTGCGGAAACGGACAGGGGGATAAAGCTGCTTAGCACCATGGCCAGCGCCGCCCCGCTGCCCACCGATACATGGCTGGGCAGCATAAAGAAAAAAACCGCCGCCGCCACAATGGCCGTGCCCCCGGTGATGATCAGAAATTCCTTGACATTCTTCCAGGAAAACATCCCAATTCCCTCTTTTCCATGCGAGAATGCTACCATTATACAGGACTTTTGCGGAAAATGCCATCCCCCCTCCGCGCTTTTTGCGTGCCCGGGAGAAAATACGCCTTGACTTTCCTTGTTTTCCATATTATCATAAGGAGCGCAATACAAATCTTACCAAAATGCAAGGAGGATTGCCCCCATGAAAAAGCTCGCCGCTCTGCTTCTGGCCCTGGCGCTGCTCTTTACCGTCTCCGCCCAGGCGGAGGATACCTACATGCGCCAGATCAATCAGACCAGCTATGTCAATACGCTCTTCATCACCCCGGAAAGCTATCCCCAGATCTGCCTGGCCGCCTATTATCCCAGCATTCTCTATTCTACCTCCTATAACCCCAAGGAGCCGCTGTTTGCCTCCTTCAGCCGGCCTGAAAACACCGCTATCGCTTCCTTTGATATGGATAGCTGCTTCCTGCTGAATGAGGATGAAAATATCCAATACAATTATCAGCTGATCAGCAATTACTCCTTTGAAACCCTGCTGAACAAATGCGATAACGACGCCTATATCATCTTTGACGGCAGCGATCAGAAGGCCGCCTATCTGGCCCCCGATTCCGCCCAGGCCTACGGCCTGATCAGCGTGCCGGAAATCGCCAAGGGCGCCAAGCTCTACATCTCCGTTTATCTGGGCGGCATTGGCCGCAGCGTCAGCACCGAAAAGCGCGTGGAAAGGCTGACCCAGGTGATCACCCAGGAGGTCAACCGCGTGCAGGCCGAAATCCAGGTGACGCGGATGAATCCCCATTGGAGTACGGGCCACTATACCGGCCTCAAAATGCTCAGCCTGGAATACGGCGATCAGATGCTGGTCTTTGATTTCCCCGAGGTCACCGCGAAATGCACCGATGGTACCACCGCCGCCGCCCAGCTTTTCCCCGTCTCGCTGGATGATAACCGCTTTGTCGGCTATGCCTGCCTCAGTCAGGCCTCCGGCTTGCAGGTCGAGATCGAAATGGGCACCTACAGCTATGTTGAATATCAGAAGGAAGAAAGCCCCAAAGAGGTGCATGCCGTTACCATGAGCAATGGTGCCGTCTTTGATGTCTATGCCTATGGCCTGAAGGATGGCAGCAGCACGATGGTTCACGCCAGCCATATTCTGGCCCGCGATGCCGGCTATGACAGGGATAGGAATTATTATCTGACCATCGAGCTGAACGGCAGCTCCGTTGAATGGACCTCTGTGGAGGAAATCGCCGCCACGCTGGAAAGCATCGTCAGCAGCATGGGCTTTGCCAATCCCGATAACGATCCCTACGTTCCCAGCGCCGCTCCTGCTGCTCCCGCTGCTCCCGCTGCTCCTGCCGCCCCGGCTGCGGAGGATAAGGATACCTGGGCCTGCCCCGGCTGCAGCACCGAAAATACCGGCAATTTCTGCGCCAACTGCGGCACCAAAAAGCCCGAGGATAACGGCGCGTGGGTCTGCCCCGGCTGCGGCACCGAAAACACCGGCAATTTCTGCACCAACTGCGGCACCAAAAAGCCCTGAGGAACGGGGAGAACGGGAAACGGGGAAGAATATTTGCGGGAGGATGCTTTTGAGTCAAAAGCACCCTCCCGCACCCTCCCGAAAACCGGCTCTGGATGGATCATGGCAGGTTCCTGCCAAGATGAATGCCAGATCAGCAAAG
>CAZJUJ010000075.1:0-8521 GCA_964549135.1 uncultured Oscillospiraceae bacterium | reverse complement strand
CGCCTGAACAGATCGCCAACCGAACGAAGCTGGAAAACAGCCCCTATCAGGTAAGCTTCCCCACCATCTATCGCGCCATCTACGCAGGCCGTCTTGAAACACACAAAGCGGCAGATGACCATACGCCATCTGCCGCTCTGCATTTAGTGTCTATTAACCTCAATATATTTCAATCCACGCAGTCGGTTTTTGTTTCCGCCGCGACTTACGCATTATATCACATGATTTGTCAGCTTTCAACGTATTTCATATTTAGAATTATAGAAATTATTCACTTGACACCCGCGGAAATATATGCTATCATTTATTCATCGAATGGATCATTTTCCCATCTTCTGTCACATTCTGCCATTACAGGAGAAACGCCATGCATCTTGCACACATTGCCATGGATCCTCAGACTTCCGAGCGGCGCGTCCAAGCCTGCGCCGAGCATGCCCGTTCTGTCGCTGCGCTTGCGAAAGAGCATCTGGCCTCCATGGGGTTGTCCAGTGCGGGAGAATTGGCGGGGCTTTTGCATGATCTGGGCAAATTCACAGAAGAATTCGATGCCTATCTGGATAAAGCAAGCCGCGGCGAGAAGGTAACCAAGGGCAGCGTCATCCATACCTTTGCCGGTGTTTGCTATCTTCTGGAGCAATTTCATTCCAAGGATGGAAGCCTCACCTTCGGTGATCTGGCGGCAGAACTCATCGCGGTCAGCATCGGCAGCCATCATGGCCTGTTTGATTTGTGGGATGAGCGCCATCAAAACGGCTTTGAGCATCGGCTCAGGCAGCAGCCAGCCTATGAGCATCGCGCCATCGAGGCCTTTCATGCGGAATGCTGCCCGGCAGATGAAATCAGCCTGTTATTCAAGCGAGCCGAGCAGGAAATTCGCGACTTTTGCATGCAGAAGATGATAAATGCTGTGCGATCCAATGAAGAGAGCGCTTTCGTCCTGGGTCTCCTCGCCCGGCTGATCACCTCCGCTGTGGTCGATGCAGACCGCACAGATACCCGCTGCTTTATGGAAAATCAGCCGCTGCCCGCAAGCACGCTTCCCGCCTGGGATGCCTGCGCCGAGCGGGTGAACGCACACATCGGCTCTTTCCCCCAGGCAACGCCCATTCAGCGGGCCCGCAGAGATTTTTCCGAAAGCTGCGCTGCGGCAGCCGGGCAGACCCCGGGCCTGTACCGGCTCGATTTGCCGACGGGCGGCGGCAAAACCCTGGCGGCGCTGCGCTTTGCCGTGCTGCATGCGAAAAAGCATCGGATGCGCCGCGTATTCTACATCGCGCCGCTGCTATCCATTATCGAACAGAACGCAGCGGTCATCCGAGAGGCGGTTGAGGGCAGCCTTCCCGTGCTGGAGCATCATTCCAACATCATTCGGGAGTCTATGCCCGCTGATGAATTAAAGCGCACCGAGCTGCTTCAGGAAAACTGGGATGCGCCGCTGATTGTTACAACCCTTGTGCAGCTGCTTGAAACGCTCTTCAGCAGCAAGATGGCCTCTGTCCGCCGGTTTCATTGCCTAATGGACAGCGTCATCATCCTTGACGAGGTGCAGTCCCTGCCGCCAAAGATGCTGTCCTTATTCAGCTGCGCCGTCAACTTCTTAACCAGGTGCTGCGGCACGACTGTGGTATTGTGTTCTGCGACGCAGCCCGCCTTTGACAATCCGTTTGTCCGGCACAAAATGCTGCCCAGCAAGCGCCTTATCAGCGAGGCGCTTTTTGAGCGGCACGCGCCGCTCTTCCGCAGGACATGCATCACAGATGCCGGCTTTTGCGATATGGAGGCGCTTGCCGCCATGGCGATATCCGTCCTTCAGGCAAGCGGCAGCCTGTTAATCGTGTGCAACACGAAGCGCGAGGCGGCAGACCTGTACAGCCGCCTGAGCAATCTATCAGACGCGCGGCTGTTTCACCTGTCGGCAGGCATGTGCATGGCGCACAGAAGGCAAACGCTGGAAAAAATGCGCGATGAATTGCAGGCGGGGAAGAAGCTCATCTGCGTATCAACGCAGGTGATTGAAGCCGGTGTTGATATCAGCTTCGGCGCGGTGATCCGCCTGTCTGCCGGGCTGGACAGCATTGTGCAGGCCGCAGGGCGATGCAACCGCCACGGCGAAAAGAACACGCCGCAGCCCGTGCATATCTGCCGCCTGAAGGATGAAAAGCTGGGCCCCCTGCGGGAAATCCGCGAGGCGCAGGAGGCGCTCACGGCGCTG
This sequence comes from uncultured Oscillospiraceae bacterium, assembly GCA_964549135.1. Taxonomy (GTDB): domain Bacteria; phylum Bacillota; class Clostridia; order Christensenellales; family Aristaeellaceae; genus RUG563. Next base: position 6,306 of record CAZJUJ010000075.1, on the reverse strand, counting down.
CTGGCTGAATTCCGCCGTGATCCGGCGCGCTATGGGCAGGAGCTGACCTCTGATGCGGCCATTCGGGACTATTATACTGCCCTGTACAGGGAAACGAAGGACGGCTATCAGGATTACTGCGTGCAGGAAAATACGCTTTTTGAGCTGCTGACCACCAATCTTCAGTTTTTACCGGAGCAGCCATCTGTCTATCATCTCAATCAGGCTTTCCGCACCGCCGGGGATTTATTCGAGGTGTTTGACAAGGGCAGCGTCAGCGTGCTTGTGCCTTATGAGGAGGGCGCAGCGATCATCCGGCAACTGGAAGAGGACAGCTGCCGCTATGACCTCGCCCGCACCGGCAGGCTGCTGGAAAAAGCAAAGCCCTATGCCATTTCTGTACCCGAAACGCAAATCCAGCGGATGATGAAAAACGGCATGCTATACACCCTGCTGGATGAAAGCATCTGTGTTCTCAATGATGGCTATTATGACGGCCAAACCGGTCTTAAGGAGGGAAACGATCCGTGCAGCACCCTAATATTGTAGAATTTGAGGTGTACGGCCCCTATGCCCTTTTTTCCGACCCGCTGACGCGCGTGGGCGGTGAAAAAAGCAGCTATCAGGCGCCGACCTATGAAGCGCTCAAGGGCGTGCTGTCCTCTGTCTATTGGAAGCCCACCATCGTCTGGTATATTGACGAGGTGCGCATCATGCATCGCATCCAGACGGAGGTCAAAAGCATCCGCCCCATCAAATTCAACGGCGGCAATGATCTGGCCTATTACACCTACCTGAAGGATTGCCGCTATCAGGTGCGGGCGCACTTTGAGTGGAATATGAACCGCCCGGAACTGGCCTGCGACCGCAATGAAAACAAGCATCACGAGATTGCCAGGCGGATGATCCGCAAGGGCGGACGCCGGGATATTTTCCTGGGCGCACGGGAATGCCAGGCCTATGTGGAGCCCTGCGTTTTCGGCGAGGGAGCGGGCTATTACGATGATTTGCCCCAGCTGGCCTTCGGGGTAATGTATCACGGCATGACCTATGCAGACGAGGCCTATTCCCCGGAAACGAAGGATAAAATGACCGTCAATCTGTGGCGGCCCGTCATGGAGCAGGGCATTATCCGCTTTCCCCGTCCCGAAGAATGCCCGATGCACAAGCCCATCAGGGACATGAAGATGAAGCTCTTTGGCGCAGAGCAGGATAACTTTTCCGGCCTGCGGGAATATGGGGAGGTGACCTGATTGGGTCTCATGCAAAAGGCGCTGGAAACCTACGATGCCATGGAGCGGCTTGCCGGTATCTATGTGGAAGGCAAGGAGCCCCTGGCGCCCGTCGGGCACATCGTAACCAAGGCGCAGCTTGAAATCACCATTGACGCAGACGGGCAGTTCGTTTCCGCCCGGGCGGCGGACAAGGATATGAAAATCATCATTCCGGTAACGGAGGAATCCTCCGGCAGAACGAGCAGCCCGGCGGCCCATCCGCTCTGCGAGCAGCTGGGGTATCTGCTGGGGCAGGACGAAATCAAGCTTTCCCTGTACAGGCAGGGGCTGGAGCGCTGGGTGCAATCGGAATACAGCCACCCCAAGGCAGCCGCGGTACTCCGTTACATCTGCAGCGGCACCCTGCGGGAGGATCTGGCCGCCGCGGGCCTCTCTGCCGAAAAAGAGAAGGATCTGGTCTGCTGGCGCGTTGTCGGCTGCGGAATAGACGACAACCCCGCCGTGTGGAGGGATGTATCGCTGATGCGGGCCTACACCGCCTGGTATCTGTCCCAGCGGCAGGGCGACAGGCAGCTTTGCATGCTGACCGGCGAGGAGGGCATCATCACCTGGCAGCATTTAAAGGGCGCATTTTCCCTGAACGGCAACGCCAAGATCATTTCCGCCAATGATTCATCCAATTTCACCTACCGCGGGCGCTTTGCCGAGCCGGAGGAGGCCGCCTCGGTGAGCTATATCGCCTCGCAGAAGGCCCACAATGCATTAAAGTGGCTCATCAGCACCCAGGGCGTCATTCAGGGCGGCCGCGCCTTCGTTGCCTGGAATCCCAGAGGCAAAATGATCCCCAGGCCCACGCTGCCGCTCTTCTCCCTTTCGGAGGAAGCGCCCGCCCTGCCAACCTATAAAAGCTATCGCAGCGATCTGCATAAAAAGCTGGAAGGCTATCATGCGGAACTGGATGTCAGCAATCAGGTTGTCATCGCCGCCTTTGACGCCGCCACCACAGGCCGGCTGGCCATTACCTACTATAATGAATTGCTCGGCTCCGATTTTCTGGATCGGCTGGCCGATTGGGAGGAAAGCTGCTGCTGGCCCTTCAGCTATCGCAGCATATCCAGCCCCTCTCTCTCTTCCATCATTGATTTTGCCTTTGGAACGCCGCGCGGCACGCCGGAAACCGTAAAAGCCGATGAAGCCGTCATCCCCGGCAATATGCAGCGGCTGCTCTCCTGCCGCATCGATCAGGCGGTTTTCCCGCTGGATATCATGCGCGCGCTCGTCACCCGCGCCGGTAATCTGCAGCTGTACAGCGACGCAAACCGCCGCAAGCTGCTCCATACTGCCTGCGCAGTCATCCGGAAATATACCATCGATCATCATAAGGAGGCGTTTGATTTGGCACTGGAACCCGAACGAAAAGACCGAAGCTATCAATGGGGCCGTCTGTTGGCGGTCATGGAGCGCATTGAAGAAACCGCTTACTGGAATAAGGCCCGGCAGAGCGATGACGGCAAGGCCAAGGAACGATTAACGACAGCCATCCGCATGCAGGCCGCCTTCATTCAGCGGCCCGGCGTGATTGCGGCCTTGATCAACGAACGGCTGCACAGCGCGTATTACCAGGATTTGCGGGGCGATCAGCGGAATTACTTTGATCGTTTGCTGGGCGAAATCATGGCGCAGATTCAGGCCTCCTGCGAAAAGCCGGAGGATTATGGCAAGCCCCTGACCGAAGCCTACCTGCCCGGTTACTACCTGCAGAGGAACGCATTCCACACCGGAAGACCCAACAATAATGAAGAAGCGGAGGAAGAATAAACATGCTGTTTGACAAGAAGATTGATTTTGCCGTGCTGGTATCCGTCACCAATGCCAATCCCAATGGCGACCCCCTCAACGGCAATCGTCCCCGCACGGATTACAAAGGCTTTGGCGAAATGTCCGATGTGTGCATCAAGCGCAAAATCCGCAACCGCATGCAGGATTTGGGGTATCCCGTATTCGTTCAGTCCGATGATCGCGCCGACGATGGCTGCCTGAGCCTGAAGGAGCGCGCCAAAGAGCTGGAAAAAATCAAAAGCCAGGAAGAATTTGCCCGCGCCGCCTGCGCCAAATGGCTGGATGTGCGTACCTTTGGTCAGGTATTTGCTTTCAAGGGCTTCGGCTGCGCCTCCGTGGGCGTGCGCGGCCCGGTATCCATCCATCAGGCAGTCAGCATTGATCCGGTGGATGCATTTTCCCTGCAGATCACCAAGAGCGTCAGCGGCGAGCGCAAAAACGAGGCTGATCGCGGCAGCGATACCATGGGCATGAAGCATTTCGTCCGCTTCGGCCTCTATCAGGTCAAGGGCTCGATCAATGTGCAGCTGGCTGAAAAGACCGGCTTTACCCAGGAGGATGCGCAGGTCGTTAAGGAAGCGCTGCGCACCCTGTTCGTAAACGATGCGTCTGCCGCCCGCCCCGATGGCTCGATGGAGGTCGTCCGTGTCTTTTGGTGGGAGCATAACTGCAAGGATGGTCAGTATTCCTCTGCGAAGGTGCATCGTCTGCTGAAGGTGCAGCAGAAGGAAGGTATCCTTGCGCCAGCCTCTGCGGATGATTACGATATTCGCCTTGACGAGCTGCCCGATCTCGCCTGCCAAGTGATTGAGGGCATGTAATATGGCCCGGGAGCCTCTGCAGCTTTCCGGCCTGCAGCATTTTGCCTATTGTCCCCGCCAGTGGGCGCTGATCCATTTGGAGCAGCAATGGCAGGAAAACGATCGTACAGCGGATGGGCGCATCTTTCATGCAAGGGCCCATGACGGCCCGGAGCATGAGCTGCGCGGGAATTTGCTGATTCTGCGCGGGCTGCGCGTGTTTTCGGATAAGCTGGGCATCAGCGGCAGCTGCGATGTGGTGGAGTTTCACCGGCAGGAGGGCGGCGTGGCCCTTCCCGGCTATGAAGGCTGCTGGCAGCCCTATCCCGTGGAATACAAGCGCGGCGAACCAAAGCCCGGCAATGCAGACCGGCTTCAGCTGTGCGCACAGGCCATGTGCCTGGAGGAGATGCTGCTGTGCGATATTCCCGAGGGCAGCCTGTACTATGGCGAAATCCGCCGCCGGGAGGCGGTTCAGCTGGATGCGGCGCTGCGAAGCGAGGTTACCGCCGCCCTGGAGCAGATGCACAGGTATCACCAGGCCGGTCATACCCCCAAGGCCAGGCCCGCCAAGGGCTGCAATGCCTGTTCCTTGCGGGATGTGTGTCTGCCCAGGCTCGCCCGGATTCCCAGCGTATCATCCTACATCAAAAGCAGATTGGAGGATGATGCATGAGAAAGCTGCTGAACACCCTTTACATCACCAGCGAAGATATGTTTCTTTCCTGCAATAACGATAATGTGGTCGTCAGCCGCGGCAGTGAGGTCGCTGCCCGTTTTCCGCTGCTGAATCTGGAAGGAATCGTCACCTTCTCCTATTCCGGCGCAACTCCGGCATTAATGGGGGAATGCGCCAAACGCGGCATCCAGATGACCTTTATGACCCCAAACGGCCGCTTTCTGGCCCGCGTAAACGGCATGTCGCAGGGCAACGTGCTATTGCGCCGGGAGCAATACCGCATTGCGGACAGCGAAGCGCGCAGCTGCCTGATTGCCCGCAGCATGATTCTGGGAAAGGTTTTCAACTGCCGCTGGGTGCTGGAGCGCGCCCTGCGGGATCATGCCCTGCGCATGCATCAGGGAAATGTGAAATCGGCCTCCGGGCGTCTGCATCTTTTGCTCTCACAAATCCAGCAGGCAGAGGAGCTTGAATCTCTGCGCGGCATGGAAGGCGAAGCGGCGGTGCAGTATTTCGGCGTGTTTGACGAATTGATTCTCTCGCAGAAGGCGGATTTCATCTTTGACGGGCGCAATCGCCGCCCGCCCCAGGATAACGTAAACGCCATGCTTTCCTTTGCCTATTCTCTGCTTGCAAACGATTGCGCCGCTGCGCTGGAGGCAAATGGACTGGATGCTTACGTCGGCTTTCTGCATCGGGATCGTCCGGGGCGAAAATCCCTCGCCCTTGATCTGGAAGAGGAGCTTCGCGCACCCTTTGCAGATCGGCTGGTGCTGACCCTCATCAACAACCGAATCATGCAGGATAAGCATTTTGATCGTCAGGAGAGCGGGGCGGTGCTGCTGAGCGATGAGGGGCGAAAGCTCTTTCTGAAATACTGGCAGGAAAAGAAGCGGGATGAAATCACCCATCCTTTCCTGAAAGAGAAGATGCCCTGGGGGCTGGTGCCCCATGTGCAGGCGCTGCTGCTTGCGCGCTGCATCCGCGGCGATCTGGATGCCTATCCGCCGTTCCTGTGGAAATAGCAGAGGCCGTCTGCCGGAGGAAGAATCATGCTGATACTCGTTACATACGATGTCAACACCACAACCGCCGCCGGAAAACGCCGGCTGCGGATGGTGGCAAAAAAGTGCGTTGCACATGGAACCCGCGTGCAGAATTCTGTGTTTGAATGCACGTTGGATAACGCGCAGTTCAAATTGCTCAGGCATGAGCTGGAGCAGGCCATTGACCCTGCCAGCGATAGCCTGCGGTTTTATACGCTGGGCAACAATTACCAAAGCAAAGTAACCCACATCGGCGCAAAGGAAACCTATGAGATGGAAGGGAATCTGATCCTTTAGCTGCGCGCATCCAAACAGCCCTTTGGCTGGGCGCGTTCCAAGCAGTCTTTCGGCTGTGTGCGTCCAAAACTGCCCTTTGACTGGGCAAGTCCCAAGCCGCCCTTCGACTGGGCGCGTCCCACACAGTCCTTCGGCTGGGCGAGCCGTAAGCAGCCATGAAATTCTCAATAGTTTCGCACCTCAAGCAAAGAGAAACGCCACCTGCTGTGCAGCCATTCGGGCTCATTACCTCGCCGCATTCGGGCGTCCTGGAATTCCTTTATCAGAAGCCACTGATATAGCATGCGCATGCGTTGGTTGTTTCTGCTGTCACACCCCACTCGGGGTGTGTGGATTTAAATGGAGGGCTGGGAGTCATCCCGGCCATAGACCTTGCGTCACACCCCACCCGGGGTGTGTGGATTTAAATGGCGCACCGGCGATCCTGATGC
>CAZJUJ010000074.1:0-8591 GCA_964549135.1 uncultured Oscillospiraceae bacterium | reverse complement strand
CCGCCGTGGAGGTATGCCTGACGGTGCTGCATGCCGGCGGCAAATTCGGCGGCGAGGGCTACAAGGTCTCCGGCGGCCTGCATGGCGTGGGCGCATCGGTGGTCAACGCCCTTTCCCGGCATCTGAGGGTTGAGGTGCGCCAGGACGGCAAAATCTATGAGCAGGAATATACCGTAGGCAAGATCGATTATGATCTGCGCGTCATCGGCTCCACCGAGGAAACGGGCACCACGGTGCAGTTCTGGCCCGATATCCGCTCTGAGGAAAATCCGGGCGGCGTATTTGATCCCGGCATCACCTTCTCCTTTGATATTCTCAAGGCCCGCATCCGGGAGATGGCCTTCCTCAACAAGGGCATCAAGCTGACGCTGCGGGATGAGCGGGGAGAGGAAATCAACGAGCGGGTCTTCCATTATGAGGGCGGCATCCGCGAATTCGTCAAATATCTCAACAAAAATAAAGAGGTCTTCTTCCCCGAGCCCATTTATGTGGAGGGCGTGAAAAACGATGTGATGGTGGAAGTGGCCCTGCAGTATAATGACAGCTACGCCGAAAACATCTACGCCTTCGCCAACAATATTCACACCCCCGAGGGCGGCACCCATCTGATGGGCTTCCAGAGCGCGCTGACCCGGGCCATCAACGAATACGGCCGCAAATACAAGATTCTCAAGGATGCCGACGCCAACCTCAAGGGCGAGGACACCCGGGAATCCCTGGCGGCGGTAATTTCCGTCAAGATGCCCGAGCCCCAGTTTGAGGGCCAGACCAAATCCAAGCTGGGCAACAGCGAGGTGCGCCCCATCGTGGATGCGCTGGTGACCGAGGGGCTATCCACCTTCCTGGAGGAAAACCCCGCCATCGCCAAGGGCATTCTGGAGCGCTGCCTGGGCGCTGCCCGGGCCCGGGAGGCCGCCCGCAAGGCCCGGGATCTGACCCGCCGCAAGACGGTGCTGGAATCTGCCTCGCTGCCCGGCAAGCTGGCCGACTGCAGCGAGCGCGATCCCGCCAAATGCGAAATCTTTATCGTAGAGGGCGACAGCGCCGGCGGCAGCGCCAAATCGGGCCGCGACCGGCATTATCAGGCCATTCTGCCCCTGCGGGGCAAGATCCTCAATGTGGAAAAGGCGCGGCTGGATAAAATCCTCATCAACCAGGAAATCAAGAATATGATCACCGCCTTTGGCTGCGGCGTGGGCGATGAATTCAATGCCGATAAGCTGCGGTATCACCGCATCGTCTGCATGACCGATGCCGATGTGGACGGCGCGCACATCCGCATTCTCATGCTCACCTTCTTCTATCGCTATATGCGTCCCCTGATCGAAAAGGGCTATGTCTATATCGCCATGCCGCCCCTCTACAAGGTAACCAAGGGCAAGCAGGAGCATTATGTCTATGATGATCAGGAGCTGCAATCGCTGCTTGATAAGCTGGGCCGGGATACCAAGGCCGAAATCCAGCGCTACAAGGGCCTGGGCGAAATGAGCAGCGAGCAGCTCTGGACGACCACCATGAACCCCGAAACCCGCACCATGATGAAGGTGACCATGGAGGATGCCATGGCGGCGGACGAAATCATTTCCCTGCTGATGGGCGATAAGGTAGAGCCCCGGCGGGAATTTATCGAGCAGAACAGCGAATTGGCCGTGCTGGATTTCTGAGCGCGCTTTCCCGCCTCAGCCAGCCCTCCGGGGCCTCTTCTCTTTGAAAGGATGCAATAACCCATGAGTGATATCAAAGACAGATTGATCCCTACCGATCTTGAGCATGAGATGCGGCAATCCTTTATCAGCTACGCCATGTCCTTCATTGTGGACAGGGCGCTGCCGGATGTGCGGGACGGCCTCAAGCCCGTGCATCGGCGCATTCTCTACGATATGAACGAACTGGGCATGACGCCGGATAAGCCCTTCCGCAAATCCGCCCGTCTGGTGGGCGATGTGCTGGGTAAATTCCATCCCCATGGCGACAGCTCCGTCTATGATGCCATGGTGCGTCTGGCCCAGGATTTCAACATGCGCTATATGCTGGTGGAGGGCCAGGGCAATTTCGGCTCGGTGGATGGCGACGGCGCCGCCGCCATGCGTTATACCGAAGCCCGCATGAACAAGATCACCCCCTACATGCTGCAGGACATCGAAAAGGACACGGTTGATTTCATGCCCAATTTCGATGAAACCCTGATGCAGCCCAGGGTGCTGCCCAGCCGCTTTCCCAATCTTCTGGTAAACGGTGCCTCCGGCATTGCCGTGGGCATGGCCACCAATATCCCGCCCCATAATCTGGGCGAGGTCATTGACGGCGCCATCTGCCTGATTGATAATCCCGAGGCCACGCTGGATGACCTGATGGAGCATATCAAGGGCCCTGATTTTCCCACCGGCGGCGTGATTCTGGGCCGCAGCGGCATCCGGGAGGCCTATCATACCGGCCGGGGCCGCATCATTACCCGGGCCAAATCCGAAATTGAGGAGCTTTCCAATAATCGCCAGCGGATCGTCATCACCGAAATTCCCTACATGGTCAATAAGGCCCGGCTGGTGGAAAAGATTGCCGAACTGGTGCATGAAAAGCGGCTGGAGGGCATCAGCGATATCCGCGATGAATCCGACCGGCAGGGCATGCGCATCGTTATCGAACTCAAGCGCGATGTGCAGCCCCAGGTGGTGCTGAATTATCTCTACAAGCACACCCAGCTGCAGGATACCTTCGGCGTCATCATGCTGGCCCTGGTGAATGGGGAGCCCAAGGTGCTGTCCCTGAAGGATATGCTGTATTATTATATTCAGCATCAGGAGGATGTGGTCACCCGGCGCACCCGGTATGATCTGGATAAATCGCTGGCCCGGGCGCACATCTTGGAGGGGCTGATCAAGGCCCTGGATCACATTGATGAAATCGTGCAGGTGATCCGCAGCAGCAAGGATACCCCCACGGCGAAGATCGAGCTGATGGAGCGCTTTGGCTTTTCCGATAAGCAGGCCCAGGCCATTCTGGATATGCGTCTGGCCCGGCTGACCGGTCTGGAGCGGGATAAGCTGATGGCAGAGTATGCCGAGCTGGAAAAGACCATTGCCTATCTTCAGGCCCTGCTGGCCGATCGCGGGCTGCTCCTGGGCGTCATCAAGGATGAACTGACCGAGGTCAAGAATAAATTTGCCGATCCCCGGCGCACCGAGCTTTCCGCGGTGGAGGGCGAAATCGATATCGCCGATCTGATTGCCGTGGATGATATGGTGGTCACGCTGACGCACTTTGGCTATGTCAAGCGGCTTTCCAAATCCATTTACAAGGCCCAGAACCGGGGCGGCAAGGGCGTTTCCGCCATGACCACCCGGGAGGATGACTATGCCGAAAACATCCGCATCGTCAATTCGCACGAGCCCATTCTTTTCTTCACCAATCAGGGCCGGGTTTACACCCTGACCTGCTATCAGATTCCCGAGGCCGGGCGCACCGCCCGGGGCACGGCGATCATCAATCTGCTCCAGCTCAATGCCGGGGAGAAGGTGACCAATATGATTCCCATGCCCGAAATAGCCGAGGGCCGGTATCTGATCATGGCCACCCGGGAGGGGCTGATCAAGAAAACCGCGCTTTCCGAATTCCAGAATCTGCGCAAGGCGGGCCTGATTTCCATCGTGCTGAATGAGGGCGATGAGCTGATCGGGGTTGAATTATGCCGCGATGGGGAAGAATTGCTGCTGGGCACCCGGCAGGGCAAGGCCATTCGCTTTAACGAGCGGCATGTCCGCGCCATGGGCCGCATCAGCCATGGCGTGCGCAGCATGAATCTGGCCGAAAATGATCGGGTCACCGATATGTGCGTCATCGAAGAGGGCGCGCATGTATTGGCCATTACCGAAAACGGCTACGGCAAGCGCACGGAGGCCGAGGCCTTCCGCGAAACCGGCCGCAACGGCAAGGGCATTATTGCCATGACGCTCACCGAAAAAACCGGCGAATTGGTGGCCCAGCTGATGGTGCATCCCGATGAGGATTTGCTGATGATCACCGATGACGGCACCATTATCCGCACGCCGGTGGATGATATCCGCCTCTGCGGCCGCGCTACCCAGGGCGTGCGCCTGATGCGCGTGGCCGAGGGCAGCCGAATCGTCGCCGTGGCCCGCGCCGAAAAGGAAGAGCCCGACGAGGAGACGGAGGAGTAAAGAGGTTTTTGCGAGAGAGCCTTTCTTTTGAAAAAGAAAGACCCTATCGCGCTCTCCCCAAAGAAAACCGCCTCTGGACTGATCCTGCCGCCGCAAAACCTGCGGGTTTACCAGCGCAGGAGCAGGGAACGAGGAATTTGGCGAGAGAATCTTTCTTTTGAAAAAGAAAGACCCTCTCGCGCTCTCCCCAAAGAAAACCGCCCCTGGACTGATCCTGCCGCCGCAAAGCCTGCGGGTTTGCCAGCGCGGGAGTGGGAAACGGGGAATTTGGCGAGAGAGCTGGCGGCAGCAATCCAAAAAACCGAACCTTTGACGGGGGAGATGATGCGTTTTCCAGGCATCCTTCCGCAAAAAGAAAGGGCGTAGCATGACGCAGAAACAACGATCGCTGATCGGCGGCGTATCCATTCTGGGCTTGGCGGGGCTGATATGCAAGGTGGTCGGGGTGCTGTATCGCATTCCTTTGGCCCACATCATCGATCCCATGGGCATTGCCATCTATCACAAGGTGTTCCCCGCCTACAATCTGCTTTTGACCATTTCCTCCGCCGGCATTCCGGTGGCCATTTCCCGGATGGTATCCCATTATGTCACCAAGGAGCAGCCGGGGAATGCCCGGCGGATTTTCCGAACGGCGCTGTATCTTTTATGCGCGCTGGGGCTGGTAACCACGCTGCTGCTGATGGTTTTTTCCGGCGCCGTGGCCAGTTGGCAGGGCACGGAGGAGGCCGCCGCGGGCTATCTCTGCATTGCGCCCAGCCTCTTTTTCGTCTGCGCCATGAGCGCCTATCGGGGCTACATGCAGGGCATGCGCCGCATGATGCCCACGGCCATTTCCCAGCTGATTGAGCAGGTAGGCAAGGTCGCCATTGCGCTGCCGCTGGCCGCCCTGGGCATGCAGCGGGGCGGGGTGGCCTGGGGCGCGGCAGGGGCGCTTATGGGCTCCACCATCGGCGAGGGCGCGGCCCTGCTTTACATGCTGCTGCAGCACCGGCATGCCGAAAAAAAGAGCGATGCGCTTTTGCAGCGGGAGAATGAGGAATTGCTTACCGGGGCGGATATTGCCCGGCGGCTGGTGCGCGTGGCCATTCCCATCACGCTTGGCGCGTGCATTGTGCCCCTGGCGGGCTTTATTGACAGCGTCATGCTGACCGGGCTGATGGAAAAGGCGGGCATGGCGCGGGAGGACGCGCTGATTCGCTACGGCGCGTATTCCGGGCCGGTGCTGACGCTGATTAACGTGCCCACCGCCCTGGCCATGGCCATGAGTACCAATCTGGTGCCCTCCATTGCCGCCGGGCTGGCCCGGGGGGATCGGGCGTATGTGGCCCGGGAGGCCGGGACGGGCCTGCGCCTTGCCGCGGTCACTGGCTTTCCCTGCTCCATTGGCATGAGCCTGTTGGCCCAGCCGCTGCTCTATCTCTGCTATCGGGGCAGCTATACCCCCGCGCAATTGGATGTGGCGGCGGGCTTGCTCACCATCAGCAGCCTGACCATTGTGCTTTTCACCATGGTACAGGCCACCAGCGGCATTCTGCAGGGCGCGGGCCGGCAGCGCATTCCCATGTACACGCTGCTATTGGGCGTGGCGCTGAAAATCGCGCTGAATTACACGCTGGTGCGCATTCCCGGGGTGGATATTCATGGCGCGCCCTGGGCATCCCTGCTCTGCTACACCGCCAGCATGATTCCCAATCTTTTCTATGTCTGCAAATACACCGGCTATCGCTTCCAGGTCATGGATGTGCTGCTCAAGCCCCTGGGCTGCTCGTTGCTCATGGGCGCGGCGGTCTGGGCGGCGTGGCATTTTCTCTTTGGGGATGCCGCCGGGCTATCCGGGCTGATGCTGGTGCTGGGCATTTTATTGTGCGTAGGGCTGGGTGTTCTGATTTATGCAATTGCCGCATGGAAAACGGGCATGGTGCGCCCGGAGGATCTGCCCCAGCGGCTGAGGAGGAGATTCAAATGAACAAAATCACGGTGGTTTCTCTGGGGCCCGGGCCCCGGGAATGCCTGACGCTGGGCGCGCTTTCCGCCATGGAACAGGCGAAAAAGCTGGTGCTGCGCACCGCCCAATGCGATGCCGCCGCATATCTTTCGGAAAAGGGGTTATCCTTTGAAACGCTGGATGCGCTGCATGACAGCTGCGAGGATTTTGACGAGCTTTGCCAGCGGGCGGCAGAGCGGCTATTGGCGATAGCGGCAGAAGCAGATCTCTGCTATGCGGTATTTGATGCCTGTGCCGATGAGACGGTCAAGGTGCTTTCGGGCAAGGCGGCCCTGGAGCTGATCCCCGGCATGCCGCTTTCCGCGCCCTTCCTGGCCGCCGCGCCCCAGGAAAAAATTGAGATTCAGACTGCCTCCTCCCTTTCCCTTACCTCCACCCAGAATCCGCTGCTCATTCTGGAATGCAATTCCCGGATGCTCATGGGCGAATGCAAGCTGGAATTGCTGCGCTGGCTGGATGCGGAGCAGAAAATTCTCTTTTTCCCGCCCTCCCACGAGGCCAGGCGCAGCTTCATTGAAATGCCCCTGGCCGATCTGGATCGGCAGCCGGCCTATGATCACACCTGCGCGGCGCTGATTCCGCCCCTGCCCCTGACCCAGCGCACGCGCTTTGATTTCAACGATCTATTGCGGGTGATGGAGATTCTGCGGGGGGAGGATGGCTGTCCCTGGGATAAGGAGCAGGATCATCATTCCCTGCGGAAATACCTGATTGAGGAGGCCTATGAGGCCGCCGCCGCCATTGATGAAGAGGATTGGGAGCATGTAGCCGATGAACTGGGCGATGTGCTGCTGCAGGTGGTATTCCACGCCCATGTAGGCCGCCAGTACGGCACCATGGAGCTTTCCGACATCACCACCGATATCTGCCGCAAGATGATTGATCGGCACCGCCATATTTTCGGCACCGATCAATGCGAAACGGCGGAGGAGGTGCTGAAAAACTGGGAAAAGATCAAGAAGGAGGAGCGGGGCTTCCGCACCCAATCCGATGTGCTGCGGGGCGTATCCGCCGGGCTGCCGCCGCTGATGCGGGCATCCAAGGTGCAGAAAAAGGCGCGGGATGTGGGCTTTGACTGGGATGATCCCCGGGAGGCGCTGAAAAAGGTGCATGAGGAGGCCGATGAGGTGCTGTCCGAATTGGATGGCGGAAAGGGCCTGGAAATGGAGATGGGCGATCTCTTTTTCGCCTGTGTCAATGTGGCGCGGCTGGCCGGTATTGATCCGGAAAAGGCGCTGCATCAGGCCACGGAGAAATTCATTTCCCGCTTTACGGCCATGGAAAATGCGATTTTGCAGGATGGAAAGTCGTTTGAGGGCTTGACATTATCAGAAATGGATGTATACTGGGAAGGTAGCAAACAACGTCCGCGGACTGGCTCTGCGGCTTGTCATTCAAACATAATGGAGGGTATATCGCATGAACAAATCTGAATTGATCGTTGCCCTGGCTCAGAAGGCCGAATTATCCAAGAAGGATGCCGAAAAGGCCCTGAGCGCTTTTGTGGAAGTCGTTACCGAAACCCTGAAGGCCGGTGACAAGGTGCAGCTGGTTGGCTTCGGCACCTTTGAAAGCAAGGAACGCCCCGCCCGCACCGCCCGCAATCCCCGCACCGGCGAGGAAATCACCATCGCCGCCAGCAAGACTGCTTCCTTCAAGGTCGGCAAGGCCCTCAAGGACAGCATCAACTGATTTGATTCGTTCAGGGCGTGCCTTCGGGCACGCCTTCTTCTTTCTCCTCTTCCCCCGGGAAGAGGCCCCCGCAGGGAGGAATAAAGCATGCGTCTGGATAAATACCTTAAGGTTTCCCGCATTATCAAGCGCCGCACCGTGGCCAAGGAGGCCTGCGACGGCGGCCGCGTTTCCATCAATGGCAAGCCCGCCAAGGCTGGCGCCGAGGTGAAGGAGGGCGATGTGATGGAAATCCGCTTCGGCAACCGCGTCGGCAAGTATCAGATTACCGATGTCCGCGAGGTCGTGCGCAAGGAAAACGCCGCCGAAATGTACCGCGTCCTGGAGGAAGACCCCGCCATCGCCGTCGAACGCGGGTGACGGGGGAAAACGGGGTATAATTGCGGGAGGAGACTTTTGCGTCAAAAGCCCCCTCCCGCGCCCTCCCGAAAACCGGCTCTGGAACAATCAAATGTTCTTTCACCCGATTCCTTGCCAGTGAAGCTGCAAGCATGCTTATGCTTTTGCTTCACGGGCATTCAGGAGGGCTTACAGAAGTCTTTCCTCATCTTGAAAATCAGTTCTGGAAATTCGGCAAAGAAATTGCGGGAGGAGACTTTTGCGTCAAAAGTCCCCTCCCGCACCCACCCGAAAACCGGCTCTGGGAAAACGGCGAAAAGAAATTGCGGGAGGAGGCTTTTGCGTCAAAAGCCCCCTCCCGCCCCCTCCCGAAAACC
>CAZJUJ010000073.1:0-8667 GCA_964549135.1 uncultured Oscillospiraceae bacterium | reverse complement strand
GAAGAGAATTCTGCTGTCGTTCTCTTTACACCCCAACATTTGACAAAGAACCGATGTTTTTTGACCGGGAGAAATCTGCCGCTTTGAAGGCGGAATCAGAAATCCGCGCTGCCGGTGGTGCGGGGGAAGGGCAGCACATCGCGGATATTGGAAATGCCGGTCAAATACATGATCAGGCGCTCAAAGCCCAGGCCGAAGCCGGCATGGGGCGTGGTGCCGTATTTGCGCAGCTCCAGATACCACCAGTAGGATTGCTTATCCAGACCCAATTCATCAATGCGCTTTTCCAGCACATCCAGCCGCTCCTCGCGCTGGCTGCCGCCGATCAATTCGCCAATGCCGGGTACCAGCACATCCACCGCCGCCACGGTCTTGCCGTCGTCGTTCTGGCGCATATAGAAGGCCTTGATATCCTTGGGATAATTGTAAACGCACACCGGGCAGCCGAAATGGCTTTCGGCCAGATACCGCTCGTGCTCGGTCTGAATATCCATGCCCCAGAAGACCTTGTATTCAAATTCCTTATCGGCCTTCTGCAGAATATCGATGGCATCGGTATAGGAAACCCGGGCGAATTTGCTGTTTACCACATGGGTCAGCCGCTCAATCAGGCCCTTATCCACGAAATTATTGAGGAATTCCATTTCCTCGGGGGCCTTGGCCATCACATCGGCGATGACATACTTGAGCATGTCCTCCGCCAGTTCCATATCGTCATTCAGATCGGCAAAGGCAATTTCCGGCTCGATCATCCAGAATTCGGCGGCATGCCGGGGGGTATAGGATTTTTCCGCCCGGAAGGTGGGGCCGAAGGTATAGATATTGCGGAAGGCCTGGGCATAGCATTCGCCGTTCAGCTGACCGGAAACGGTCAGGTTGGCGGGCTTGCCGAAGAAATCCTCGTTCTCCTTGAGATTGCCCTTTTCATCCCGGGGCAGATTATTCAGATCCAGCGTGGTGACCCGGAACATTTCGCCCGCACCCTCGCAATCGCTGGCGGTGATCAGGGGCGTATGGACATAGACGAAGCTGCGGCTGGCGAAAAAGGCATGGATGGCCTGGGCCGCCAGAGAGCGAATGCGGAAAACGGCGGAAAAGGTATTGGTGCGGGGCCGGAGATGAGCCTGGGTGCGCAGATATTCAAAGGTATGCCGCTTCTTCTGCAGGGGATAATCGGGGGCGCTCATGCCCACCACCTCCACCTTCTGCGCCTTGATTTCAAAGGGCTGCTTCATTTCGGGGGTCAGGGCCAGGATGCCGGTTACGGTGATGGCGCTGCCAAGAGTAATTTTTGTAACCTCTTTGAAATTCTCCAGATTTTCCTCGCAGACCACCTGCACATTCTTAAAGAAGGTGCCGTCATTCAATTCAATAAAGGCGAAGGCCTTGCTGTCCCGCAGGGTACGCACCCAGCCGGAGACGGTTACGGTCGTCTGATCCGCCGGGGTTTCCCGGAAAAGCTGCCGAATGGTATAATCCATGGTCTGCATCCTCCAAACAAAATAGAATAAGCAAAGGGTTTTGAGGCAAACTTATTTGCCCAGCATGGCCGCGCCGATGATGCCCGCCTCATTGCCCAGCCGTGCAAGCTCCAGCCGGGGGCCGGGCAGAGCCTTGAACATCAGATAGCGGGGGAGCAGGGCGCGTACTGCGTTCAGCAGGAAATCGCCGGACTGGCTTACGCCGCCGCCCAGCACCACCATTTCGGGATCGAAGAAGGCGGTAATCGTATTGATGGCCAGGGCCAGATACCGGGCGTACTGATCAAACACGCGCACGGCCACGGGATCGCCCTCCTTGGCGGCATCGATGACGATTTTGGCGTTGATCTTTTCGGGATCGCCGCCCGCCTTGCTCAGAATGGCGCTGTCCGGATAGCCCAGGCATTCCTGCTGGGCCATGCGGATGATGGCGGTGGCGGAGCAATAGCGCTCCAGGCAGCCGTTATTGCCGCAGGTGCAGGGCACGCCATCGGGGATGAGGGTCATATGCCCAACCTCGCCGCCCCGGCCATGGGCGCCGGTCCAGGTCTTGCCGCCGATGATGATGCCGCCGCCGACGCCGGTGCCCAGGGTCAGCAGCACGCTGCTTTTGCAGCCCGCGCTGACGCCCGCAAAATTTTCAGCCAGAGCGGCCACATTGGCGTCATTATCGATGAAGACGGGCTTATTGATGTATTTCTGCATTTCGTCCCGAAGGGGCACATTGGCCCAGCCCAGATTGGTGCAGAAAATGACCAGGCCCTTTTCCTGATCGGCGGTGCCGGGGATGCCGATGCCGATGGATTTTACATCATCCACGGTGAGATTGGCCTTGGCAAGGGCCTTCTTGGCGCAGTCGGCCATATCCCGAACCAGCTCCTGATAGGGGCGCTGGGCCAGGGTTTTGGTGGAAGCCTCTGCCAGGATGGAGCCCGCCTCGCTGACCACGCCCACGGCAATATTGGTGCCGCCCAGATCAATGCCGATGTATACCATGATTCATTCCTCCGTATAGTAAATTTGATTAATCTTCTTCCTTGCCGATGCCCATCATCATTTCGTTCAGCCGGCGATCCAATTCCTTGGCGGCGGAATAGCCCATATGCTTCAGCGAGAAATTTCTTGCCGCCACCTCAATGATAATGGCCAGATTCCGTCCCGGGCGCACGGGCAGCACCAATTGGGGCACCCGCACATCCATGATGGTGGTGAAATCCTCCGAAAGGCCCAGGCGATCATAGGTTTTCTTTTCCTTCCAGGGCTCCAGATGAATGACTAGATCGATGGATTTGCTCATCAGCACCGCGCCGACGCCGTACATGGCCTTGATATCGATGATGCCGATGCCGCGAATCTCCATGAAATGGCGGACGGTTTCCGGCGATTCGCCGGTGAGCCGGTTATCGGTGACCCGGCAGACATCCACCACGTCATCCGCCACCAACTGATGCCCGCGCTTGACAAGCTCCAGGGCCGCCTCGCTCTTGCCCACGCCGCTTTCGCCGGTAATCAGCACGCCCACGCCGTAAACATCCACCAATACGCCGTGCAAAGTGGCCCGGGGGGCCAGGCAGCGATTGAGATAATTCATGGCGTTGCCGAAAAAGCGGGTGGTAACCAATTCGGTGCGCAGCAGCGCCACATCATGGGCGGCGGCCAATTCCCGCATATCGGAGGTGGGCATCATGCCCCGGCAGAGAATGACGCAGGGAATGCGCCAGGAGAAATAGGCCTCCAGCCGTTCTCTGCGCTCCTCATCGGAAAGAGATTCCAGATAGGCCATTTCCGTAAGGCCCACCACCTGGGGGCGTTCATAGGCGAAATGCTCATAGAAGCCCACAAACTGCAGGCCGGGCCGATTCAGCTCGGCCGATGTGATTTCCCATTCCTTGCGGGTGGTGGGGCTGAGTACCTCCAGATTGAGCTTTTTGATAAAATCCCGTGCGTTGATCATCGTATGCCTCCCATTTATTGGCGGATGATTGGCTGTATTATACCGCGCCGGGCGAAATTTTGCAAGGCGCGGCAGGAAAAACCAGAGGAAAAATCAGGGGTTTTCAGCGGGAACGAAATTCTGGATGGCCCCCACGCCCTCCACATAGGGATTGAGCTTGAGACCCTTGACATCATACTGGATGGCCTTGATGACCGCGTCGGCCTCCTCCCCGGTGACCAGCACGGGCTGATAATTATTGTATTCCGCCGTGCCGGAAACATGGGCGGGGATGATATTGAGCTGATGGCCCAGATATTTGCCAGCCTCATCAAAGGAGAAGGTAAACTGGGCGATATAGGTATTCATGGTGCGCACATCGGAATTGCCGCCAAAGGAAAAATTGCCCAGGCTCCACAGCGTGGTCACCCCATCCTTGACCCGGAGCCCCTGAATGGTATGGGGATGATGGCCGATGACGATATCCGCGCCGTAGCGGATGAAGGCATCCGCCATTTTTTCCTGATGGGAATCATGGCGCAGATCATATTCCACGCCGCCATGGATGCAGGCGACAATCACCGCGCAGCCCGCCGCCTCAAGATCGGCAAAGCACTGCTTGATAATGGCGGAATTGCCCTTGCCCCACCAATAGGAGATATAGGCGGAAACGAAGCCGATCTTTACGCCGTCCTTTTCGAAAATATAGGTGCCGTTTGCGTATTCATTGGTGCCGAACCAGCCGATGCCGTTGTTCTCCAGGGCGATGAGGGTATCCCGCTGGCCGGGCGCGCCGTAATCCAGGGAATGATTATTGCCGATGGAAACGGCGTCAATGCCGCTGAGGGGCAGCATTTCGGCATAGGACATGGGGGCGCGGAAGGTGTAGGTTTTATTGGCGCGGTTGGCGTCCAGATCATAAAAGACACCCTCCAGGTTAATGACGGTCAGATCATCCTGAAGGAAAATATCCCGCACATTGGCAAAGGGATATTCCAGGCCGTTTTTTTCGATGAAGGATTCAAAGCCGCTTTCCTGCGCCCTTTCCAGCGGGGTGCAGCCCAGGGTGCAATCCCCGGTAAAGGTAACGGTAATCTGCTTGGGGGCCATATAGATTTCTGCCGGGGCGCTCTGGGCCAGGGCAGGACAGGCGCAGAAAATCAGCATCAGGGCGAGCATAAGAGAAATCAGGCGCATGGAAACCTCCAAGAAAAAAATTCATCTTATATAATATATCGCAACTGGGGAGGGCTGTCAATCCTTGCAGGGGGAAAGAAGGGGCATAAGGCCGAAAAAAAGCGGCGCTTTCCGGCGGAAGGGCGGCAGAGAAGGCGCATTTTGGCAGAGAAGCGGGAAAGGAATTTACATTTTGACCCGGCTTAATATTACAATTGTGTTGCATTTTTAGGTGAAATCCGTTACAATAAGGAAGGTGAAATTGCGCAAGAGAGGAGTGGAAAAATTGCAGGAGATTATGGAGAGCCTCGCTGCGAATTTGGTTGATTTTCTGGTGTATGTGGCCATTGGGCTGGTGGTGCTTGTGGGGCTGATCAAATGCGTGCTGCCGGTCTGCCGCTCTGCCCGTCGGCTGCGGCGGGGCATTCATCTGCTGGAAACCTCCTCCGGCGAGGGGCGGCCCGTCTGGCAGGATGTGATGTTCCTGGGCAGGGATATGCAGGGTGCGTGGCGCAGATTTCTGGTCAATGCAGAGCAGTTGGATGCCCGGGGCCTGAATTGCAACGTAGAGGATTATATCAATGACGATACGGCCATTCATGCCGTGGGGCATTCCCAGCTGGCTGAAATTATTCCCAGCCTGCTGACCAGCCTTGGCATTCTGGGCACCTTTATCGGCCTGATGCGGGGTCTGGGCGGCCTGGATGTCAGCGATGCCGCCAAGACCATGGAAAGCATTCCCCAGATGATCGGCGGCATGACCTTTGCCTTTATGACCTCCATCGCCGGTATTTCCTGCTCTCTTGTTTTTAATATGCTGAGCCGCATGGCCTATGGCAGCGCGGTTCGGGCCATCGATGATTTTCATGATGCGTTTACCGATCTGGTGATGCAGAAGCCGCTGGAGGACAGCGTGCAGATCATCTGCCAGCAGGAGGACCGCGCCGCCATGCTGCGCCGCCTTTCCACGGATATGGGTGCCCGGGTCAGCGAGGGCATTGTTTCCTCGGTGGAAAAATCCCTGGCCCCGGTTGCAAACAGCATGAATCAATTTATTCTCGGCCAGACCCAGGCCCAGATGGATGGGGTGGCCAATATTGCCAATCAATTCATCGTGCAGATGAATCATTCCCTGGGCGGGCAGTTTACGCAGCTGGGGCAGACGCTATCCCAGGTCAATCAGGCCCAGAGCATTTCCAGCGAGGCGCTGGAGCGCACCATGGCGGCGGCTGATGAGATCCTCAAGGGCCTCAGGCAGGTGCAGCATGTAACCAACCGGGTGATGGAGCGCTTTGAGGGCTACATCGATACCCTGGATCAGGCCCAGGAGAGCAGCGGCGCATTTCTGACCCATGGCTCGCAGGTGCTTTCCGGGCTGATGACCGCCTCTCAGGAGCAGGCGGATTTTCTGGCGTCCCTGAAAAACGCCCAGAAGGAATTGCAGGGCGCCATGCAGGAATATGCCCATTGGAGCGGTCAGGTGATGCAGGCGGTGCAGGAGCAGACGGGCGGCGCCATTTCCGCCACGGATAAGCTGGCCCGGAAAATGGATGAAAGCAGTGAAAAGCTCTCCGATACCTACGCCGCCTTTGTGGAGCAGATCACCGGCGGCTTCTCCCGGGCGCTGGGCATGTTTGACGAAAATATCCACAGCGTGCTGGCGGCCATGAATGAAAAGCTGGAGGCCATTCGTGCGCTTTCCGCCAAGGGCGGGCAGGATGCGCGATATCAGCAGGAGACCGAGGGCTGCATTACCGCCCTCTCCCGGCTGCAGCGGGCCATCAGCGATATGACCAGGGCCATGAAAAAGACGGAGGAAGCGCAATGAGCCGGAAGCGGAAGGGCAGCCGCGCCCCCCAGGGAACGGACAGCGGCGCGCACTGGATATCCTATTCGGATATGATGGCTTCGCTGCTGCTGGTTTTCGTGCTGGCGGTGGTATACAGCGTATACCAGTATTACAGCATGCTGAAAATCAAAACAAACCAGCTTAACGAGCAGAAAACCGAATTGGATAAGGCCACCATTACCCTGGTGCAGCGGGAGGAGGAACTGGAGGCCGCCAATGTGACCCTCATGGGCAAGCAGGAGGAATTGGCCGCCATCCAGATTCAATTGGATCAGCAGGAAAGCGATCTCAAGGCGGCGCAGAGCGCGCTGCTTACCAAGGAGGAGGAGCAGGCGCTGCTGCAATTGCAATTGGCAGAGCAGGCCGATAAGCTGGCCGCCATGCAGACGGTGCTGGATGCCCAGAAGAGCGAAATGCTGACCCAGCAGCAGCGCATTGACGATTTAATCGGCGTGCGCACCCAGATCATTGAGGAATTAAGCGATGCGCTGGTCAAGGCCAATCTGCGGGCCGCCGTGGATGCGGCCACCGGCGATATTGTATTGGACAGCGCCGTATTCTTTGATTCCAATTCCAGCACCATCAAGCCCTCGGGCCAGGAATTGCTTTCACGGTTTCTGCCCGTGTATCTCAGCGTGCTGATGCAGGATGAATATGTAGATTATGTGGGCGAAATCATTATCGAGGGGCATACCGATACGGCGGGCAGCTATATGACCAATCTGAAGCTATCCCAGAATCGCGCCCTTTCGGTGGCGGAATACTGCCTGCAATTGCCCTCGCTTTCCCCCGGGCAGCTGCAGCAGCTGCAACTGCTGCTGACCGCCAAGGGCCGCAGCTTTTCTGATCCTGTCTATAACAGCGATGGCACGGTGAATATGGATCAATCCCGCCGGGTAGAATTTAAATTCCGGCTGAAGGATTCGGAAATGATTGAGGAAATGAATCGCATTCTTTCCCAGATGGAGGAATGAGGCAGGGTGAAAACAGCGGCAATTTTGCTGATTGTATTGGTGCTGGCGGCAGGGGCCTGCCTGGGCTATGGTTTGTTCAATAGCTCCCTTCAGGTGATCGGCAAGGGCCTGCAGGTCTTTTCGGCGGAGGAGCGGGCGGCGGAATTTGAAACGCTGCGCATGGCGGTGGCCCAGAGAAGCCTGATTGGCACCATGCTGAAGAGCGGGGAATTGGGGCCTGCCGCCGATTACAGCTATTATATGTATACCCTCAGAATCAAAAATCCCGGCCTGATTGATGCCGAAATGGTGGAGATGGAGATTGCACCCCTGAGCCAGGATGTGCTGTTTTACGGCGATCCGGAGGAAATCATCATTCCTGCCGGGCAGACCCGGGATATCTGGTGCGTGCTGCTGACCAAGGGGGAGCCCCATGCGGTTCGGGATATTTATATCACCTATTATCTCTGGGGGCATCCGCAGGAGGTTAAATTTACCTATGATAATACGATTTAAAAGGATGATGATGGCAATGCTTCTTTCCTCTCTCTTCTTTTCTCCCATTTACAGCGGGGCGGCGGAGCCTGCCCATGAATTGCCCGAGGGCTTCTGCTATGTGCATGAAGTCATTGAGGATGTGATCCTGGATATGCGCTATGCCGGCACCCATAATTTTGTGGGCGATGTGATTGACGGCTATGAAGCGCCCTATGCCATTATGACGAATGAGGCCGCAGAGGCGCTGAAGGAGGCGGCGGATGAATTCCGCCAGATGGGCTATCGCATCATGATTTATGATGCCTATCGCCCCCAGAGCGCCGTCCGGCATTTTGTGCGCTGGGCCTATGATGCCGAGGATAAGCGCATGCAGGAGGAATTCTATCCCGAATTCAAAAAGAAAATCCTTCTGGTGGATCAGGGGTATATCGCCCGCAATTCCAGCCATTGCCGGGGCAGCGCCGTGGATATGACCCTGACCGATATGGAAGGTAATCCTCTGGATATGGGCACCGGCTTTGATTATTTCGGCAAGCTGGCCTGGCATGGGGCGAAGGGCATTACCCCGGAACAGGAAAAGAATCGGGAACTGCTCAAAACCGTGATGGAAAAGCATCAGTTCCGCGGCTTTGAACAGGAATGGTGGCATTACAGACTGCGGAACGAGCCCTTTAAGGATACAGGCTTTGATTTCCCGGTGAAATAACGGGGGAAGAACGGGAAATAATTTGCGGGGGAACCACTTTTGTGTCAAAAGTGGTTCCCCCGCGCCCCCTC
>CAZJUJ010000072.1:0-8808 GCA_964549135.1 uncultured Oscillospiraceae bacterium | reverse complement strand
CCGTGACCACCTTTGCCAACGACCACGGAGCATCCCTGACCGTTATGGAAAACGGCGAACACTGGTTCCACACAGCGGAACAGATGCAGTTTTTATACCATTGGATTCAGGAACAAAAACGCACGAAAGGAGCTATTTCATGAGAGAAAAGACAATTCAAAATGCACGAAAATGGTTCGCCTTGATTTGTGCAATTTTTCTTTATTACCTGATCCATGAGGGCAGTCATGTGATCGTGGCACTGATTTATGGTGTGTTTGAGCAAATCAGAATATTGGGTGTCGGCGTTCAGGTCGTCGCGAATGTCGAACGGTTGACAGACATTCAGACAGGGATCTTCTGCATCGTCGGCAGTATCGCTACATTGTTTGCGGCATATATTGGGGTTTTGTTCTTGCCTCGAATTACAGCGAGCAAAAGCAAGGTTTTTCGGGCGATCGGATATTATACAACACTGGCGTTTCTTTTGCTGGACCCGACTTACCTGTCATTTCTCTATCGTTTTGTCGGTGGTGGAGATATGAATGGGATTTTGCTTTTTGGAATACCCGAAGCAGTTGTACAGCTGATATACGGGGCAATTGCCCTGGCCAATCTTTTCTTGATTGTACGGAAGGTGTATCCGGCATACAGAGAAAGTTTTCGTAAATAGGGGATACATCATGAAAACACTTAATACATCAAGCATTGCCTGGGCTTGCGGTCACCTAATGCTGCATTTGCCGATTGCCTTGCTGTCATGTTCTGAGTGATATCGAGCCGGCCTGACAGCATTCTGTCATCTGCCCGCAGTCAAGGGCGGGTCGTATTTGCTGCGCAAATCTCCACCCTTCCCCTGACTGCTTCCTCGCCTTTTTCCTGTCACCTATCATTGACGCCAGCAGATTCCAGCCGCGAATGTTTTACAATTGCCCCTTGCATTTTGCCGGGGTATATGATACCCTGTCAGGGATGGGCGAGGATGATTCGCCCCAAGGAGGATACAAAGGCATGAAAAAAGGCAAAAGGCTTGGCTTTGGGGCGCTGGCGCTGGCGATTGTTCTCTGCATGGCGGCGGTTTGCCTGCTGCCCGGCGAAGAAGCGAAAACGGCAGAGCCCATCGGACTGCAGGGCGCCTGGGCGCTGGATACTGCCTATACCGAGGGCTGCAATCCCGGGCTTTCCCTGGGGGAAACAAGCGCCTATCTGCGCATCGGCGGCGATGGGGCCGTGGAATTTGGCCTGGGCGAATGCACCGGGAGGGGCGTTTGGCAGCCCGACGGAGATACCGGGCGCTATGCGGTGAGGATGACCCTTTCCCCGGAGGAAAGGGAGGAAACGCTCTCCTTCTATGAATTCAGGGAGAGTGAAGCGGGAGCAGGCTATCTCCTCTTGGAATATGAGGGCCGCGCGCTTTACTGGGTGCGGGCCGAGGAAAAATAAGGATAGCGGGCGCACCGCAGAGAAAAAGCGCGAAAATCAAAAATGCATCATCGGCAGGGGAAAGCCTGCAGATGGTGCATTTTTACTCAGGCCTTTTCAGCCACAAACAGCAGATGATTGGAGGCCCCCAGATGCTCCGGCTTTTCGCAGGTATAGAAATGAAAGCGCAGATACTGGGCAAAGCTTTCATCATCCATTTCGTTGATTTTTGCTTTCATCAGCTCGCTGACGCCATCGGAGGCTACCTCATGCAATGGCTTCATTTCGCCCTTTTTCAGCAGACTGCGGCAGGCCTCCAGCGTATGGAATACAAAGGGAAAATCATCGCAGCGGAAGGTCTTTTTGTTGTAGGGGCCGTTGAGGAAATAATCCGGATGCTCGTTAAACATGGTCAGGATCACCATATCATTGGCGATGAAGGCGAAAAACAGCTTGCCGCCCGGCCTGCAGACGCGCCTGGCCTCCCGGATGCAGCGCAATTGATCCCTTTCGCTGTGCAGATGATACAGCGGCCCCAGCAGCAGCACGATATCAAAGGCGGCATCGGGATATCGGCTTAAATCCAGGGCGTTTCCCTGGGATAGATCGATGCTGTCCGCCGGGGTCAGCCGCCTGCGGAAGGCTGCGATATTGCTGTCAGAAAGCTCCAGGGCGGATACCCGATAGCCCTTTCGGGCGAAATAGAGGCTGTATTCCCCTGCGCCGGCCCCGATATCCAGGATGCTTGCGCCCGGGGTCAGGTATTTTTCGATGTATCTGGTGTTGGTCAGAAATTCCACCCGGGCGGCCTTGGACTGGGTCAGGCGGGTGCTTTC
The DNA here is from genome assembly GCA_964549135.1 of uncultured Oscillospiraceae bacterium. Classification (GTDB taxonomy): domain Bacteria; phylum Bacillota; class Clostridia; order Christensenellales; family Aristaeellaceae; genus RUG563. Next base: position 6,571 of record CAZJUJ010000072.1, on the reverse strand, counting down.
GTCAAAGCGGCGGTAAATCTCCTGCACAAGCGCCGTATCGTTTTCATAGAAATAGCCATCCATATAATGCCTGCGATAGAGAATGCTTTCCTCCGAATTTTCGATCTTGCCGTACTGCGTTTCATAGGGGCAGCTTTTGATGTACTGAAAGCCGCATTTTTCAATCACCCGGGCGGATTGGCGGTTCCAGTCAAAATGCCCCACCAGAATAAAATCCAGTTTTACCGTGTCAAACAGATATTTGATCACCGCCCTGACCGCCTCGGGCATCAGCCCCTGGCCCCAGTAAGTCTTGGACAAAACATAGCCGATTTCGCAGCCGGAAAGATTGGCAAGCTCCGGGTAATGCGCTTCGCTGTACTGATGCAGCCCCACCGCGCCGATGACCCTGCCCTGGTATTCCAGGGCAAATTCATGCTTTTCTTCGATAAAACGGCAAAGGATGCGCCGGGATTCCTCGATGCTCTGATGGGGCAGCCAGCCGCACATCTGGCCCACGCCCTCTGCGCTGGCATAGGCGTAGAGATCCTCAAGATCGGTTTCCCGCCAGGGCCTGAGCAGCAGCCGGGGGGTGGTTAAGGCGACGCCGGTTATATCGATGGTTGCATTCATGTCTGTTTCCCTCCTTGAAAATAAAAAAATACAGCGCAGGGGAAACGCCTCGTTTCAGCCTGCACTGCATGCATTTGGATGATAAGCCGGATCAAATCAGCTTAAAAAAGATGCGGCAATGCAAGCCCGGGGATTTTTATTCCCGGGCTGGGGATTATTCAGCATGGAATGATCCCTGAACATCGCCGCACCTCCTGAAGATTTTGTGATTATTATACACGGAATTCTGGTTCTGTCAAGCCGCTTTTTTGCCGGGCATCAGGTATTTTTGATGATGACCTGCTCGATGACATCGGTGGCATGCTCGCACATATCGCAGCAGCTTTCCAGGCTTTCGTAAACGGCCTTGGCGCCCAGCAGCAGTCTGCCGTCGGCAGAGGAGCCGAAAAGCTCATAGATGGCCTCGGCATACACATCGTCGGCCTCGGCCTCAATATCATTGACCTTGACGATCAGGGCGCGCAGGGCAGCGGGCTTTTTGAAATTTTTCAGCTCGCATGCCGCCTCCCGCAGGGCGTTTACGCAGCGGTTCACGATGCGGGAAAGCTCAGCCGCCCGGGCGGGCACCGCATCGATATGATACATGTAGAAATCCAGCACCGCTTCATCCAGCGCATCGGTAATGTCATCCATGATCTGGGCCAGCCGCAGAATATCCTCCTGATCGATGGGGGTAATGAATTCGGTGGACAGCTTATTGAGAATATCGTGGTGAACCTTATCGGCGGCATGCTCAATTTCATGCATCCGGGTGCGATAGGCGCCGATGCTGTCCGCATGGAATTTGCAGAGGATTTCCTCCAGAAGGTTGGAGGCCTCCAGGCAATAGGCCGTCTGCTGCTCGATGAGCTTGAAGTAATCGTTATTCTTTTTCGCCATTGTTTTTCTCTCCTTATGCAAAAATCATCAGAAATAGCTTGGCCATGCCAAAGCCCAGCAGGCCGCAGCCGGGGAAGGTAAACACCCAGGTAAGCACCAGATCCTTTACTACGCTCCAATTGACATTGCTGATCCTTCTTGCCGCACCCACGCCCATGATGGCGGTGGTTTTGGTATGGGTGGTGCTGACGGGAATACCGGTCAGGGAGGAGAGCAGCAGGCAGATCGTGGCGGAAAAATCCGCCGCAAAGCCCTGATAGGGCTTGAGCTTGACCATATCCATGCCCACGGATTTGATGATGCGGTAGCCGCCGATGGAGGTGCCCAGGCTCATGACCACAGAGCAAAGCACCATCAGCCACAGGGGCACCGCAAAGCTGGAAGCCCCAGACTGGCCATCGGCAAAGGCCGCGCCCAGCAGGAAAATGGCCATGAATTTCTGCCCGTCCTGGGCGCCATGCATAAAGGCCATGGCCGCGCCCCCGGCCACCTGCGCCCCGGAAAAGAAGCGCTCCGTCTTCAGTCGGTTCTGATTGCGGAAGAGCAGCACCGTCAGCTTTGAGCTGACAAAGCCCAGGCCAAAGCCCAGCAGCGTGGAAAGCACGATGCCGTAAAGCACCTTGATCCATTCCGCGCCGTTGATGCCCGAAAAGCTATTCTGAATGGCCACAGCCGCGCCGGATACCCCGGCAATCAGCGCATGGCTTTCGCTGGTGGGAATGCCGAAATACCATGCCACCGTGGCCCAGATCACAATGGCCGCCATGGCGGCGCAGAGCGCAATCAGCGCCAGGCGGGAATTATCGCCGAAATCCACCATCTTATAGATGGTAAAGGCGACGGAGGAATTGATGGACGTCATGACGAACACGCCCAGAAAATTGAAGATGGCCGCCATGATGATGGCCCGGCGCACGCTGATGGCCCGGGTGGAAACGCAGGTGGCGATGGCGTTGGGCGCGTCCGTCCAGCCGTTGACCAGAATGACGCCCAGCGTCAGCAGCGCGGCCACCAGCAGCATGGGGTTCCCCAGCATCTGGTTCAGGAATTCAAGCATGCTCATAGCAACACCTCGGATGAATTTGTTTTTTCATACAGCAGCCGTCTGGCGGATGCATGCAGGCGGGGAGGGGGAAAAAAGGAACATTCCCCGATTCTCTATTATACACGATGCCTGGCAAAGATTCAGCAAAAAAATGCAAAAAATGAGGGAAAAGCCCCTCATTCCTCCTCCGGCTCGCCATTGAGCCGATAGCCCACCCCCAATTCATTGGTAAAATACCGGGCCTCGCCCGGCTTTACGCCGAATTTTTTGCGGATGTTTGCCATGTTGACCTGCAGATTCTTGATGCTGCCCTCATTGGGCTGGCCCCAGACGCCCTTGATGATGGCGGAGTAGGTCATCATCTTCCCGCAATGCTGGGATAAAAGGGCGATGATATTGTATTCGGTCTGGGAAAGGCGGATTTCCCTGCCGCCCAGGAAAACCTGCCGGGCATCGTAATCAATCACAAGATCCTGGCAGCGGAATTTGCCGCCGGGCAGCCGCCCGCTGCTGGCGCGATAGCGATAATTCCGCAACAGCGCACGGATGCGGGCCAGCAATTCCCCGGTGCTGAAGGGCTTGGTCACATAATCATTGGCCCCGGCATCCAGGGCGCTTACCTTATCCTGATCGCCCGAGCGGGCGGAAAGCACGATGATGGGGGTGAGGGAATCCAGGCGCACGGCTTCAAGAAAGCGCATGCCGTCCATATCGGGCAGGCCCAGATCCAGAATCACCGCATCGGGCTGATGAGAGGCAAAGAGGCTCAGGGCGAAGCGGCAGGTATCGGCCCAGATCACCTGATACCCCTCGGTTTCCAGCAGGGCGGCGACCGCGGTGCGGATATTGGCATCATCCTCCACAAAGAGGAGCTTGTATTTATTGTTCATCATAGGCCGCTGCATCCTTTCCGAGGGTAAAGCGGAAAAGCGCGCCCCCCTCCCTTCTGTTTTCGGCGGTGATTTCCCCATCGTGGGCCCGGATGATGGTGGCGCATACCGAAAGGCCGATGCCCGCATTGCGTTTATTGCCGCCGGATGCGCCATCTTCCGCCCTGCCCGGGCCGTCAAAAATATCCTTCAGCCGCTCCCGGGGAATGCCGCAGCCATCATCGGCAATTTCGAAAATCACCTTCTGCCCCAGGGTGAAGACGCGGAAAATGAGCCGGGTCATATTCCGGGCATGGAAAACGGCGTTTTCCAGCAGATTCATCAGCACCTGCTCAATCAGGATGGGATCGATGGACAGCACCGTGATTTCATCGGGCAAACTGATCTCCACCTTCTGCCCGGGATGGCGATTGAGAAATTTGGTCATGACGGAATCAATCAGCTCATCCAGAATCACGGCGGTTTTTTCGATGCGGATCTGGCCGTTATCAATCCGGGTGACGGAGAGCAGATTTTCCACCATCCGCATCAGCCATTCCGCATCTTCCTCGATATTTTTCAGCATGGTATCCTGCTGCGCCTCCGTCAAAAGCCCCCGCTTGTTCCGCAGGGTGGAGCCCGCGCTGTAGATGGCGGTCAGGGGCGTTCTCAGGTCATGAGAGACCGCCCGGAGCAGATTGGCGCGCATGCATTCCCGCTGGCTGCGGGCCTTTTCGGCCTCGTATTTTTTGATTTTTGTGGTCAGCATGCCGGTCAGGATCGAAACGGCGGTCATGATAATGGCCGAAATCAGATTGACCGGGATATTGAAATCCAGGGTAAAATAGGGATAGGTAAAGGCATAATTGACGGCCAGCACGCCGCCCAGGGCGGAGGCGATGCCGTATGCATAGCCATCCGTCAGCAGCGATATGAGAAATACGGCGAAAACGAAGGTGGTGGTGATATGCTCCTCCACTCCCAGCTGCTGAAAAACGATGCTCAGGGCGATGGCGATGAGAAAAATACCGGCTGAAAGCAGCGCGTTGCGGGTCACCCTTTTTGCGTCCACGTTGTTTTGCTCCTTCGTCTGTTTCCTTTTTCAGGGGTAAAGCGTCCCGGGGCCCCCGGCGTTTCCGTTTGCCCGCTCCCTTCCATTATAGCATAGAATGCAGACAAAATGGAGCGGCAAAGCGGGAGAAAATCCCTGCATTCGCCGATTTTTTTCAAAAAACGGCAAAAAAGCAGGCGCGCCCTTCCGGCATCGGCTTGACGGGCGGGGACGCAGGATGTATGATAGACACGAAAACGGCTGCCGCCGCCCCGATTTGGGCGGCGCAGGATGCAAGGAGAAGTGCAGAATGAAGATTTCTACAGAAATAGGCTCTGCCGCCAAGGCGGTAGGGGAGGAAAAGGCGGTGGAATTGGCCGCCCGCGCCGGCTTTGACTGCTGGGATTTTTCCATGTTTGCCATGCGCCGCTGGGATTATACCCATCAGTGCGCGCTGGATATTCCCCATCCCCTGAACGGGCGGGATTATCTTGCCTATTCCAGAAGGCTGAAGCGAATCGGCGAGGATCACGGCATTGTCTGCAATCAATCCCATGCGCCCTTCCCCTCTGCCAAGCCTGGGGCCATGCCCTTTCTGATCCGCGCCATTGAATGCACGGCGGAGGCGGGCGGCAAAATCTGCGTCATTCATCCGGATAACAATGCCGATGCGCAGACGAATGCGGAAATGTATTTCGCGCTGCTGCCCTTTGCCAAGGCCTGCGGGATCAAAATTGCCACGGAAAATATGTGGAATTGGAATCGGGAGCGGGATGAGGCCGCCCCGGCTGCCTGCTCCGATCCCGAGAGCTTTCTTGAGCATCTGGCGGCGGTAAAGGATACGGATTTTGTGGCCTGTCTGGATATCGGTCACGCCGAAATGAAGGGGCTGAATACCTCCGCCCCGGCCATGATCCGGGCGCTGGGCGGGCAATTGCAGGCCCTGCATGTGCATGATAATGATTTGTGGCACGATTCCCATCAGCTGCCCTTTTCCATGCAGATCGATTTTGAAGGGGTGGCAAGGGCGCTGCGGGAAATCGGCTATGCGGGGGAAATCACCCTGGAGGCGGATACCTATCTGGCCGCCTATGCGCCGGAAAATTATCTGGAGGGCTTTCAGCACATGGCCCAAAGCGCCAGACGATTTGCCGCCATGGTGGAGGGAACGGAAAAAAACGCCTGAGCGGCAGGCATCGGCAAGGAGGAAGGCCACCTATGTATACCCTGCATTTCGGCGCGCCCGGGGAGCAGCGCGCAGAGAATGAAAATGCCGTTTACGCCTTTCTGAATCGGCATGAAATCCCCTTTTATCGCATCGATCATGAGCCGGTGCATACCATGGAGGATTGCCTGGCCATCGATCGGGCACTGGGCGGCGAAATCTGCAAGAATCTGTTTCTCTGCAATCAGCAGAAAACGGTGTTTTATCTTTTCATGATTCAGGAAAATAAGCCCTTTAAAACCAAGGATATTTCCCGGCAGCTGGGCGTATCCCGCCTCTCCTTCGGCAGCCCGGAGGATATGCAGCGGCTGCTCCATATCGCCCCCGGCGCGGTGAGCCCTATGGGGCTTCTCTTCGAAAGCGCACGGGAGGTGCGGCTGATTCTGGATGAGGAATTGCTCCGGGCGGAGCAGCTGGGCTGCCACCCCTGCGTTAATACGGCCTCCATCCGCCTCTCTATGCGGGATTTCCTGGAAAAATATCTGCCCGCTACCGGTCACACCCCTGCGCTGGTGACCGTTCCGCGCCCGGAGGTGTAGGGGACGGGGAGAACGGGGAACAATAATTGCGGGAGGATGCTTTTGCGTCAAAAGCCCCCTCCCGCGCCCTCCCGAAAACCGGCTCTGGATGATTCTTTGAGGGATAAACCCAAATTGAATGCCAGATCAGCAAAAAGAATAGCGCTTTGAACGAAACAGCAATGCTCCTGTGTTTGGTATGGGCATTGCTGTTTTGTTTCTTACTGCTTGCTTCCTTTTGCTTCGCTGGCATCCAATCTGGTTTTTTCTTTTTGATTCATCCAAAACCGGTTTTTGGGAGGAGGAATATTTAGAGGCCAATGCTTTCGCTTTTTTGCTTCACTGGCATTCAACTTGGCGGAATTCTCCCAT
>CAZJUJ010000071.1:0-8864 GCA_964549135.1 uncultured Oscillospiraceae bacterium | reverse complement strand
AGGAAGAGAATTCTGCTGTCGTTCTCTTTACACCCCAACATTTGACAAAGAACCTTCTTTTTGGTTTCTTTTGTTTCAAGTGCATTCAGGCAGATGGCTGCCTTTTTGCTTCATCCAAAAGCCGGGGTTTGGGAGGAAACGCGGGAGGGAATGCGGGACGCAGCCGTCCCCTTCCGCAAATATCCTCTCCATACGAAGGGTTTAGCGCTCCTTCAGGCCCAGATCGTACAGCGTATCGATGCTCATTTTGGCGGCTTCCAGGGGATGGCGATCATACCACTGATCCTGCTCGACAACGAACCATTCGGCGCCGGCATCAATGCCCGCTTCCACCACGGCCTTGGCATCCTGGCAGCCATGGCCGAAGGGACGGAATTCGAAGGCCACGGCATCCGCCTGCTTGGCCTGGCCGATGAGGCCATAGGGGGTACCCTCGCCCTTGCGGCCAACGAAATCCTTCAGATGCACCACGGGGGCGCGGCCGGTATACTTGCGCAGGTAAGCGGCGGGATCCTCCCCGGCGTACTTGACCCAGCAGGTATCGATTTCGGTCTTCAGCGTGCAGGGGGGCACGGCGGCATAGAGGAAATCCAGGCCATACATGCCGGAAAGATCAACAAATTCAAAATCATGATTGTGATAGAGCAGCTGGATGCCCGCTTCCTTGCAGAGACGGCCGAACTTATAGATCAGCTTCAGCATATCGGCAAAGCCGGGGGTGCCGGGGCGATGGGCGTCATCCAGATAGGGGATGGCGATATATTTGCAGCCGATGGCCTGATGATAGGCGATGGTGCCGAACATATCGGCCTCGATAGCGGCAACGGGCACATGGCTGGAGACGGCCACAAGACCATTTTCATCCAGCAGGGCCTTCACTTCTTCGGCGGTCTTGCCATAGAAGCCGGCGAATTCCACGCCGTCATATCCCATTTCCTTGAGGCCCTTGAGGACGGCGGCAAGATCCTTCTGCGCTTCTTCGCGGGCGGAATAAAGCTGATAACCAACGGGTACATGCTTCATGATATTTTTCCTCCGTTTCCATTGCGTGCGGAATGACCGCACCGAATCATTTTTATGATAGCGTATTTTATCCTTCCTGTCATGACAATTTTTCACGCGGAAGTGACAAAATCGACTGCGAAGAGGGAGAAAATCCCCGGCGGTTCCGGGCGAATGCGGATTGAAGCGCAAAGCGGGGATACCGCCGGTTTTCCGTTCCGCCCGGGGGAAAACGCGCATTTTTTCAGGCGAGGGCGCGTTTTATATGCCCTGACAGAAAATTCACCTGCTTTGCCCGGCGCCATGCAGCGCCGCGTATTATCTGCCCGCCACCCGATGGATGATTTCATTCATCTGCGCCCAGCAGCCCTCCATTTCGGCTACCAGCTTAAACTGGGTGCGGCAGCGATCCAGATTATGATTTTCCCTATGGATACGGAAATAGGTATCGCCCAGTAGATGATCGGTAAGGAAGCGCACGCCGCATTCCAGCGTCATCAGCTTGGCCCCCAGGGGCAGGGTATCAATTTCCGCCTGGGTCAGCACCTGGCCGCAGGCGCTGAGAAAGCCCCGGGCATAGGCCTCAAACAGCGGCAGGGAAAAGCGTACCCTGGAAAGATCGCGCTCATCCTCGGCGGCGGTATTGGCGCCAAAGCGAATGGAATCGCCAAAATCATTGCCAGCCAGGCCGGGCATGACCGTATCCAGATCGATGACGCACAGGGGCGTGCGGGTCTTGGCATCCAGCATGACATTATTCAGCTTGGTGTCATTATGCGTAACGCGCAGGGGAAGAAGACCCTCCTGCATCATGCGCACCATGGTGCCGGCTTCCTTTTCGCGCGCCAGGACGAAGGCAATTTCCTCCTGGCAGGCGGCGGCCCGTCCCAGCGGATCCTGCCCAAGCGCCTCATGGAAAATGCGATAGCGATCAATGGTATCATGAAAATGGGGGATGGTTTCATTCAGGGTATCGGCGGGGAAATGGGAGAGCTGCTGCTGGAACGCGCCAAAGGCCACGGCGCTCTGATAGAAATCCTCCTCGGTTTCCGCCCGATCCATGCAGAGGCTGTCGGTGACGAATTCGTAGAGGCGGAAATATTCGCCCGCTTCGGTTTTGTGATAATTTTCGCCCGTCTTGGTCTTAATCAGCGTCAGCACCCGGCGGCTATCCGGCGTTTCCCGATAAAGATAGCCGGTGACGGCGGCGATATTATTCATCAGGCCCTCCACATCCTGGAAGATATGATGATTGATCTTCTGCAGGATGTAGGCATGGGGGGCATCTGTTTTGAGCAGATAGGTTTCGTTGATGTGGCCGCTGCCGTATCTTTCGCAGGAGATGGGCTGGCCCTGAAGGGGAAAAGCGCTGATAACGGTCTGCATTTTCTTATTCCTCCCAAAGTGCATCGGGATACAGCCCGGCCTTTTTCATTTCGGCAATGGACTGCTGAACAAAGGGCATATCATCATGATAGGTGACGCCGTACCATTTTTCATGGGTGGGAATGACCCGCACCCGGCCCTTGCCCTCGCTGATCAGCTGATTGGGGATCAGCGGCAGGAAATATTCGCATTTCAGGGGATTTTTCGGCAGATTTTCGGAAAGGAAGGCGGCAAAGCGCCCCTCGATTTCGCCGAGAATGCGGGTGGAAAAGCCCCAGAGATTCATGGAAACGATGGTACCGGCGGGAAGGAAGGTATAGCTTTTGCCGTCATCCTCGGTAAAGGCCGCGCCGCCCTCCCGGGGCTCGATCCGGGTGCGCTCCACGATGCCGGTCAGGTATTCGCCGGCCTGATCCAGCGCGCATACGCCCCGGGCCACATGGCCGTTTTCGGTCAGCGTATTTTCCACCCGATAGCCCACCATGGCCATTTCATTCTCCGTGGCGTCATTCACCAGAAAATCATGAATGGCGCGGAAGGCGCTGGGGCCGTAGAAATCATCGGCATTGATGACCGCAAAGGGGGAATCGATCAGATCCTTGGCGCACAGCACGGCATGGGCCGTTCCCCAGGGCTTTACCCGGCCCTCGGGAATGGAAAAGCCCGCGGGCAGCACATCGGGGGTCTGATGCGCGTAAAGGATATCCGCCTTGCCGCCGATCCTTTTGCCCAGCGTTTCCCGGAAAAGCGGCTCGTTTTCGGGCTTTACGATCAGCACCACCTGATCAAACCCGGCACGCAGCGCATCATAAATGGAAAAATCAATGATCCAATGGCCCTGCGGATCCACGGGATCCATCTGCTTGAGCCCGCCATAGCGGCTGCCAAGCCCGGCCGCCATAATTACCAATTGCGTTTTTTTCACAATTGCTTCCTCCTGTCATCAGATAATGAAGAATGCGCGGGAATGAGATGCATTTTCTGCCAGGGCAATTATAGCATATTTCCCGCCCTTCGTCCATCCGTTTCTTTCATAATCCTTCAAATTCTTGCATTACAGCGCAAGAATATCCGCTTGAATCTGTTCAATATAGGCCTGATCATGCTCCACCAGCAGCATCGTGGGGCGAAACTTAAGGATCAATTGCTCAATCTGCATCCTGGAAAGCACATCGATATAATTCAGCGGCTCATCCCAGAGATACAGATGGGCGCGCTGGCAGAGGCTGCGGGCGATGAAGACCTTCTTTTTCTGCCCGGCGCTGAGGGCCTTGAGATCCTTTTCGAATTGCTCCCGGGAAAAGCCCAGCTTGCGGAGAATGGTCTTGAACAGCGTTTCATCAATGCCGCTTTCCTCGATGAACGCCCGGAAGGAGCCGCTCAGCGCCGCCTGCTGGGGCACGATGGAAAGAATCATCTGGCTGGAAAGATGCATTTCCCCGGAGGAGGGGGTATTTTCGCCCGTGATCAGACGGAGAATGCTGGATTTTCCGCTGCCGTTCTTTCCGGTAATGGCCAGAATCTGCCCGCTTGAAAGGGAAAAGGAAAGATCGGAGAAAACCGTGCGCCCGCCAAAGGAGAGGGAAACATGCTGCATTTCCACCAGCCTGCCCGCCGGATGGGATAGGGGAAAGAGCTTAAGCTCCTCTGCGTAATCGATGTTTTTCAGCAGCTTCTCCTTTTCCTCCAGGGCACGGGTCTGGCGGGCTTCCACGGCCTTGCTGTGGCGCATCATCCTGGCGGCCTTGGCGCCGATGGCCCCGCGATCATAGACCCACTGGCCGGTCTTCGTTTTTTCTACGGCATCCGACCAGGCGGCCATGCGCCCTGCGGCCTCCCGAAGACGGCGGATATCCTTTTTCAGATGCTCGTTTTCCTCGATTTCGTATTGATCCTGCCTGCGCTTATTTTCCTCCCAGGAGGAGAAATTGCCCTTCTGCACCTCGATATTGGCCCGGTTGATGGAAAGAATATGATCCACGCAGCCATCCAGAAACGCCCGATCATGGGAAACCAGGATGAAGCCGCGCTTTTCATTCAGATACCGGCTGACCACCCGGCGGCCCGCCAGATCCAGATGATTGGTGGGCTCGTCAATGAGCAGAAAGCGGTTTTCCCGGGAAAAGAGCAGCGCCAGCAGCACCTTGGCCTGCTCGCCGCCCGAAAGCGTGGAAAAGGGGCGGAAGAGAATTTCATCCTGAATATCCAGGGCGGATATTTCCTTCAGGAAGCGCCAGCTTTGACCGTCCTCATCCCGGCTTTCAGCCATTTCTATGGGCGTTTGCCCGGGAGAATCCACCGGAAAGGGATAATAATCAAAGGCCACCGGGGATGAAACCGCCCCGTGGGCGGGCAATTCGCCCATCAGGATGCGCAGCAGGGTGGTTTTGCCCCGGCCGTTTCTGCCAATGAAGCCCAGCTTCCAATCGGTATCGATATGGAAAGAAGCATCGTCAAAAATCAGATCGGGGCTGCCGTCATAGGCAAAGGTAAGATGAGAAATCTGGATTCGCGCCATGAAAAGCCTCCACAATTATCGGTACGCAGGCGCGGCACGCATGCAAAAAATGCATATGCAAATATACGCAAAAAAGAATGCGCATTCCGCCCTGCCGAAGGCATCACGAAACAAGGGATTATTTTCCCCTTTCTCATGGCCTTCTGTGTCTGAATCGACAGCAGGTTACGCGTTGCGCATCCTTCCACCCCTTTCTCATGCTTGTAAAGCCATTATAGCCCGCTTTCCGGCAAAATGCAAGAAAAACCCTTCATCTTTTCGTGCTGCCGCGGCGATACTTGAAATTTGCCGGAAATGATAGTATAATGCTTGTCCGTAAGCGAGTTTTTTACCCCGGATGCAAGGAAGGGAGAAAGGCAATGATGATTCAGTGGAAAAACACGGATACCCTGGCTTCCTATAAAAGACTGTTTGATCTGGAGCCCGTTAATCTGGCCGAGGCCATGAGCGGCGAAAGCGGGGCGGAAAGGGTCAGGAATTACAGCATTCCCATGGGCGGGGAGATGGATTTCAATTATGCGGCCCGGCCCGTGGATGAAAAGGTGCTTTCGGCCCTTGCTGCCCTGGCTGCCGAAGCCCAGCTGGCAGAAAAATTTGAGGCGCTTTATAACGGCACCGTCATCAATACCGGCGAAAAGCGCATGGTGCTGCATCATATGACCCGCGGGCAGCTGGGCCAGGCAGTCATGGCGGATGGCGTGGATAAGCGCAGCTTCTATCTGGAGCAGCAGAAAAAGGCCGCCGAATTTGCCGAAAAGGTTCACAGCGGCGAAATCACCAATGCCGCCGGGGAAAAATTCACCACCGTGGTGCAGATTGGTATTGGCGGCAGCGATCTGGGCCCCCGGGCCATGTATCTGGCCCTGGAAAACTGGGCCAAGGTCAATGGCTGTTTCAAAATGAAGGCGGAATTTATCAGCAATGTGGATCCCGATGATGCGTCCGGCGTGCTGAATCATATCGATGTGGCCCATTCCATTTTCGTGCTGGTTTCCAAATCCGGCACTACCCTTGAAACCCTGACCAACGAGGCCTTTGTCAAGGATGCCCTCAGCAAGGCGGGGCTGGATGCCTCCCGGCATATGATCGCCGTAACCAGCGAAACATCGCCCCTTGCCAAGAGCCCCGATTATCTGGCGGCCTTCTTTATGGATGATTACATCGGCGGCCGCTATTCCTCCACTTCTGCCGTGGGCGGAGCGGTGCTTTCCCTGGCCTTTGGCCCCGATGTATTTTCCCGGTTCCTTTCGGGCGCGGCGGAGGCCGATCAGATCGCCCGGAACGCCGATATCATGCAGAATCCGGCCATGCTGGATGCCCTGATGGGCGTTTACGAGCGCAATGTGCTGGGCTATCCCGCCACGGCGGTGCTGCCCTATTCCCAGGCGCTGAGCCGCTTCCCTGCCCATCTGCAGCAACTGGATATGGAATCCAACGGCAAATCCGTCAATCGCTTCGGCGAGCCCGTGGATTATGTGACCGGCCCGGTGATTTTCGGTGAGCCCGGCACCAACGGTCAGCATTCCTTCTATCAGCTGCTGCATCAGGGCACGGATATTATCCCGCTGCAGTTCGTGGGCTTTAAGAACAGCCAGCGCGGCCAGGATGTCCTCATTCAGGGCAGCACCAGCCAGCAGAAGCTCTGCGCCAATGTGGCTGCCCAGATTGTGGCCTTCGCCTGCGGCAAGGAGGACGAAAACCGCAATAAGTATTTTGAGGGCGGCCGCCCCTCCAGCATCATTATCGGCCGTCAGTTGACCCCCGAGGCCCTGGGCGCGCTGCTGGCGCATTTTGAGAACAAGGTGATGTTCCAGGGCTTTGTCTGGAATCTCAACAGCTTCGATCAGGAGGGCGTGCAGCTGGGCAAGGTGCTGGCCAAAAAGGTATTGGCCCACGAAACCGACGGCGCGCTTGAGGTCTACAGCCGGCTGCTGGATATCTGAGAAATGGGATGAGGGCGTTTTGCGGGAGGAGAATGCTGAACGCCCCCCTCCCGTGCCCTCGGCAAAACCGGCGCTGGCTGCAATAAAGCGACCATCACCGGAATGGATGCCAGCAAAGCAAAGCATCAGTAAGGAAGCAAACAGCAATGCCTTCGTAAAGCACGGATGCATTGCTGTTGCTTTTTTCGATTGCCATTCCATTTTGCTTTACTGGCATTCAGTTTGGCGCTATCTCTCCGTGCAGCATCCAGCGCTGGTTTTCGGGAGGGGAGAGAAGGCGCTTTTGACGCAAAAGCAGTCTCCTGCAAAAAACCTCCCCGTTTCCTGCGCTTTCCCGCCTGCGGAAATGCATGAATTCACTCGAAAGTTGCCGAAAAAGCGATTGACAGCAGGGGCCGGATGCGGTACAATTGACGAAATACTATTATGGAAGGGGCAATGATTGATCATGCTGCAAAAAGTTGTGCGCGAAGGACTGACCTTTGACGATGTGCTGCTGGTTCCCCGGCGCAGCGAGGTTTTACCGAAGGATGTTTCTCTGGGCGTTCAGTTAACCCCGAAGATCAAGCTGAATATTCCCGTGCTTTCTGCCGCCATGGATACCGTAACCGATTCCCGGCTTGCCATTGCCATTGCCCGGGAGGGCGGCCTGGGCGTGATTCACAAGAACATGTCCATTGCCGAGCAGGCGGCGCATGTCGATAAGGTAAAGCGCAGCGAGCATGGCGTTATCACCGATCCCTTTTATCTTTCCCCTTCCCATTTGATTTCCGATGCCAAGGCGCTGATGGCGCGCTATCGCATCAGCGGCGTGCCGATTACCGAGGGCAGCAAGCTGGTGGGCATTCTGACCAACCGCGATCTGCGCTTTGAAACGGATGACAGCCGCCCCATCGGCCAGGTGATGACCAGCAAGAATCTGGTTACCGCCAAGGAGGGCACCACCCTGGATGAGGCCAAGGACATTCTGGCCGCCCATCGCATTGAGAAATTGCCCATCGTGGATGACAATTATAATCTGCGCGGTCTGATTACCATTAAGGATATCGAAAAGACCGCCAAATATCCCAACAGCGCCAAGGATGCCAATGGCCGTCTGCTCTGCGCCGCCGCGGTTGGCGTAAGCGCCGATGTGATGGCGCGCATTGAGGCGCTGGTGGCCGCCAAGGTGGATGTTATTTCCATCGATACCGCCCACGGGCATTCCATGGGCGTGCTGCGCACCATTGAAAAGATCCGCGCCGCCTATCCCGATATTCAGCTCTTTGCCGGAAACGTGGCTACCGCCGCTGCTACTCATGATCTGATTGCGGCGGGCGTTGACTGCGTCAAGGTGGGCATCGGCCCGGGCTCCATCTGCACCACCCGCGTGGTGGCGGGCATCGGCGTGCCCCAGATCACCGCCATTGCCGATTGCGCCGAGGAGGCGGATAAGGCGGGCATTCCCATCGTGGCCGATGGCGGCATCAAGTATTCCGGCGATATTGCCAAGGCCATTGCCGCCGGCGCCAAGGCCGTGATGCTGGGCAGCCTCTTTGCCGGTACCGAGGAAAGCCCCGGCGAAATGGAAATCTATCAGGGCCGCTCCTTCAAATCCTATCGCGGCATGGGCTCTCTTGCGGCCATGGCCAATGGCTCCAAGGATCGCTATTTCCAGGAGGACGCCAAGAAGCTGGTGCCCGAGGGCGTGGAAGGCCGCGTGCCCTTCAAGGGATCGCTGGCGGATACCGTGTTCCAGCTGATGGGCGGCCTGCGCTCCTCCATGGGCTATTGCGGCACCCCCACCATTGAGGATCTGCGCCGGGAGGGCGAATTTATCCGCATTACCAATGCGGGCCTGCTGGAGAGCCATCCCCATGACATCCAGATCACCAAGGAAGCCCCCAATTATTCCCGGATGGATCACTGATCCTTTTCCGTTGTGACAGGCAATGCGCCGCGGCTATTTGGCTGCGGCGCTTTTTTGGGTTCTTTGTCAAATGTTGGGGTGTAAAGAGAACGACAGCAGAATTCTC
>CAZJUJ010000070.1:0-9883 GCA_964549135.1 uncultured Oscillospiraceae bacterium | reverse complement strand
CGGGCACCATCAGGCCCAGGTTTCCGTCCTTGCGCAGATAGAGGACATTGGTGCGTTCGGTTTCGATATTCACGAACACGAAGAAGGAATGGCCCAGCAGTTCCATCTGGAGGATAGCATCCTCCACGGCCATGGGGCGGACGGGGAAGGTTTTTGTACGGACGACCTTGCGCGCCTCGGTGCCATAGGCGGCGATATCCTCGATAAATTCGGGGGTTTCATCCCGGTAGGCATCCTCCCGCAGGCGCTTTTCCAGCTTGGTGCGGTGGCGGAGGATCTGGCGTTCCAGCTTGGCCAGGGCGCTATCGATAGACATAAAGAGATTATCCTTACTGGAGGATTCTGCGCGGAGGGTCACGCCGTTCATAGGCACGGTGATTTCGCAGATGCGCTCATCCCTTTCCTTGCGCAGGCGGACGAACATTTCCGTATCCGGCTTCAGATACCTTTCCATGGTAGCGGTTTTTTTGGTGATCCGGTTGGTAATGCCCGGGGTGACGACCATGTTCTTGGCGGTGATGCTGGTTTTCATAGAAACACTCCTCTCATGATGATGAACCGGAGGCCCTCCGGTTATTTTTCTTCACTCTCTCGCTCTCTACCCCCTATATTCGCCGTTCATGGAAAAATTCCTGCCGTTTATGGAAAAAAACAATGGAAGAACGCAGGGTGTCAAAAAAGTGGCAGGGGGTGTCTTTGGCGCATGAAAAAGGCCCTTCGCCGTGCGAAAGGCCGGGGCGCAGCCAGCGCCGCGCCTATTTTTCATGTTTTTTGCGCCATGCCTCGCGGATGGCGCGATCCATGGCATCGGAGGGCAGGGCGCGATTATTTTCCTGCAGGAAACGGGCGATTTCGCCCTGCACCTGCTCCATTTCCTTTCGGAATTCCTGAGCGGATACCCGCAGCGCGCCATTGCCCAGAATAATGATCTGCTCCAGCCCATCCGAGGTGGCCACCCGCACCCGATGCTTTTTCCCGATTTCGTAGGATAGCTTTTCGATGTAGCTGTCCGCCGTTTCGGCCTCCTTGGTATAGACCACATCAATCTGATGATATTTTTCCACCGTGCCGGGATTATGGGCCACCTTGTAGGCATCAAAGACCAGAATGACCTGGCAGCCCCTGGCCCCCTGATAATTGCATAAAAGATCGGCCAATAGCCCCCGGGCATGCTCCAGATTCAGCCGGGCGGCCTCCTTTAATTCCTCCCAGGCGAAAATGATGTTGTAGCCATCTACCAGCAGATATTCCGTCTGCGGCTCAAGCGGGGGGAGCGGGGCGGATTTTTCCTGGGCGTAGCGGGGCCTGTCCATGAGGGAGCGATCCCGGATGGGGCCGTAGGTGCGCTCAAAAATGGCCTGCAGCTCCCGCTCCTCCTCGGCGGAATCCCGATAGCCCCTGGCCGCCCGGGGCGCGGCTGCCTGAGCGGCGGCAGATATGCGCGTTTCCCCAAAGCCGGTCTGAATATGCATGTAGCTTTTCACTTCATCCCATCTGACCGTAAAGCCCGCCCCATGAGCGCAGAAAATGGAATCGGCGGGATGATCCAGATCCCGGAGGGGATCATAGCCGATTCGGGCTATTACGGCCTGCTGATCCGCGCAGGGGGCGTAGCCCTTGAGGGTGCAGCTGAGCCTGCCCCGGCCCCGGGTATAGGCCGCCACCTCCCGGGCGTAATGCCGGGCGCGGCTGACGGGCGCGCTGCCCCGCAGCAGCACCGTATCCCCCCGGGTCTCCGGGGGATCAAAATCGCCGCCCATCTGCTGCAGATCATTCATGGCCCGGCCCAGGCAATCGGCAGGCAATTCCAACTGCAGCTGATACCAGGGCTCCAGCAGCACGGATTCTGCCTGCATCAGCCCCTGGCGCACGGCGCGATAGGTGGCCTGGCGGAAATCCCCGCCCTCGGTATGCTTTAAATGGGCGCGCCCGGCAAGCAGCGTGATTTTCATATCCGTAATGGGCGAGCCGGTCAGCACCCCCAGATGCGTGCGCTCCCGCAGATGGGTGTCAATCAGCCGCTGCCAATTGCGATCCAATGCATCCTCCGGGCAGCGGGAAAGGAATTTCAGCCCGCTGCCGGGGGGCAGGGGCTCCATCAGCAGATGCACCTCGGCATAATGCCGCAGGGGCTCATAATGCCCCACGCCCTCCACCGTATTTTGGATGGTTTCCCGGTAGAGGATGCTGCCCGCGCCAAAGGCAACCGAAAGCCCGAAGCGATCCTGAAGCTGGCGGCGGATGATCTCCAGCTGCACCTCGCCCATGAGCTGCACATGGATTTCCCTGAGCCGCTCCTGCCAGACCACATGCAATTGGGGATCCTCTTCCTCCATCTGGCGCAGGTATTTCAGGGCGGTATGGGCATCAAAGCCCTGGGGCAAAAGCACCTGATAGGTAAACACCGGGGCCAGCAGCGGCGAATGCTCCTCCCTTTCCCGGCCCAGGCCCTCGCCGCAGCGGGTCATGGAAAGGCCGGTAACGGCGCAGACGCTGCCGGCGGAAACGCTCTCCGCCGTCTGAAAGCGGGCCCCGGAATAGAGGCGGATCTGGCCGATTTTTTCGGCCCAGATTTGCTCCGGGGGCGTATCCTCCCGGCGATTGGTGATCAGATCCCGGGTTTTCAGCTGCCCGCCGGTGATTTTAAGATAGGTGAGCCGGGCCCCCTGGGGATCCCGGGCGATTTTGTATACCCGCGCCCCGAATTCCTGGGGATACTGGGGCCGGGGCGCATAGCGGACAAGCCCGTCCAGCAGGGCGTCAATCCCCTCCATTTTCAGGGCCGAGCCGAAAAAGCAGGGGAAGAGCTGCCGCCGCGCAATGAGGGCGGAAATCAGCCCGTCGGATACCAGGCCGTACTGGAGAAAATGGGTCAGCGCATCCTCGGAGCAGAGGGCAATCTGCTCCATGAATTCCGGCCGGGAAAAATCCACGCAGCCATCCGAAAGCTGCGCCTTCATTTCCTCCATCAGCTTTTCCCGGTCGGTATCCGGGCGATCCATTTTATTGATGAAAAGAAAGGTGGGAATCTGATACTGCTGCAAAAGCCGCCAGAGGGTCAGGGTATGGCCCTGCACGCCGTCCGCGCCGCTGATGAGCAGCACCGCCCCATCCAATACCTGGAGCGTGCGCTCCATTTCGCTGGAAAAATCCACATGGCCGGGGGTATCCATCAGGGTAATATCGCATTTTTTCCATTTCAGCAGGGCCTGCTTGGAAAAAATGGTAATGCCCCGCTCCCTTTCCTGGATATCGGTATCCAGAAAGGCATCCCCATGATCCACCCGCCCCAGACGGCGCAATTCGCCGCCGGCGTAGAGCATGGCTTCCGAAAGGGTGGTTTTTCCTGCGTCCACATGGGCCAGCAGGCCCAGAATCAGCGGCTGTTTCTGCATCGGCAAATCTCATCCTTGCTGCGTGCGGTATCCTATGGCGGGGTGTATGCTGTATCCCCTGTGCTGCGTGCCGGCCCGCTCAGACGCAGGTCATCAGCAGCCGGCAGGTGTTTTCAATGCCCTTGACATGGGTGCGCTCATAGCCATGGGAGGCAAAAACCCCCGGGCCGATGAGGGCAAAGCGCACATCATTTCCGGCGCGCAGGGCGGCGGCGCTGTCGGAGGAATAGGAGGGGTAAACATCGGCGGCATAGCCGATGCCGTTTGCCTTGGCGGCGGCGATCAATTCGCCGGTGAATTCATAATGGAAGGGGCCGGAGGAATCCTTGACGCAGATGGAAACCATGGTTTCATCGCATTTGAGATCATCCCCCACGCAGCCCATATCCACCACCAGCATATCCTCAATCCCCTGGGGCACGGTGATGGAGCAGCCATGGCCCACCTCTTCAAACACGGTAAAGAGGATGCACACCCGGCGCTTCAAAACAATTCTGCCCTCCGAAACCATCCGCGCCAGCGCCAGCAGCACCCCGGCGCTGGCCTTGTCATCCAGATGGCGGCTTTTGAGGTATCCGCTTTCGGTAAGCACCGTGCGGGGATCCCAGGAAATATAGCAGCCCGTTTCGATGCCCAGGGCTTCCACATCCTGGGCGCTTTTCACATATTCATCCAGCACGATTTCCATATTTTCCTCGCTGCGGGCCTCTGCGCCCATGCCGGGGAAAACATGCTGGCTGGCCCGGGTGGATTGCACGGTGCCGCTGTAGGCGCGGCCATCCCTTGTATGCACCAGGCAGTTTTCCGTTTCCACGGTGGTATCCTGCCAGCCGCCCACATGGGTATAGCGGATGCGGCCATTGCCCTTGATGGAGCGCACCATGGCCCCCAGGGTATCCACATGGGCGGAAAGCAGAAGGCCATGGCCCTCGCCGCCCAGCTCACAGGCCACGCCGCCCTTGAGGGCGCGTTTGGGGGCAAAGCCCAGCGCCGTCAGCGTTTCCATCAGATAGTCGGCGGCGGCCCGGGTAAAGCCGGTGGGGGAGGGAATGGAAAGCAGCTTCTGAATGTATTCCAGGGCGTAATCCTTCATGCACATGATCGTGATCTCCTTTTTATTGGAATGATTTTATATGACCTTTTTTTCCAGCCATTTGCCGTTCAGGAAGCGGGTGACAAAGAAGGCGGAGCGCAGCACCCAATCCAGATACATGGCCACCCACACCCCCATCAGGGACATATGGAAGACATAGACCAGCAGATAGCACGCGCCCAAACGCAGGATGGCCATGCTGGCGATGGAAACCTTCATGGTGAATTTCACATCCCCCGCCGCCCGCAGCACATTGGGCAGGCCGAAGGAGGCCGGCCACAGCACCGCCGCCACGGCGGCATAGCTGCGCATGATCTCCACCGCTACCGGCACCGCCTCCTCCGACAGGCTGAAAAGCCGCACGAAGGGCTCGGCAAAAATGAAGACGATAACGGTAAAGAACAGCGTGAGCGCATACTGAATGGCCAGCAGCTTTTTCCCGTAATATCTGGCCTCCTCCTTTTTATCCGCGCCGATCAATTGCCCGATAACGGCCACCGCCGCCAGGCCCACCGCCGAGCCGGGGGTGACCACCACGCCGGTGATGCTGTTGCAGACCGCATTGGCGGCGCGAACCGGGGTGGAAAAGGTGGTAACCACGCTCATGATCAATACCCTTCCCATCTGGAAGAGGCTGTTTTCCAGGCCGCTGGGAATGCCCACCCGGAAAATCCGGCTGAGCATGGGAAAATCAAACCGGAAATAATTCAGGATGTCCTTCAGGCTCTTTTTCCCCTGCATGCTTTCCAGATGGATGGGCATATTCTGGCGATACATCACCCGCAGAATCAGCAGGGCCGATACGATTCGGGAAAGCAGGGTGGCGATGCCCGCCCCGGCCACGCCCAGGCCGCAGGGATGAATCAGAATGGCGTTGCCCAGGATATTGATGATATTCATCATGAGGCTGGTCAGCATGGAGGTCTTGGAATCGCCCATGGCCCTTAGCAGGCCCACGCCGCCATTATAAATGCCCAGAAAGGGATAGGAAAGGGCGGTAATAATCAGATAGGTATAGGATTGGGATAGAATGGCGGGGTCATTGCCGTTATCCATCAGGCCGATCAGCTGCTGATGGAAAATAACGATCATCAGCGCCAGCGCCGATGCAATGACCACCGTGCCCTGCATCAATTGCTTGGCCGCCCGGCAGGCGTTGGCCTGATCGCCCTTCCCCAGATACTGGGCCGATACCACCGCGCCCCCCGCGCTCATGGCGGCAAAAAGCTGAATAAACATAACATTCAGGGAATCCACCGTGGATACGGCGGCCACGGCGCTTTCGCCTACGCCGGAAACCATTACCGTATCCGCCATGCCCACCATCACCGCCAATAGCTGCTCGGCAATCAGCGGCAGGATCAGCGTGATTAGCGCCCGGTTGGAAAAGGTTCTGCTGCTTTGGTGATCCTGTAGACTTTTCCGAAACATCCTTCGTCCCCTTTCGCCTTTCTCGATTCTCTATTATACGCCCTTTTTCCCCCCGCAGCAAGATGCAATTCGCCCGTCAGCGCTTGACATGCGGAGCAGAAGCGGGTATAATATTCCTATCAATGGAACGTTTCTGCGCCGCCCCGGCACGGAGGGGAAGGAGGGGAATTTCTTGGCAAGAAGCTCAACGCCGACCTGCTGCCTTACTTTACCGCTGAAATTGGAAAAATGGCAGGAGGATCGCCTCGCCAAACGATTTGAAGTTGCCCGCCAGATATACAACGCGATGCTTGGCGTAGAATTAAAAAGATATCGGGGCCTTTTGCAATCGCCGCAGTACAGGGAAAACGAAAAAGCCATTGGGCAGCTGAACTGGGATAATGCCGAGGATAAGCCAAAACTCAGGCCATTGTATAAAAAACGCAAAGAGTTGCAAAAAAAGGCTGGGTTTACAGAGTATGGTTTTTCGACTGCAATGAAAAAGTACTATAAGCATTTTAACAAAAATATCGGTTCCAATGTTGCCGTACACGGTATTGCCCCTCATATTTGGAAGGCTTTTGAGAAGAAAATCAATGACAAAAGTGTGCAGGTTCATTTCAAGAAACCCGGAGAGATGTATTCCATAGAGGGGTATTCACAAGTGGGAAAAAGCGGTGGCATAGAAATCATGTTTCGCGGAACGTATATCGAGTGGAAAGGATTGACGCTGCCTATCAAGCTGCCGCATCCCAACGATTACGAAAAGGAAATGCTTTCAAAACGGGTAAAATACGTTCGCATTCTCCGCAAGCCCGGAAAAACGAAGGATCGCTGGTATGTGCAATTGGCGTTGGAAGGGCAGCCGGCGGTGAAGCGGGATCCGGTCAGCGGGCAGCCCCGCCACCCGGTGGGGGAGGGAGCCGTGGGGCTGGATATCGGCCCCCAGCCCCTGGCCTATTCCGCGCCCGATGCCGCAGGGCTTGTGGAACTGGCAGATCAGGTGCAGAGCATCGAGCAGGAAAAGCGCCGCCTTTTGAGAAAAATGGATCGAAGCAGGCGGGCCAGCAATCCGGATAATTATCGGGAGGACGGCACCATCAAGCGCGGCGTTCGGCTGACGCGCAATAAATCCAAGCGATACCGAAGGCTTCAGCGGGAGCTATCCTATCTTTTGTATCAGCAGGCGGAAACCCGAAAACGGCAGCACACGGAATTGGCAAATTTCCTGCTTTCTCTGGGCAATTGCTTCTATGTGGAGGATATGAATTGGCGCGGGCTTTCCCGCCGGGCAAAGAAGACAGAGATTTCAGAAAAGACGGGAAGATACAAGCGAAAAAAACGCTTCGGCAAATCCATCGCCAATAAAGCCCCGGCAGCGCTGATTACGCTGCTGGAGCTGAAATGCAAATCTCTGGGTCTTCCGGGCGTCGTGAAGGTACCCACCGATGCCAGGGCCAGCCAGTATAATCACCTGACACAGGATTACACCAAAAAGTCCCTGTCCCAGCGCTGGAACATCATGCCGGATGGCCATCGCATCCAGCGCGATCTCTACTCCGCCTTCCTGCTGCAGCATTACAAGGAGATTGCCAAGCCCCAGAAGCTGTATTTTGACCAGCCCGCTCTCGAACAGGATTATCCCCGTTTCGTACTTCTGCACGATCAGACGATTCAGCAATTATCCGCCCTGCCCAGAACGCTTTCCAGCATGGGCATCAGGCGAAGCATCAGTTAACACGGAAAAACGGTGCGGTTCGCACCAAAAAAACCGGTCGATTGCCCGTCCGGGGCTGCCGTTCATGGCAACGTAGGTTGCCTTGGCAGCAGAAGAATATGGGAATGTAGTGCAGTGCATGCGCCGCTTTGAGACGAATGAGAAGCTATCCTACCATATTCACAGCGTGTCTTCAATAAAACGCGAGGCCCATTGTGCATTTTTGCCGATGCAATCCGCACGGAGCGCGCTGAGGCAAAGCTGGCGTAGCCGTACCATCGTTGTGTAGTCAAATGATGCAATCCGCACGGAGCGCGCTGAGGCAAAGGGCGCGATTGATAAAGGGCTTGTAAAATGCAGCGATGCAATCCGCACGGAGCGCGCTGAGGCAAAGTAAATCCTCATGCCACTCATAACTGTCGCTGTCACAGATGCAATCCGCACGGAGCGCGCTGAGGCAAAGGCCATAACTGTCAGAAATGCGGAGGAGGCCAGGGAGATGCAATCCGCACGGAGCGCGCTGAGGCAAAGGATTTCTCGCGCTGCCTCCGTGCAGCGCTCCAGGGATGCAATCCGCACGGAGCGCGCTGAGGCAAAGGTCCGGCAGATCAAGCTGCTGGGGGGGAAATGGGAGATGCAATCCGCACGGAGCGCGCTGAGGCAAAGTTGGGGCCACACCTGCAGGGTCGAGGATCTCGGGATGCAATCCGCACGGAGCGCGCTGAGGCAAAGTCATTCGCCCGGTGTGTACTCCCGCGCGGCTGCTCTGCCGCGGGGAAATGCGCCGGGAAGGCAGGGAAAACGCGGCGGGAGTCCCGGAAAAATATGCCGGGAAGCCCCGGGGCGCTGGGAAAAACGCGCCGGGAAACGGAAATGGGAGAATCTGCAAGGGCATTTCCCCTCTTTTTTGTTTAATTTATCCCGCAAATCCTTGACAGAACGGCAAAGGAAGTGTAAAATAAACGTGATCGGCTAAATGCCCTTTCGGCGAATGCCGCCGGTGGGTGAGCTGTTTTCGGATACATGTTGCTCAGGTGTTTTTTGCAGGCGATTGCCGCTTTGCCATATCAAGCGCTGCCGCTTCAGGGGCCGCGTTTTATGTGTGTTTGGTGTGTTTTGCTTGCGTGTGGACGCACGCAGTATCAGAATACAGCTTTGCCGTGCGCAGAAACGGCCCCGTTTCTGCATGCGGCTTTTTCGATTGAAATGAAAAAAATACTGGGAAAATCTGAAAAATGGAGGGAGGGTATACACACATGCCAACATTCGTATGGATCATCCTGACCGCATTGGTGGCCGGGGCCGCAGGCGCCTGCGCCGGTTTTTACTATCGCAAGAACGTAGCGGAAAAGAAAATTGGCCGCACGGAGGAATACGCAAAAAAGCTGCTGGATGACGCCACCCGCAAGGCGGATGACAAGAAAAAGGAAATGCTGCTGGAGGCGAAGGAGGAAATCCTTCATCTCAAGACCGAACTGGATAAAGAGGTTCGCACCCGCCGGGCTGAGGTGCAGCGGTCGGAGCGCCGCGTTATCCAGCGGGAGGAAAACCTGGATAAGCGGGAAGAACAGCTGGATAAAAAGCGGGATAGCCTGGAGATCCGGGAGGATGGGCTGAACAAGAAATTTGAAAACGCCCAGAAGCTGGAGGACGAGGCCGAGGAATACAAGAATCGGCAGGTGGCCGAATTGGAGCGCATCGCCACCATGACCCAGGATGAGGCCCGGCAGATGGTTATCGATCGGGTGCAGAAGGATGCATTCCATGATGCCGCCGCCACCGTCCGCGAAATTGAAAGCCGCGCCAAGGAAGAGGGCGAAAAGAAGGCCCGCAATATTATCGCCCTGGCCATTCAGAAATGCGCCGCGGATCATGTGGCCGAAACCACCGTTTCCGTGATCAATCTGCCCAATGATGATATGAAGGGCCGCATTATCGGCCGCGAGGGCCGCAATATCCGCGCCCTGGAAACCGCCACCGGCGTCGATCTGATTATTGACGATACCCCCGAGGCCGTGATCGTTTCCGCCTTTGATCCCGTCCGCAGAGAGATTGCCCGGCTGGCCATTGAAAAGCTCATTATGGATGGGCGCATCCATCCCGCCCGCATTGAGGAATGCGTGGAAAAGGCCAAGAAGGAAGTGGATAATCAGATCCGGGAGGCCGGCGAGCAGGCCGTATTCGAAACCGGCCAGCATGGCATCCATCCCGAACTGGTGAAGCTGCTGGGCCGCATGCGCTATCGCACCAGCTATGGCCAGAATGTGC
>CAZJUJ010000069.1:0-9978 GCA_964549135.1 uncultured Oscillospiraceae bacterium | reverse complement strand
GAGAATTCTGCTGTCGTTCTCTTTACACCCCAACATTTGACAAAGAACCCAAAAATCCCGTCCTTTCCCCATTTCCACAAAAAAATTCCCGGAAGGAAAAGCTTCCGGGAATTTCTTATATAAACGCCCCGGGGGGCGGAACATGGTTACGCGACGCTCGGAGGGAGCGCGGCGGCGAGGATTCGATTATTCCTTGACAATGAAGGAATCCAGGGCTTCGAGCAGCTTGGGAATATCCCGATCGCTCAGATCGCCGGTGTCAAGATACATAGAATCCCGGGCAGAATACATCATCGCCAGGATACCCAAAGTGGATTTGGGATCGATGCAGAATTTTTCGGAGCGCAGGAACAGCTCCTCGGAAAAATCCTTGCAGATGCTGCTGAGGTGTTCGGCCGCCTTCATGGAATCAACATGGACATGAATGTTCATAGAGTCCTCCTTTCACAGGTGCAAATCCTGTGGCACAGTTGAAAGCGCTTTCTTTGTGGGCTTTGCTTTCTTACCCACGGCCATAGTTTAGCAAATCTGTCGAAAAAATGCAAGACGGCATGCTTCACAGACTTTTTGGAACCAAATTATGCAAGATGTATAATATGGTACAGGAAAATACATTGTGGATTGTGGAGCGAATATTTACATCAATTTTGCTGGAACAGCCGGGGCATCAGCTGATCGCCATTGGAGAGGGCGGGGCCGGCCTGGGCGCTGGATTCGGAGAATTTCCGGGGCGTGCCGGGATGCCTGCTGTCAAAGAGGGCGTAGGGCACAGGGGAGCCATCATGGGTGCGGGTGGTCATGAGGGTAGGATGATCGCTGAGCAGCAGGATGCGGAAATCGCGATCGATGGCGGGCAGCCCTTCAAGCAGCGGGGCGATGACCCGGGCATCCAGGCGGCGGATAGCCTCCAGCTTTTTTTCCAGATCCCCGGCATGGGCCATTTCATCCGGCGCTTCCACGTGGATGGCGGCAAAATCATCGCCGTTTTTCAGGGCATTCAGCGCGGCGGCCACCTTGCCCTCGTAATTGGTATCCAGTTCGCCCGTGGCCCCCTCCACCTGGGGAGCGGGGAGGCCGGCCAGCCGGGCAATGCCCCAGACCAAAGGCACGGCGGAAATCACCGCACCGGAATGCGCATATTTTTCCCGGAAGGAGGGAAGCGCCGCCGCCCGGCCTGCACCCCAGGGCCAGAGCAGATTGGCGGGCAATTTGCCCCGGGCGCGGCGGGCCTGATTGATGGGATGCTGATCCAGGAAGCGATGGCTTTCCAGCATCAGCTGGGAAAGCTCTTCTGCCAGCGCGCCGGCGGGAAGATAATCCGCCCATTTTTCGCCCAGGATATTATGGGGCTCTTTCAGGAGAAATTCCCCGGCCTCCGGGGCGCGGATCACGCCGATATGGCGGAAGGTGCGGCTGATCTGGATATGCAGGGAAAGGCGCTCCGCGATGCGCTGAAAGCCGGGATCGCCAAGCAGCGCCTGCATCAGGCCCTCGGCGTCATCGCCCTCCACGCCGCCGCCGTTATGGGAGAGCAT
Organism: uncultured Oscillospiraceae bacterium; assembly: GCA_964549135.1. GTDB lineage: Bacteria > Bacillota > Clostridia > Christensenellales > Aristaeellaceae > RUG563. The sequence continues at coordinate 8,443 of CAZJUJ010000069.1, read as the reverse complement.
GACGCCATCCTTAACCGCGCAGAGATTCATGCGGAAGGAGATTTCTCCCTCCTTAAGCAGGACGCCCACCCCGGCGGCCTCCAGCACGCTGCGGCCGGTATAATACAGCCGGGGATCATAGCCGAAAATATTGAGAATGGCGGTATCGCTGCCGGCGGGAACGCCCGCCGGAACGGTGCGCGCCGTGCCATGCTCGCAGCTGGCCAGAATATCAAAATGCGGAAGGGAAAGCGATTCCAGGGGGGTTTTGTCGTTCAGCTGGGGCAGACGGGTATCTGCCATGCCATCGCCGATGACCAGAATATGCTTCATCTTTCATTCAACCTCCGTTTCCAAGATGATTATAGGGGAAGAGGGGGGATTTTTCAAGGAAAGCACAATAAAAATGCAGCCCGGGAAAAAAGGCGCGGCCTTGTAATGCAGTGGGAAACATGATACAATGGAGCGGTTCACGATCATGAGAAATGCAGGGGAGAAAAATGAAAGAAAGCACACGAAGGATTTTCCATTGGGAAAAGGATTTTACCAGGAAGCTATTCACCATTGCCTTGCCCATTGCGCTGCAGAATCTGGTGACGGCCTCGGCCCACATTGTGGACGGGCTGATGGTGGCGGGGCTGGGCGAGGCCCAGTATGCCGCCGTGACCCAGGCGGGACGATATTCCTTTCTGTTTCAACTGTTCCTCTTTGGCGCGGCCTCCGGCACCTCCATTTTCGTTTCCCAGTTCTGGGGGAAAAAGGATCGGGAGGGCATCCACAAGGTGATGAGCCTGTGCCTGCGCATTACGCTGGGCCTGGCGCTGGTATTCTTTCTGGGGGCGCTGCTTTTCCCCGAGCCCATCATGAGCCTGTTTCTGGCAGAGGGGGAAAGCCGAAGCTATGCGGTGGAATACCTTTCCTGGGTGGGGCTTAATTATCTCTTTGCCGGGATTGATATTGTCTTTTCCAATACGCTGCGGGCGACGGGCAAGCCTGCGGTAGCCATGACGGCGGGGATTCTCTCCATTCTTACCAACACCATCCTCAATTACGGCCTGATTTACGGCAGGCTTGGCATGCCCGCCCTGGGGGTTAAGGGCGCGGCGATTGCCACGGTGGCGGCCGCCGCCGTTTCCCTCTGCATCAATGTGGGCTATACCTATCGCAGGCGCCAGCCCGGGGCCATCGGCCGCCAGGGCCTTGCCATGCCTGATCGCCGCTTCTCCCTGGATTATATCAAGCGGGTGATCCCGGTGGTGCTGAACGAGGGGCTCTGGTCCCTGGGCATGACCGCCTATGCCACCTTTTACGGAAGGCTGGGGGATACCGCCGTGGCGGCCATCGGGGTATACCAGAATGTGGATCAGCTGATGACGGTTTTCGTATTCGGTGTGGTCAACGCCACCGCCATTCTCATCGGCAACCGGATCGGCGAGGGGGATCGGGATGGGGCGCTGCTGACCTCCCGGCGGATGCTGCTGGCTACGGAATGCATCAGCATTCTGACGGGGCTGACGCTGATCATTCTTCGCGGGCCCATTCTTTCCCTCTTTGGCAGCCTTTCCCCCCAGGCCATTGAATATGCCTCCACGATTCTTCTGATCTGCGGCTGCATCATGCCCTTCCGCCATTTCAACACCATCAATATCGTGGGCATTCTGCGGGCCGGGGGCGATACGGTCTTTTCCATGGTGCTGGATTCCGGCTCGGTCTGGCTGATTGGGGTGCCCAGCGTGGCCATTGCTACGCTGGTGCTGAAATTGCCCATTACCGGCGTATTCATGGCAACCTTTGTGGAGGAGGTTTTTAAGGGCGCGATTGGCCTGTATCGTCTGTTCAGCAATAAATGGATCAATAATCTGACCAACATCGGCAAAGGGGAGGCATGAGGGGAATGGATGGCATTGAGCTGGTGATCAAGATTGGCTCCATGGCGCTGATCCGCCGGGAGGACAATGATATCGATTACAATATTTTTGCCCGGCTGGGAAGCGAACTGCGCCCCGGGATGCTGCTTGTATCCTCCGGCGCAACGGAAATTGGCCGGGTGGATCATTTAAAACGCATGGGCAACCCCCTGGACGGCGACCCCGAGCAGAACAAGACCGATTATTCCGCCCAGGGCCAGGCCATCCTGATGGAAACGTATCGCCGGTTTATCCGCCCGGAATACGGGGTGCGGCAGGTGCTGGTGGAGCATAATCATTTCAATGATCCCATCAAGCGCCAGCATCTCTACGGCCTTTTGCAGCGCGCCGCCCAGCAGGGGGCCATCCCCATCATCAATTACAATGACTGCGTAAGCGATGAGGAAAACAGGAAAATGGAATTGACCACCCTGCAGGCGCAGCATCCCGAATCCCATGTGGTGGAATGCGTGGATAATGACGAAACGGCGGCGGTGGTGGCCGAACTGGTGCATACCAGGCAATTGATTCTGCTGACCTCTACGGAGGGCATTTATGCCGATCCCGGGGATCCTGCCACCCTGGTTCGGGAAATCACCGCCCCGGATGCCCGGCAATTGACCCAGGAGGTGCGCAAATGGCAGGGCCATTGCGTGGGCGCTTCCCGGGCCGGGGCCAATGGGGCGGGGGCCAAGCTGGAATACGCCCTGCGCTCGGCCTGCAGCGGCGTGGAGGTGCTGATCGCCCATGCCCGGCATCCCATCGCCCGCATTCTTTCCGGGGAGGCGGCCTGCACCCGGATTGCCATTCGTCCGCAGATGGGGGAAAGGGCCGGCGTATGAAAAACGAATGGATCGGCATGATCCTCAGCCTGATTGGCATGGCGGTTACCATCGCTTCCTTTCAGGCACGGAAAAAGCGCATGCTGCTTCTGCTGCAGAGCATCGGCTCCGCCTTCTATCTGGTTTCCTATATTTTTTCGGGCGGCGGCATTGCCATTTTCCTGAATGTGATCTATCTGACCCGCAATTTTCTCTACAGCCGGATTGATGGCTGCAGCAAGAAAACCCGCTATTTGGTCTGCGCCGGGCTATGCGCCGCCTATGTGATCATCTATGGGGTCTTTACCGCAGTGAGCAGCCCTGCAGGAATGGAAAATTTCTGGAATCTTCTGCCCATTATCGGCTCCATTTTCGGCACCATTGCCGCGCTGCAGACGGATATGATCCGCCTGCGGGTGCTGAAGGCGGGGGATTCTCTGGTATGGCTGGCGTATAACGCGCATATCGGCCTGGGCGCGCTGGGCGGGGTTCTGGGCGAGGTGCTGAACCAGATCTCTATCTGGACGGCTGTCGCCCGGGAAAAGCGCGCAAGGAACGCGTGAAGATGTGGGACGGGGAAAGAACGGGGATATTTTGCGGGAGGAGACTTTTGAGTCAAAAGTGGGTTCCCCCGCACCCCCTCCGAAAACCGGCTCTGGATGTTTCTCGGAAGGGTAAAACCAGGTTGAATGCCAGATCAGCCAAGGAAATGGGGGATTGACTTCTCTCAAATCTTTCTCCTAAACCGGCTCCGGATGGTTCATGGGCGCATCCTGCCAAATTGAATGCCAGAGCAGCAAAAGGGAATAGCAATTTGAAAAGCAACAGCAATGCTTCTGTGTTTGGCAGAGGCATTGCTGTTTTAGTTCTAACTGCTTGCTGCTTTTTGCTTCACTGGCATCCAATCAGTTTTTTTCTTTTTGTTGCATCCAGAGCTGGTTTTCGGGAGGGTGCGGGAGGGTGCTTTTGACGCAAAAGCATCCTCCCGCAAATTATTCCCTGTCTCCCCGTCTCCCCGTTTCCTCGTATCCCGTCAGTAGAGGGGGTAGCGGCTGGTGAGTGCTTCCACCTCAGCCTTCACGGCGGGAACGGCGCTTTCGCCCTCGTTCAGGATTCGGGCGATCCAACCGGCGATCAATTCCATTTCGGGTTCTTTAAAGCCGCGGGTAGTAACGGCGGGGGTGCCGATACGCACGCCGCTGGTTTCGGTGGGCTTGCGCTGATCCCGGGGCACCATATTTTTATTCACGGTGATATTGGCCATGCCCAGCCAGGTTTCCAGCTGTTTGCCGGTAACGGGGGTATCGCACAGATCCAGCAGCAGCAGATGATTATCCGTGCCATCGGACACCATACGGATGCCGTTTTTCCGCAGGGCATTTTCCAGGGCCTTGGCGTTTTTGATGATCTGCTGCTGATATTCCCGGAAGGAGGGCTGAAGCGCCTCATGGAAGCAGACGGCCTTGGCGGCGATGATATGCTCCAGCGGGCCGCCCTGAATGCCGGGGAAAATGGCCTTATCGATGGCCTTGGCCAGGCTTTCCTTGCAGAGGATCAGGCCGCCCCGGGGGCCGCGCAGGGTTTTATGGGTGGTGGTGGTGACCACATCGGCATAGGGAATGGGGGAGGGATGGCAGCCCGCCGCCACCAGCCCGGCAATATGCGCCATATCCACCATCAGATACGCGCCCACCTCATCAGCGATGCTGCGGAAGGCGGCAAAATCCAGGGTGCGGGCATAGGCCGAGGCGCCGGCCACAATGAGGCGGGGCCTGCATGCCAGGGCGATGCGGCGCACCTCATCATAATTGATCGTTTCGGTCTTTGGATCAATGCCGTAGGATTCGAAATGGAAATACTTGCCGGAGATATTCACCGGGCTGCCATGGGTGAGATGGCCGCCGTTATTCAGGCTCATGCCCAGCACGGTATCGCCGGGATTCAGCAGCGCGAAATACACCGCCATATTGGCCTGAGAGCCGCTGTGGGGCTGAACATTGGCATGCTCTGCGCCATAGAGCGCCTTGGCCCGCTCAATGGCGATCTTTTCCGCCACATCCACGCAGCCGCAGCCGCCGTAATAGCGCTTGCCGGGATAGCCCTCGGCGTATTTATTGGTCAGCGGACTGCCCATGGCAGCCATGACGGCGGGAGAAACGAAATTCTCGGAGGCGATCAATTCAATATGGGCTTCCTGACGGGCACATTCATCTTTAATGGCCTGGGCAATCTCGGGATCGGTATTAAGGCAGCTTGGCAATTCCCACATGGCGTTTTCCTCCCTTTGCTGATCAAAATGAATAACGAAATACCGTGTATGACCGACAGGCTTTGCCGCAGCACACGTCTATAATGCTTACTGCTGCTTCCTTCCGGACCTGACAGGGTTCACATCGCAACATCGCACGGGACCCATCAATCATACACGGCTCTATTATCATACCCCAAAACAGAAAAAAACGCAAGAGGGAAATATACTCCCGGCAAAAAAATGCAGCAATAGAACAGGAAGGACGGGGCTGGGGAAACGGGATTTTTTGCGGGAGGATGCTTTTGCGTCAAAAGCACCCTCCCGCGTCCTCCCGAAAACCGGCTCTGGATGGAACATGGGTAAATCTTGCCAAATTGAATGCCAGATCAGCAAAAAGAAAAGCAGTTAGAAAAACAACAGCAATGCTTTCACCAAACGCGGAAGCATTGCTGCTGCTTTTCCAATTGTTATTCGTTACTGCTTGAGAAGATTCACATCCCCATCGCCGGTCAGATGAATGGCAGAATTGCCCCCCTCCTCCCGGCCGACATGAATGCGATAGCCGCCGGCAGGGAGCGGGAAGGAATCGGCGATGCCAAGAAAAATCACCGGCTGATCGGGAGCGGGCGATGCCAAGGCAGCCGCTGCCGGGAGGCAGGAAAAGGGCGTTTCCGCGCTGACGCAGCCGTAAAGCCGATGCAGTGCAAGGCAGGGATGATCATAGACGATGAGCCAGGGCTTCATGGGCATTTCTTCTTTCATATGCTTTCTTATTTCAGGGGATAGCGCTCCCAGAGGGTATTTTTGCCCAGGCGCACGGCATGATCATAGCCGCAGGAGCGCAGCATTTCCTCGCATTCCCGGAAGCAGCAATCCAGCAGACGCGCATCATGGCAATCAGAATTGATGATGACCTCGCCGCCCAGACGCCGCCATTCCTTTAGCAGAAAGGGGGCGGGATAGGGCGTGGAGAGATATCCCCGGGCGATGGCGCCGGTATTCATTTCCATCAGGCAGCCGCTCCCCGCCAGCGAACGCAGGGCGGAAAGGGCGATTTGCCGATAGGCCGGGCTTTCCTCATCAAATAAATGCAGGGCGGCGTTATGCTTGCGCAGCAGATCAAAATGCCCGATCATGGCGGGCCGCCGGGCCAGGATGAACCGCTGCAGCTGCGCATAATATTTTTCGGCCAGGCACAGGCCATCCCCCTGGCAGGCGGAAGCCACATACTGGCGCAGGGCCTCCGGGCGGGCATCCACCGCGATGAGCCTCTCTTCATCCGGCACATAATGCACAGAGCCGATGAGATAATCATACCCGGCGGGGACGGCGGGAGATTGGGCATCCCATTCCAGGCCCAGATAGATGCGGATGCGGGAGGAAAATTCCTCTTTCAGGGCGAGAATCTCCTGCCGGTATTCCGCCTCCCTTTCAGGGGGCATGCAATAGCCTGGATCGGAGGGAATAAAGGAATGCGCCGAAAAGCCCAGGCTGACAAAGCCCCGTTCCAGAGCGGCCTCGATCATTTCCCGGGGGGAGTTTTTGCCGTCGCAGTACAGGGTATGGGTATGAGCGCAGGAAAGGACGCTCATGCCAGTGCCTCCGAAAGAATGGCCATGGCGCGGCTCAGGCAGAGGCCGTTTGCGGCCAGCACCCCGGCAGCGCCGTCATAATAGGGCGCATCATGCCCAAGGGAGCAGAAGACGCCCCCTGCCTCCTGAACCAATAGGGAGCCCGCCGCCACATCCCAGGGCCGCAGACGCAATTCAAACATGATATCCGATCGGCCGCAGGCCACATCGGCCAGATCGGCGGCGGCAGAGCCGCTGCGGCGAAGATCGCCCGCCTGGAGCAGGAATTTTTCGGCGGCGCGCATGGTGCGGCTGGCCAATTCGGTATCGTAGGGAGAGGTGCCGTAGGAAACGAGGGCGCTTTCAAAGGGCATGCTGCTGACATGGATGGGGCGGCCATTGAGGAACGCGCCCTTGCCTTTTTCCGCCGTGAACATTTCATCGGCATAGGGATTATAAATCAGCCCCAGCATGGGGGTTTTATCCGTAAGCAATGCGATGGAAACAACGGAAAGGCCGCGGTTGCGGATGAAATTGGTGGTGCCGTCAATGGGATCCACCACAAAGGTGGGGGCACTGGTCAGGGGATCGTTTTCCTCCTCCTCGCCGAAAAAGCGGCTGCCGGGAAGCAGGGGCAGAAGCGATGCTTTGAGATACGTTTCGATCTGGGCGTCGGTATCGGTAACAAAATTATAATGGCCCTCCTTCTGATGCACGGCGGCATCCCGGCCCATCAGCATCATCCGGCCCGCCTGACGGGCGATGGCCTCCATTTTCTGCAGCATGGCTTGCATGGCCTCCTTTGGTTTATTCCACCCGATTCTATCATAAATCTCTGTTCTTTTCAATCGCTGCATGGTATAATAGCATGCGGCGCGGCGCGCCCAAGGAAAGCCCGGCTAGCGGCAGAAAAGGGGAAATGCATTTGGACAGCTATCAGAATCAGGCGGAGATCATGGCCTCCCGCAGCGTGCAGCGGGATTTTCGCAAGCCCATCTGGCGGAAATTTCTCTCCGCCGTGCGCACCTATGATTTGATTCAGCCCGGGGATCATGTGGCCGCCTGTATTTCGGGAGGCAAGGATTCACTGGTGCTGGCGGTATGCCTGCGGGAATTGGCCAAATATTCCGATGTGCCCTTCCGGGTATCCTATCTTTCCATGGATCCGGGATACACCGAAGAGAACCGGCAGCGAATGATCGAAAACGCCGAAAAGCTGGGGTTTGAACTGAATGTATTTGACAGCCCGATTTTTGAGGCCGTCAATTCCGTGCCCCGGGGGGCGTGCCATATCTGCGCCTCCATGCGCCGGGGGTATCTCTACAAGGAGGCCCAGAAAATGGGCTGCAATAAAATCGCGCTGGGGCATCATCTGGATGACGCGGTGGAAACCATTCTGCTGAGCCTGTTATACGGCGGGGAATACAAAACCATGATGCCCAAGCTCAAAAGCAAGAATTTTGCGGGGATGGAGCTGATTCGTCCCCTTTATCTGGTGCGCGAAAGGGATATTATCGCCTGGAAGGATGCCATGGGCCTTGATACCCTGCGCTGCGCCTGCCGGGTGACCAGCAGCGAGGATGGGGGAAAACGCAGGCAGGTTAAGCTGATGCTCGAACGCCTGGAAAAGGAAACCCCCGCCGTGTTCGGCAATATCTTTCATAGCATCGAGCATGTGAACCTTCAGACTGTGCTGGGCTACCGAATGACCAGCGAGGGCCCGCTGATCCGCGTGACCGAGGCTCAGGAGGACGGGGACGACTGAGGGGAGACGGGGATTTTTTGCGGGAGGATGCTTTTGCGTCAAAAGCACCCTCCCGCACCCTCCCGAAAACCTGGGCCAGGGAAAGAACGGAAAAAATATTGCGGGAGGAGACTTTTGAGTCAAAAGTCCCCTCCCGCACCCTCCCGAAA
>CAZJUJ010000068.1:0-10538 GCA_964549135.1 uncultured Oscillospiraceae bacterium | reverse complement strand
CTGTGCATATCTGCAGTGACTGGCAAGTCAGGCTCCAGCAGGAGCTCCATTCCATGGTATTTAGGACATGGTTTGAATTTGTCCGTAGCAATTTCGCCGCTTTGCTTCCAGAACCGATTCAGAATGTCCGCTACATCCAATGGATATGGTGTTCGAGGCGTTCCAAACGGGAACACAGGAAGGTTTAAACAGCCACACGTCCATGCTTCGCTGCATTTTTCAAGTTCATTGGCGTCAGTCTGGCGGGTATAGATGACTTTGGTGCGGCCGCTGTTATTGTCTACATTGAGACGACGCAGGATAAAAATGCGGATATCTTTTGCATTGGAATCCTTATTTGGATCATGGGGCTTTTTTAATTCACCAATGAACTTTTTTGCTTGTTCAGAAAAAGAAATCGAAGCATCGGCGTCTGTAGGATTTCCAAACATTTTAGCAAAATCATCAGGTGCCTGGTTTATCCGTAGCGGATAAGCAAAAAGAATGTCACGAGCTTTTTTATCCACCGTGTCGATGCATACCCAGGTTTTTCCTTCGTTCGCCTTTCCTGCGATATAATACAATGCTTGCTGCAAAGCGAGCCTACTGTCATGGGAGGCGGGGTATGTTTGGCTGCCCTCTTGTTTGTATTTATGCAGGCATTCGGCGTCCTTGTTCATTGTCCGAATCTTTACAGAAAAGTTGGCCCCAATCTTTATATCTGGCATAACCTCCTTTAAGGGTGAATAAGGACAACCAAAGGCATCGGATGCTTTTGCTACACATTTGTCTGCTTTCTGTCGTGCGGCTGCAAGAAGGGCTGTATTGAATTCTGCTGTAAATTCTTGGCTTTTCACTGATAGTCCTAACTTGTCCAAGCTTTCTGCATCAAACAGAAACGAAATCTCCCCTCTTTTTTTATCGTCATTACTGCCTGCTTTCAAGCTCTTTTCGTTACGCTTTACCTTGTAAAAAAACAGCAGATCGAGCATAAGCGAGACATCTATTCCGGTTGAAAGCTTCTCAAACGCAGCTGTTGTTAACTTGGCGTGCAATGCACTGGGATCTTGTATAGTGCTGAATTCTTTCCAAAGAGATTCAAAAGGGGGGCATGAACCCGGAGACAGTTTTTCTCGTATTTTAGAAGCCAGTTTCTGCGCGCTCTTATATTTTTTAAAAATTGAGTCATCCCAGTTACTATTGACAGGGATCGCGTTATTATGCAAGAACGATAGCGTAGAATCGTCAAGAAGCTCTGGTTTTTGTTTTATATTCTTAATTATTTTAATTGTATTATCATCTTCAATATGGTATAGTGGCACAAGCTTTACACATGGGAAACCGCCACTACTGGTTTCTGTATAGTTGCGTATATTGGCTTTCAAGCTTTGGGAAATAGATGATATTTTGCTGATGCTTCCATCTGCTATACGTACATAAACGCACTTCTCGTATGATACTTCGTTATAATTCTGGGCATATAGATCTCCTTGAATGTGCGAATTCTGCATGACTTGTGCTAATTCATACAGCTCATTGATCACAGACAATCACCTCTTTCGGGGTATACAAGAACACCGCCGTGAATGCAGAGATCTGTGTCGTAGACCGCTTGATAAGGGGAGGCATACCCCTCCTGGAACATTCCCCGGAGCATAGAGGGGATGCAAATATCCGGAAGCTCGGTGCAAACGCGGGTCTTTTCCCGAAACGGGCCGAAATAGGACGGCGTGAATTCACTCCAGCCCAAGGAGAGGGTTGCATAGGATTGCCCTCGCCTTAAGCGGCGATTGAAGATTTCCTGATAGGCGTGGCCGGGCGAGGTCGTCCGGCAATCCCAAGCGCGGGCGCTTTCTGGAAAGCGCTCTTTTTTCGGATTTGGCACAACATTTGCATAAACCCGGTAGCAAACATCGGTCAAAACCGTTGCAAACAGCTGATAGTTATTCCCTTTCCTGATTGCGTCCGCTTTCCGAAGCGGGCCGCCGTAATTCGTTGCGTAGGAATGAAACTGCGGTACGGAACACAATTCAACCCTCTGCGGGATTACAAGGACTGCAGGGCCCCAGAGGATACTTTCAAACAGACCGCGTACTGCCGAGTAGGTCGGCGCGGGATAGCTGCATGGGGAATCTCCTGTGTCCGGCCTTGTCCACATGGCGGTATTCCCCGCAATCTCCATAGAAACCTGGTATGTTTTCTTCATAAGTATTCACCCATTATTGTTTGGTATCGGGAATCTTTTGCATGATCAATGTAAATGAAATACGGTAATGTAAATACATTATACCAATGAATTACATTACCGTCAATCCCGGTTTTTTCTTTTTTGCAGAATGCTTGTATGGAGATTGTCAGCATCAGAGATGCTTTCGTTTTGATTCGCACAGGGCGGTGATGAATTTCTTATCCAGGTCGGTCAGGCGGTAGCCGTTTCGGTAAACCAGCATATCCTTATAGACCTTTTTATTCTCCCGGCATTTTTTCTGCACCAGGTGATACCGCTCCAGGATGCTCTGGGGGGCGGGGGAAACCCACATGAAGGTCTGATCATTCTGGGTCAGCAGTTCAAACTGGCTGGCTCTTTCGAAAACGAAAATCCGGCGGTCGATATGATCGGGCAATTCCTCCTTGATCACCTTGGAAAGGGGCAGGGAGGGCACATAGGGATCGGCATGGGCGATTTCGATATACCGGGAAAGATCATGCAGGGTGATCTGCTCCAGGCTGGCCAGGGGGCTTTTTTCGCTCATAATCAGCACATAGGAAAATTCCGTGACCATTTCATAGGCCAGGCCCTTTTCCTCCAGCATGGTTTTAAAATACTGATCATAATTTTCGGCATAGCGGATGATGCCCAGCTTGTAATCATGATTCAGGATATTATGGATGGTGCGCTGGGAATTGGTTTCCTTATAAAAAATTTCGGCGGGATCCTCCGTCAGCTGCCGGGAAAACTGGGCGAAGGCCTCGGAAATATAGCAGGCCCGGGGCACGGAAATGGAAAACTTCTGCTTATTGGGCGCGCCATCCCTATAGAGCTTTTCCACCTGCTCGATCTGGCTGAGGATGCTCTTGGCATAGCCGATAAATTCCTCCCCCTCGGGGGTTAAGGTCATGCCCTTGGCGGAGCGATCAAAAATCGTGATGCCCAGGCTGGCCTCCAATTCGCGGATGGAGCGGCTCACATTGGGCAGGGCCACATACAGATTTTCGGATGCCTTATTCAGCGATCCGGCCCGGGCAACCTCCACCGCGTATTTCATATGCAGGATGTTCATGGCCCGTTTCCTCCTTGAAGCGTCTTTCAGGCTATTATTATGGCATATTTTTTCGAAACATGCAAGGAAGCCGGGGATTTTCCCGCTTCCTGCCGCGCGCTGGTTTTTTCCCGTATATTTTAGGCGGCCGTATTGCCGTTTTTTCGGAATTGTAGTAAAATCGACAGCGTAAATGCAGGGGCGCAGGCCCAGAAAAAACGGGGGAAGCAGCATGGAAATATCCGTTGGCCGGATGCCGCACGGCGAAAAAAATCTGATTACCGATGTGCCCGGGGTTCGGGTGGGGCATGAAACGGTGGATCGGGGCGATTGCCATACCGGAGTGACGGTGATTCTGCCGCCCTGCCGGAATCCCTTTACGGAAAAGATGACGGCGGCCGCCCATGTAATGAACGGCTTTGGAAAAACGCTGGGGCTGGTGCAGATAGAGGAGCTTGGCACGCTGGAAACCCCCATCGCCATCACCAATACCCTGAATGTGGGCAAGGTGCATGACGCCATGGTTTCCTATATGCTGACCCTGTGCCAACGGGATGGGGTCAAACTGACCTCCGTCAATCCCGTGGTCTGCGAATGCAATGACAGCAGCCTCAGCGATATTGCCCAGCGGCCCGTGGGGGAAAGGGAGGTGCTTTCCGCTATTGCCTCCGCTTCCGATACCTTTGCCCAGGGCGCGGTAGGGGCGGGCCGGGGCACCACCTGCTATGGCTTAAAGGGCGGCATTGGCTCCTCCTCCCGGCTGATGGAAATTGACGGGGAAAGCTATACCATGGGCGTGCTGGTGCAGAGCAATTACGGCGCTTCGGCGGATTTCAGGCGCTGCTGCCTGCCGCCGGAATTAAAGGAATGCGATCAGGGCAGCATTATCCTCATCGTGGCCACCGATCTGCCCCTTTCCCAGCGGCAGCTCAAGCGGGTGCTTCGGCGCACCGGGGTGGGCATGGCCCGGCTGGGCTCCTATATCGGCCATGGCAGCGGGGAAATTGCCGTGGGCTTTACCACCGCGCCCCGGCAGGCGGCGGGAGAGGCCTTTGAATGCCAGAAAATGCTTCGGGAGGATCGGATGGATATTCCCTTCCGGGCGGTGGGCGAATGCGCCGAGGAGGCCATTCTGCAATCCATGCTGCATGCCCGGGGGGATACCGCCCTGGATGGCAGCCATGTGCCCTCCCTTTTGGAATACCTGAAGGAAAACGACGGCAAGGAGGAAAAATAAATGAAGGAGCTGGGCTATTATAACGGCAGAATCGGCGAACTGAGCGAAATGATGATCCCCATGAATGATCGGGTCTGCTGGTTTGGGGATGGGGTATATGAGGCCCATCTCTGCCGCAATTATCATATTTTTACCCTGGATGAGCATGTGGAGCGCCTGTTCCGCAGCGCCGCCATGCTGGAAATTGAGGTGCCCCTGGGGAAAGATGAGCTGAAAAAGCTGCTGAACGAATTGGTGCAGAAAATGGATACCGGCGATCTGACGGTTTATTATCAGGTGACCCGGGGCAGCGGGAAGCGCAATCACGCCTTTCCCAAGGGCCCGGCCAATCTGTGGGTTACCCTGACGCCCCGCGCCATTCGCTTTGATCCCGCCCCCGTTTCCCTGATTACAGGGGAGGATACCCGCTTTCTGCACTGCAATATCAAGACCCTGAATCTGATTCCCTCGGTTATGGCCAATCAGCGGGCGGTCTCCGCCGGGTGCTATGAATGCGTGCTGTATCGCCCGGGAGAGCGGGTGACGGAATGCTCCCACAGCAATGTGCATATTATCCGGGATCATACCCTGTATACCGCCCCGCTGGATCATCTGATTCTGCCCGGCATTGCCCGGGCACATCTGATTGCCGCCTGCGGAAGGCTGGGCATTCCGGTGCGCGAAGAGCCCTTTACCCTGAATGATCTGAGAAACGCCGATGAAATCATCACCACCAGCTCCACCGCCCCCTGCGTGCGGGCCTGCCGGGTGGATGGCGAAGCGGCGGGCATGAAGGAGGAAGGGCTCTTCCAGGCGCTCTATGCCGAAATCATTGGCGAATTCATGCGGGAAACCGAATAAATGAGGAGGAAGCAGACCATGAAAATCTTTCTTTCCGCCGATATTGAAGGCACCACCGGCATCGCCCTGTGGGATGAAACCTCCAACGGGCACAGCCGCTATCCCTATTTTCAGGAGCAGATGACCCGGGAGGTCAGCGCCGCCTGCCAGGGCGCGCTGGAGGGCGGCTGCACCGAAATCCTGGTCAAGGATGCCCATGACAGCGCCTGCAATCTGATCCCTGCCAATTTGCCCGAGGAGGTATGCATCTTCCGGGGCTGGGGCTGCGATATCAAGAGCATGATGGCGGGGCTGACCGGGGATTTTGACGGCGTATTCTTTACCGGCTATCATTCCGGCGCGGGGATGGATACCAATCCCCTTTCCCATACCATGAATCTGCAGAATAATCAGGTGCTGATTAACGGCGTGATCGCCCCGGAGCTGATGCTCAACAGCCTGACGGCGGCCTATCTGGGCGTGCCGGTGCGGCTGGTGACGGGGGATCAGGGCCTCTGCGAATGGATGCACCGGATGAACCCGAATATCGAAACCGTGGCGGTCAGCCAGGGCTGCGGCCGGGGCTCCATTTCCATTCATCCCAATAAGGCCTGCCGCCTGATCCGCGAGGCCGCCCGGCGCGCCATGGCAAAGAAGGCGGAGGATTGCATGTTCCCCCTGCCGGAGCATTTCAAGGTGGAAATCTCCTTTAAGGAGCATTTCAGGGCCAAGGCCGCCGCGGCCTATCCCGGGGTGGAGCAGACGGGGGCGGCCAGCGTTTCCTATGAGGCGGATGACTATATGGATGTGCTGCGAATGCTGAATTTTGTGCTGTAATGGAAAAGAAAAACGGCCCTTCGGCGCTGAGAAAGGCGCAGGAGGGCCGTTTTATATGCAGAATGCCGGTTAGACGGCCTGCTTTTCCGCCAGCAGCTTTTTGGCGCCGGAAATGCGCACGCAGAGGGTGAAAATCTCCATGGCGTTATTCAGATCCGCCAGGCAGGGGTAGGTGGGCGCGATGCGGATATTGGAATCGTTGGGGTCATTGCCATAGGGCCAGGTGGCGCCGGCGGCGGTCATGGTTACGCCGGCCTTCTTCGCCCGGGCCACAATATCCCGGGCGCAGCCGGGCAGGGAATCAAACATGATGAAATAGCCGCCCAGGGGGCAGGTCCAATTGCCCAGGCCTAGCCCCTCCAGATCTCTTTTCAGGATGGCCTCTACCGTTTCAAATTTGGGGCGGATAATATCGGCATGCTTCCGCATATGCTCCACCATGCCGTGAATATCCTTGAAAAAGCGCACATGGCGCAATTGGTTCACCTTATCATGCCCGATGGTCTGATGGCGCAGGTAGGTGAGAAAATCCTCCATATTATTGGGGCTGGTGGCGATGGCGGCAATGCCGCTGCCGGGGAAGGTGATCTTGGAGGTGGAGGCAAATTTGTATACCAGATCGGGATTCCCGGCGCGCTTGCATTCGGCCAGAATCTCAATCAGATGATCCTGATGATGATCATAGAGATGATGCATGCCATAGGCGTTATCCCAGAAAATGCGGAAATCCGGGGCGGCGGGCTCCAGCCGGGCAAAGCGGCGCACCGTTTCATCATCATAGGAAATGCCCTGGGGATTGGAATATTTGGGCACGCACCAGATGCCCTTGATGGCCTCATCCTCGCTGACCAGCTTTTCAACGATATCCATATCCGGGCCGGTGGGGGTCATGGGCACGGGGATCATTTTGATGCCGAAATATTCGGTGATGGCAAAATGCCGGTCATAGCCGGGCACGGGGCAGAGAAACTTTACCTCGGGCAGGCGGCACCAGGGGGTATTGCCCATAACGCCGTGGGTCCATACCCGGGAAATGGTATCAAACATGACGTTCAGAGAGGAGTTGCCGTAAATAATAATATCCTTGGGGTTATTTTCCATCATATCGCCCAGCAGCTCCCGGGCCTCCTGGATGCCGGTAAGCTGGCCGTAATTGCGGCAGTCGGTGCCGTCCTCGCAGGTCAGATCCGAGGCGGAATCCAATACATCCATCATTCCCATGGAAAGATCCAATTGCTCCTGGCAGGGCTTGCCGCGGCTCATATCCAGATGCATGCCCATGGCCTGCATTTTTTTATACTGGGCCTTGACCTGAGCAAGCTCGGCTGATAATTCCTCGATCGTCATATCTTTATAAGGCTTCATGGCGCTTTTTCCTTTCCATTTCCATGCTGTTTCTGCCGCCCGTTTCTCTTCCGGGCTGCAATGCCTATTATACCAAACCCGCCCCCTTCCTGCAAGGAAGGAACGGTACGTCCATTGTGCTTTTTTTGCGGAAATTCCTTTTTTGCCGCCGTCTTTTTTCCGTTTTTGTCTTGACAGGTATGGTATAATCGTATTGGTGAAGATTCCCCGAAAAAATATATGCAGGAGAAAGAGAACATGATGAAGATAAACATTATTTCCGGCTTCCTGGGCGCAGGAAAAACCACGCTGATCCGCAAGCTGCTCACCGGCAGCATCCGCGGCGAAAAGGTGGTGCTTCTGGAAAATGAATACGGCGATGTCAGCGTGGACGGCAGCTTTATGAAGGATTCCGGCATCACGGTGACCGAATTGAGCAACGGCTGCATCTGCTGCAGCCTGGTGGGCGATCTGCATGCCGCCATTGATGAGCTGATCGCCAAATATCAGCCCGATCGGCTGTTGGTGGAGCCCTCCGGCGTGGGCAAGCTCAGCGAAATTGTGGCGGCGGTGGAAAAGGCCAGGGAGCGCCATGAGGGGCTGGAGATTTCCGGCTGCGCCACGGTGGTGGACGCCAAGAAATGCAAAATGCATATCAAGGCCTTTGGCGAATTCTATCTGGATCAGATCAAGACCGCCGATACCGTGATCTTCAGCCGCACCCAGCTGATGACCGCCCAGCAGGTGGAGGCCGCCCGGGCGCTGATTGAGGAAAATCATCCCGGCGTGCGCATCATCACCACGCCCTGGGATGATCTTTCCGCCGATGCCATGATGGAGGTCATCGAATCCGGCAAGCCCATCCTCAGCCAGGAGGAAATGGAGCATCATCATCACGATCATGGCGAGCATTGCACCTGCGGCTGCCATGACCACGATCATGATCATGAGCATCATCACCATGATCATGACGAGGAATGCGAATGCGGCTGCCATGACCACGATCATGATCATGAGCATCATCATCACGATCATGACGAGGAATGCGAATGCGGTTGCCATGATCACGACCACGATCATGAGCATCATCATCACGATCATGACGAGGAATGCGAATGCGGCTGCCATGATCATGACCACGATCACGAGCATCATCACCATCATCATGGCCATGATGCGGATGAAGTATTCGTGTCCATCGGCGCGGAGACGGCCCGGCGCTATGAGCAGGCCGAAATCCAGGCCATGCTGGATCAATTGAGCCAGGAGGAGAAATACGGGCATGTGCTGCGGGCCAAGGGCGTGCTGCAGGCCCCCGGCGGCGAATGGTTCCAGTTCGATTATGTGCCCGGGGAGAGCCAGTTCCGTCCCGGCACGGCTGATTATACCGGTCGGCTCTGCATTATCGGCGCGCATATTCAGGAGGCGGCCCTCAGGGAGCTGTTTAAATTATGAAGCAGAGAAAAGAAGAGGTGGTCGGCGTCTATGTGATTACCGGCTTCCTGGAAAGCGGCAAAACCACGCTGATCGAAACCATGCTGCGCAATGAGCGCTTTACCTATGGCCAGCGCACCATGATCCTCTCCTGCGAGGAGGGCGAAACGGATTATGATGAGGAGCTGCTGAAAAAGAGCAATTCCTTTGTCGTTCGCCTGGAGGAGGCGGAGGAGCTGACCTCCCAGAAGCTGAGCGAGCTGGCGGCGAAATATCGCCTGGATCGGGTGTTTATTGAATATAACAGCATCTGGGGCCTAGAGGCCCTGGGCAATGCCGCCCTGCCGCCGGCCTGGCAATTTGTGCAGGTGGTTACCCTGGCGGATGCCACAACCTTTGATAATTATATGGCCAATATGCGCAAATATCTGACCGATCCCATGAAGGAGGCGGATATGATCCTGGTGAACCGCTGCGCGCCCCAGCATGATAAAAGCGCATGGCGCCGCCAGATCCGCGCCCTGGCGCCCCGGGCCAATATCCTCTTTGAAAACCTGGATGGATCCATGGAGGATGGGGTGGCGGATGAGGATCTGCCCTATGATATGAAGGCCGAAATCATCGATATTCCCGAAAAGCATCTGGGCACCTTCTATCTGGATTCTCTGGAGCATCCCGAGCGCTATGCCGGAAAGACCGTGCGCCTTACCGCCCAGTATTTTAAGGAAAAGGGCCTGCCCCGGGGCTTTCTGCTGTTCGGCCGCCAGGCCATGACCTGCTGCGCCGATGATGTGGCCCCCGTGGGCTGGATCTGCCGCTATAAGAAAATCTATGGCCCCCCCGTCTTTGTGGAATTGACGGCCCGCTGCCACGCGGTGGGCGAGGGCCGCGACGCAGAGGTGATGCTGGAGGAAATCGATAGTAAGCCCGGCGAACTGCCTAAGGAAAAATATATGATTTTCGAATAAAAGCAGGAACGGGGAAAACAGGGAGAACGGGAAGGAATATTGCGGGAGGAGACTTTTGAGTCAAAAGTCCCCTCCCGCACCCTCCCGAAAACCGGCTCTGGATGATACATGGATAGCTATAACCAGGTTGAATGCCAGATCAGCAAAAACGAATAGCCCCTTGAAAAACAACAGCAATGCTTTCGTGTTTGGCGAGAACATTGCTGTTTTCTTCTTTGTATTATTCGTTTTCTTTTGCTTTACTGGCATTCAATTTTGCTTTTCTTTTTTGTTTCATCCAGAGTCGATTTCCGTAAGGTGAATTCTTAGGCAAGCCAACCTCCGCGCTTTTGCTTCACTGGCATTCAACTTGGTACTTCCCTTCCATGAAACATCCAGAGGTGGTTTTCGGGAGGGCGCGGGAGGGTGCTTTTGACGCAAAAGCATCCTCCCGCAAAGGTCTTCGTTTTCTTTGCTGCTCTGGCATTCAACTTTGTAATAACCTTCCATGAAACATCCAGAGGTGGTTTTCGGGAGGGCGCGGGAGGGTGCTTTTGACGCAAAAGCATCCTCCCGCAAAGGTCTTCGTTTTCTTTGCTGCTCTGGCATTCAACTTTGTAATAACCTTCCATGAAACATCCAGAGGTGGTTTTCGGGAGGGCGCGGGAGGGTGCTTTTGAC
>CAZJUJ010000067.1:586-10721 GCA_964549135.1 uncultured Oscillospiraceae bacterium | reverse complement strand
TTACTTTGTCTTCTCTTTTTTGGCTGCACCCCAACTTTTATTATAGAGCCTTTTTTGTTGCAGGGACGGCTGCAGTCACCTTCTTGCGTTCTTCATTTCTGTTCATGCCGGGCAGCATTCCCGTATCCGCCGTTCCTTCCCAAAGGGCCGTTCTTTGGTCGCCCTCTCCCCCGCCGCCCGCCAAAGCGTCGGGGACTGGCTCATCGCGCCCCTGCAAAGCCTTTGCTTTCGCTTCCCCTGCCGGACGCTTTCAGACCGCCCGATTTGATGCCGCAATTCAGAGAAAAAATGTTTCCGAAAATCGCCCGAAAAATCTTGACAGAAAGCACTTTCTGTGTTACACTATCTGAGCGTCCTTTGAGGGGCGCACGAGGGATGGACCCGTAGCTCAGTTGGATAGAGTGTCAGACTCCGACTCTGAAGGCCGCGCGTTCGAGTCGCGCCGGGTTCGCCAGATAGGATGAAGCCAAATGCTTCATCCTTTTTTGTTGCGCTTTTGTGCTGTGCTATCAGCCGCGGCTGATTATTTTCCCTTGCGCGGCTTTTTTCTTTCGTGTATAATAACCCGTATATCCTGTCATTTTTTCCAGAAATAACATGCTGCTGAGGTGCCGTTATGAAAGGAAGCAATCGTTTCTTGCCTGGTATTATCCTCCTTCTCCTGCTGCCCGGTCTTGCCCTGGCAGAGCCTGCCGGGACAATTTCCCAGGCTGCCTGCCCTTACAATACCGATCAGTTTTCCCGCTATTCCGCCTATTCCCGGGATGAAGACAGCGGGAAATGGACGGTGCATGCCTTCCCTGCCGATGCGCTGATGGATCAATTCTGGGCATATGGCGAAAGCACTGCCGCCGCTCTTTCCGTTTTTCATCTGGAATTGGAGGGCAATGCCCATACCGGCGTAATGATGCCTGTTTTCCGTTTCTATTATCTCCACGGAAAGAAGGCGATGGATGCCTCCGCCGTTTCCTTCCTCATCGATGGCGTGCGCTATGATCTTGCCTGCGCTTCCACCGGGAAAATGAAGCATGGCAGGCTGACAGCAGAGGTCATCAGCGCCCCGCTCACCCAGGCCGCCATGGGGCTGCCCGAGGCGCTGATCAGCGGGAAAAGCATCTCCGTCCGCTTGATGGGCGAAGAAATATATACCATCGAGCTGGATAAAGACGCCGCCAGCGGCAGAAAGGCCGTTCAATCATCTTCGCTTGATGCGCTTTCGGCGGATATCCAGCTGCTGAACGATGCCGACATGAATGCCTACGCGCTGTGGGATCTGAGCGCGGCGGCATGGGAGGCGGAATACGGCTTCTCCCCCGCCTTTGCCAGCCAGCCGGTTTCCGGCGTCCTTTGCGGCGAAAGCATCACCGATGCCTTTGGGATGCTCCTGCCCGATACCGACAGCAAGGCCTCCCGGGCCGCCCAGGAATTGCTGATCCGCCATGGCTTTCTTTATGGCAGCACCGAGCCGGTCTTTCGCGAAAGCGCCGTATCCGCCGTCCGCCGCGCCCAGCAGTATTGCGGCCTGATTGTAAACGGCTGCATGGATGAAACGCTGGAAGCCGCCCTGGGGCGAGCCTTTCCTGCGTCCGGGGAGGCTGAAAGCACCCCTGCGGATGAGAAAAACGAAGAGGCGATTAACAGCCTTGGCCATTCGCTGCGGATCACGCTGAGCCGCTATTGGTTTGCCGCCGGTGCATCGGCTGCAAGCGGCGCGGATCTTCGCCCTGCCGCCGGCAGCGATCATCTCCTGCTCATTGCCGACGGCCTGATTCAGAATACCGCCACCGAGCCAATGTATCTTTTTATGCAGCCCAAGGCCACCGTGGTCTACAATGATGCCTATACCTATGAGGCCGTTCTGCTCTGTGAGCGGGATGACGGAAGCAGGCTGGATACCATGCTTCTGCCCCTGGATCAGACGCGGCTGATTCTCTATGCCGAAATTCCGGCGCATTTGGCCGCAGCGCCAGCCGGGCAATGGAAAATCGTGATCAGCATGGATGGCGAAACGGCGGAATATTCCCTGGAGTGAGGTGGCGGCCATGCAGAAAAAACCCCGGTTTCTGTTTCTATTGCTGCTGATGCCCTTTCTCCTGTCCGGCTGCTCCCTGCTGCCCGCGGAGGAGGAAATCCATACCGCGCCTCTGCTGCGCACCGTGCCGCCCCTTTCCTTTGAAACGGAAACCGTTCAGCGGGGCGATCTGATTAAGACGGTCAAAATCAGCTGCAAATATGTCCCGGTGCAGTCGGTGGGGCTCTCCTTCCCCATCAGCGGCGAATATTTTGATAAAATCTTTGTTCAGGCCGGGGATCATGTCCAGGCCGGGCAGCTGCTGGCCCAATTGGAATTGGGCGATATTGAAGCCCAGATTGCGGCCATCCGCAGCACGATGGAGGAAATCGGAATGCGGGCGGATAACCTGGGCAGGAAATATCAATTGGCGCATGAGCGCTGCGAAATCCTTCATCAGGGGGAGAACGATGCCGCCCGGGCCCAGGCATTTTCCCAATTGGAAAGCGAATATGCCGCCCAGGAGCAGAGCTATGCGGATCAGATGTATCTCCAGCAGCTTCAGCTATCGCAATTGGAAGAGAAGCTGAAGGCGCGGCAGATTTTCGCGCCCTTTGAGGGCACCATCACCTTTGCCAAAAAGCTGGCGGACGGCGAAAAAAGCCAGGCCCGCATCAGCGTTATCACCCTGGTGGATTCTGCCACCACCCTCTTCCGCTGCGATACAAAATACTGGCCCTATTTTCAGCCCGGCGATTGCTATCAGATCGAGGTCGGCGGGGAAAAGCTGGAGGCCATCGTAACCGATGAAGCGGCCCTGGGGCTGGAAGCCAAGGAAAAGCTGCCCGATAAGAGCGCCAATATCTATCTGATGCTCAGGGAGCCGAATTTCGAATTGGAGGAGGGCGATTACGGCTATCTCACCCTGATTCTGGATCAGCGGCCCAATGCACTTCATGTATCCGAGGCCGCCGTTTCCCATGCGGGCGAGCAGGCCATCGTCTATTACCTGCGCCCGGATGGCGTCAAGACCTATAAGCCCATCGAAACCGGCATTACCGTTGGCGGCCGGGTGGAGGTTATCAGCGGCCTTGACGAGGGCGAGCAAATCATCGTCAATTAGGAGGCATCATGAACGAAAAAAAGCAGCCAATGGATTTCCGCCGGGTCGCGTGCATTTTCTGCCTCCTGTGCCTGATGCTTTCCCTTTTCCCGGGGACAGCCCGGATGGAAAGCGCGGATGTGCCCGCCCTGCTTGAGCCGGTGGGCGTCAAGATGGACAGCGCCCAGGCCTATATCGGCGAAATTTCCGAAATCAAAATGTATGATGCCGCCGTGATCCCCTATGTGGAGGAGGTCTATTTTCCCATTGACGGCACGGTGGAAGAGGTGCATGTGATCGTGGGGCAGAAGGTAAGCGCCGGCGACCCGCTGATTACGCTGAAGCATGAGGCAAAAACGGAGCAGATGGAAAAGCTGCAGAAGGAAATTACCGCGCTCGAAATAAACGGCGCTTATACCGATGCCATCGCTGAAGTTGATCTCAGGATTCTGGAAACGGAGCTAAAGCAGCTTTCGGCCCAATCCCCCGCCGATGCCCAGGCCATCCAATTAAAGCAGATCGCCATCAAAGAAAAAATGCTGGCCATAGAATTGGATCAGGCCCTGCGGGCACGGGAGCTATCTAAGAAAAAGGAGGAATTGGCCCGGCTGGAGGAGGAAATCGCCCAGGCGGTTCTGCTCTCCCCCATGGATGGGCAGGTGATGTTCTGCGCCTCCCTTACCCGGGGCAGCCATATCAGCGCCTATAATCCGCTGATCTATCTGGCCGATTGCAGCCGTCTGTCCATCCAGGCCCAGTATATTTCCCCCTCCGTGCTGCACAGCGCCGAAAAGCAATACGTCCTCATCGGCGGCGGGCGCTATGCCGTTTCCGAAATTCCCGTGGCGCAGGAGGAATATATCGCAAAGCTGCTGTCGGGCGAAACCGTCTATACGAATTTTTCTCTGGATGAAACGGATGAAAGCATCTCAGCCGGGGCCTATGCCGCGCTCTGCCTGGAAAGCGGAAGCATTGCCGATGCGCTGCTGATTCCCAGCAACGCCCTGTACCGGGATGCCAGGGGCGGCGCGTATGTATATGTGCTTGAAGCGGGCGAAAGAATCCGCCGAAACGTAAAGACCGGCCGGATCACCGATTGGCTGACGCAGATTACCGAGGGGCTTGAGGAAGGAGAATGGGTCTATGTCAAGGAATAAGCCGGGCGCGCTTCTGCTCCTACTTGCTCTTTTGCTGCTGCCGCTTTCGGCCTCGGCCGGGAGCGAAAGCCTGATTTCCGATGAAATGATCCAGGCCGAAACCGCCAATTATGATACCTATACCGCCGAATACGGCGTCTATGAAAAAACCACCACCACCAGCGCGGCGGAATACTATCCCTATACCTATCAGCTGCGCTTTGAGCAAAGCGGCGCTGTATTTGAAGAATATCTGGTGCGCCGGGGGCAGGAGGTAAAGGCCGGGGATGCGCTGGCCCGCTTCTCGCTTCCCTCCGATGAGGTGGCCCTGGCCACCAGGCAGCTTTCCCTCCGCCAGCGGGAGGAAAGCTTTGCCGAGGAGCAGCTGGCAAAAAGCCAGGCGCTTATTGACCAAAGGGAGAAACTAACGAACCTCACCGATCCCTATGCCCAGGCCCTCCTGCTTTTGCAGATTCAGCGGGATGAAATCGCCCTGGAGCAATACTGCTATCAGCAGCAGCAGGCAATCGATACCCTCAAAGAGGAAATTGCCGATATCGAGGAAAAGGCGCGGCAGACCGTGCTGTACGCCCCGGCAGACGGCGTCATCGATGAAATTTCCTACAAGCGGGAGGGGGATAAGATTTCGGCAGGCGAAGTGCTGATCACCCTCAGCCGCAAGGACGGCATGCTGCTGCGCATCGATAACAAGAGCGGCGGCTTCCGCTTCGGCATGCCCGTCACCGTGGAAACGGGCCGCAATAAGGCCAGGGTGCAGCTTACCGGGCGCGTGGTTGGCGCGGATACCCTGCTGCCGGGCGGCAAAAAAAGCGGCTATGCCTATATTCAATTGGATCCCTATAATGAGGAAGAAATCCGCCTGAATAATACCAAAGCGATTGCCCCCTCCATTTATCTTGAGCAGGTTATCGCCCTGCCCCGAAAGGCCGTTACCCTGGATAGCGGCAAATACTGCGTCAATCTTCTCATTGACGGGGTGCCCCGAAAGCGCTTTGTCAATTACGTTATGCAGACAAATGCCAGCGCCCTGGTCATCCAGGGCCTCAATCCCGGCGATACCATCGTCATTGATTAAGGAGAGGGCGGCATGTTCCGATTCGTTCTTCGCAAAATGCTCAGCAAAAAATGGATGGTGCTGGCCCTGCTGATCGGCAATATCCTGCTCATCAGCATCACCGCCGGAAACCCCATGTATACCCAGGCCATGCTGCAAAAAACGCTGACCAAAAAGCTGGAAAGCAGGCTGACCGAAAAGAATCAATACCCCGGCGCCGTGACCCTCCGCCTGGTTTCCGGGGTCAGGCGCCTGGAAAAGGTGCGGGAATATGATGCCCTTTCCCGGCAGATTCCCGTGGATTTTCCCGTGCCTGTGCTGAATCAGATCACCTATTTCTGCTCCACCGCCCAGAACATCGATATGCCCCTCATGCGCAATGATATGGCCAAGCTGCGCGTCAATGTCTGCGCCATGACGGATTTTGACGCGCATATTTCCATAACATCCGGGCGATGCTATGCCAGGCAAAAGGATGCGGAGGGCGTCATCGAGGCCGTTGTCAGCCAGAAAATGATGGCGGATACCAATCTGCTTCTGGATGATATTCTCATCCTTCCCCTGCTTACCGATGAAAACGGCGATCCCATGCGCATCCGCATCGTGGGTGTTTTTACAAACAGCGATGAACAGGATCTTTACTGGGTGCGCGCCCCCTATTCCTTCCAGAATCATTGCTTCATTGATCCTGATTTGTTCTCCGGCTTCTTTCTGAATGCAGAGGATTTGCCCTACGATCTCAGCATCAATTGGTATACCCTGCTGGATTATACCGCCATGCGCGGCGATCAGGCGGAAAGCCTGCTGACCACGGCAGAAAAATATCTGGAAACGTATACCTCCCGGAATTATACCGATAATTTTTCCGATATTCTGGCCGATTATCTCAAAACCGCCAAAAAGGTCACCGTCACCCTTTGGGTGCTGCAGGTGCCGGTCTTTATTCTGCTGGCTGCCTTCATTTTCATGGTATCCCGCCAGATGCTGGAAATGGAATACAATGAGATTGCGGTCATGAAAAGCCGCGGCGCCGGGCGCGGGCAGATTTTTTCGGTGTATCTGCTCCAGAGCGTGATTCTTTCGCTGATTGCCTTTGCCGTCGGCATTCCCCTGGGGGTGTATCTTTGCCAGGTGCTGGGCTCCTCCAATGCCTTTCTGGAATTTGTCCGCCGCAGCGCGCTGCCGGTGGAAATCAATGCCCAGGCGCTGATCTATGCCGCCATCGCTTCGCTGCTTTCCATCTGCGCCATGGTATTGCCCGCCGCCCGCTATTCCAGGACCGGCATCGTCAGCCATAAGCAGAAAAAGAATGCCCGCTTTCATTTTCCCCTCTGGCAGAAGCTGTTTCTGGATGTAATCCTGCTGGGCATTTCGCTCTACGGGCTGTATACCTTTGAGGGGCAAAGGGAGCTGCTGGCCCTGCGGGTGCAGGAGGGCGCATCCCTGGATCCGCTGCTTTTCCTGTCCAGCAGCCTTTTCATGATCGGCGCCGGGCTGCTTGCCGTGCGGCTATTGCCGCTGATCGTCTGGTGCGTATACCGGCTTTTCCGCCGCTTCTTAAGCCCTGCGCTTTATGCCTCCTTCCTGCGCGTTCTGCGCACGCGCTCCAGCCAGGGCTTCATCATCGTCTTCCTCGTCATGACCATCGCGCTTGGCGTCTTTAATGCCCAGGCGGCGCGCACCATCAATCAGAACGCTGAGGATAACCTGCGCTATCTGATCGGGGCGGATGTGGTGCTGCAGGAAAGCTGGAACAGCAGCGCCCCTGCCTCCGCTTCCCCGGATGGCGGCGATACCGCCGAAAAAACCGTGTTTTATGAGCCGGATATCGGCCGCTATGAGGCCCTGGAGGGCGTGGCATCCCTTGCCAAGGTTTATGTCAATGAAAATGTATCGGCCAACGTAGGCAAGGGCACGGTGAAAAATATCCGCCTCATGGGCATTCATACCAAGGATTTTGGCGAAACCGCCTGGTTTAAGGATCAGCTTTCGGATATCCATTGGTATCATTATCTCAACGCCATGGCGCAGAATAGCCAGGCCGTGCTGGTTTCCCGGAATTTCCAGACGCTGCACGGCTGCAAGCTGGGGGATTCCTTCATTTACCGGAATGCCGGCGGCGATACCCAGCGGGGCATCATTTACGGCTTTGTGGATTATTTCCCGGGCTTTGCCCCGGTTTCCTATAAAAAGGGCACGGATGGCCTCTACACCGAATCGGAGAATTATCTGATCGTGGCCCATCTGCAGCAGATCCAGGCCTCCTGGGGCGTCCTCCCCTATCA
This sequence comes from uncultured Oscillospiraceae bacterium, assembly GCA_964549135.1. GTDB lineage: Bacteria > Bacillota > Clostridia > Christensenellales > Aristaeellaceae > RUG563. Next base: position 3,112 of record CAZJUJ010000067.1, on the reverse strand, counting down.
GATCTGGATCAGAAATCGGGATACCAGCGATTATCTCTATGCCTTCGCTGAGGAAAACGATATCTATTATACCTCCTTTCAGGATACCGCCGCCCGCATTACGGAGGGGAAGAATGATCCCGTTCTCCAGGGCACCAACGGCATCCTGACGGTAGGCTTTATCGTGGTGCTTCTGCTTTGCTCGGTGGGCTTCCTGATTTATTGGATTCTGTCCATCAAATCCCGTTCGCTGCAATTCGGCATCTTCCGGGCCATGGGCATGTCCATGCGGGAGATTTTCTCCATGCTGCTCAACGAGCAATTGTATATTTCCGGGCTGTCCATCGGGTTGGGTGCGGTGGTGGGCCGCCTGGCCGCCGGGCTGTATATGCCGCTGATTCAATTGGCCTATGCCGCCAGCGATCACGCCCTGCCGCTGGAGCTGATCAGTTATCCGGAGGATTCCATCCGCCTGTTTTCCGTCATCGGGACGGTCATTCTCCTGTGCATGCTGATTCTGGTGGGGCTGATTTCCCATCTGAAAATTGCGCAGGCCTTGAAGCTGGGAGAGGATTGACAGATGAAAGATACGTTTATTTCCGTTCAGGGCGTCAAGCGCTGCTTCCATACGGCGGCCGGCGATTTCTGGGCGCTGAAGGGCATTGATGCCGAAATCCCAAGGGGCAGGCTGACCATTCTCAAGGGCCGCTCCGGCTCCGGTAAAACAACGCTGCTGAATCTCATCGGCGCGCTGGATCGGCCCACGGAGGGAAGCATTCTCTTTGACGGGCGCGATCTTTGCCATATGACCGAGCATGCCCGTGCGCGCCTCAGGCGCAGGGATATTGGCTTCGTTTTCCAGTCCGTTGCGCTGATTTCCATGATGAATGCCCAGGAAAACGTGGAATACGCCCTGCGCATGGCCCGCAGCCGGGAAAAGCGCAGCGAGCGGGCGCTGGAATGCCTGAAAATGGTGGGGCTTTCCGCACGGGCCCATCATATGCCCCAGGAATTATCCGGCGGCGAGCAGCAGCGCGTGGCCATCGCCCGGGCCATCGCCCATCATCCCAAGATCATCTTTGCCGATGAGCCCACCGGAGAGTTGGATACCGTAACCGGCCTGCAGGTGGTCAAAATCTTTAAGGAGCTGATCGCCCGGGAGGGCGTAACCATCGTAATGACCACCCATGATACAGGGCTGATGGAAATCGGCGATGCGGTGTTTGAGCTGGAGGATGGTGAATTAATCCATGGAAGCAAATAATATGCCCCGGGCCATGGTGGAATGCGAGGGCCTGGTCAAAATCTACAAGACGAAGGATATTGAGGTGCTGGCGCTCCAGGGGCTGGAGCTGCGCATTGATGAAGGGGAATTAATGGCCATCATCGGCAACAGCGGCAGCGGCAAATCCACCTTTCTCAATATGATCGGCGGCCTGGACAGGCCCTCCGCAGGTAGGCTTTTTGTGGACGGCAAGGATTTATTCAAGCTGACGGATCGGGAGCTGGTGGATTACAAGCGGCGTACCGTGGGCTTTGTTTGGCAGAATAACGCCCGCAATCTGCTCCCCTATCTCACCGCCTGGCAGAATGTGCAGATGCCCATGCTTTTTGAAACCGGCAGCAGAAAAAAGCAGAGGGCGCTGGAACTACTGGAACTGGTGGGCCTGAGCCACAAAAAGCATAGCCGCCTGACCCAGCTTTCCGGCGGCGAGCAGCAGCGCATCGCCGTAGCCATCGCCCTGGCCAATCATCCCCGGCTCCTTTTGGCCGATGAGCCCACGGGCTCCGTGGATGCCAGGACCGGCGCGTATATTTTGGATGTTTTTCGGAAAATCAACCAGGAGATGGGTGTCACCACCGTGATCGTTACCCATGATACGCTGCTGGCCAAAAAGGTCAATCGGGTGGTTGCCATCCGGGATGGAAAAATCAGCAGCGAACGAATCATGAAGCAGGATTATCTGCATCGCCTGCAGGATATCAATGCCTTCACCGAGGCCCGGGAAGTGCAGGATGAATACGCCGTGCTGGATCGCGCCGGGCGGCTGCAGATTCCAAGAGAAATGCTGAATCAGCTGCAGATTTCCGGGAATCGTCTGAAAATCGAATTGGCGGATCAGAAAATTATTCTGGAAAAGCCCCAGGAGGAGCCTCCCGCCGAAGCGCAGACGGAAAACATGGAATAAGAGAACGGAGGATCTTTTTGTGGGAGGATGCTTTTGAGTCAAATGCCCCCTCCCGCACCCTCCCGAAAACCGGCTCTGGATGGTTCATGGAGGAGTATAACCAGGTTGAATGCCAGTGAAGCAAAAGGGAATACGGCGTAAAGAAAAAACAGCAATGTCCTTACCGAACGTAAAGGCATTGCTGTTGTCATATAATTGCTGTTCTTTTTTGCTGCGCGGCCTTCACTTTGAAAGAATCCAGCCATGAATCATCCAGCGCCGCTTTTCAAAAAACACGGGAGGGGGCTTTTGACTGCAAAGCCTCCTCCCGAATACGATCAGATTCTATTATTCCGCCTTGGGGCCAGCGGCAACCAGG
>CAZJUJ010000067.1:0-576 GCA_964549135.1 uncultured Oscillospiraceae bacterium | reverse complement strand
TCTTGGTGGGGGCCTTCAGGATATCGCCATTGAGGATGGCATCGATGATGCCGCGGGTATCCTTGATGGTGATGCGCTTGCCGGTGCCATTCCAGCCGGTGTTGACCAGATAGGCCTTGGCGCCATTGGCTTCCATCTTCTTCACCAGTTCTTCCGCATACTTGGTGGGATGCAGCTCCAGGAAAGCCTGGCCGAAGCAGGCAGAGAAGGTGGGGGTGGGCTCAGTAATTCCGCGCTCGGTACCGGCCAGCTTGGCGGTGAAGCCGGAGAGGAAATAATACTGGGCCTGCTCAGGGGTGAGAATGCTCACAGGGGGCAGCACGCCGAAAGCATCCGCAGAAAGGAAGATCACATTCTTGGCGGCGGGAGCGGCGGAAACGGGCTTGACGATATTGGTGATATGGCTGATGGGATAGGAAACGCGGGTATTTTCGGTAACGGACTTGTCATCAAAATCGCACTTGCCGTTTTCATCCACGGTCACGTTTTCAAGCAGGGCGTTGCGCTTGATGGCGTTGTAGATATCGGGCTCGGATTCCTTATCCAGGCCGATCACCTTGGCATAGCAGCCGCCCT
>CAZJUJ010000066.1:0-13906 GCA_964549135.1 uncultured Oscillospiraceae bacterium | reverse complement strand
TGGGCTTACTTTGTCTTCTCTTTTTTGGCTGCACCCCAACTTTTATTATAGAGCCAAAAATTGCTGCGGGGTAAGCTCAAAATAATCGCAGATGGCGAGAAATTCCTTCATCGGCGGAAGCGCCTTGCCGGAGGATATATTATAAACATAGCTTCTGCTGTGCCCCAGGTCATAGCTCATTTGATACTCGGATACGCCCTTGCGCAGACGAAGCTGCGTGATTCTGTCGCGAATAAAGCTTTCATCCATTTATATCACCTCATAGACCATGGTAAACCATCGAAAAATGGCAAAAGTCGAATATTATTTGCTGTTTATGCTTGCGAGACAAAGAATATATGTTATACTCTTCCTAAAAGCAAAATTTCCTTGTTTTGCTATGAATGGAAAACAAGGGAAGCATGCAAAGAAACGAGGGGAAGGGGGGAGCGGAACAGGCTTTGAGACGCTTGCGGAAGGAATGCGTTCCAGCGCCTGCGGGTTCATTGCGCCTGCCGCAGGGGGTGCTTTTTCAAAAGGCATTTGAACGCATGCCTGAAAGCGCGGATGGGGGATAAAGAAGGCGCATTTTCGGAAAGGCCGTGCTATAACAAAAGGAGGAGATTGCGATGAAAAGAATGCTGGCCGGGATTCTTGCAATGGTGCTGATGTTTGTATCGTCAGCAGCGGTTTGGGCCGAAACGATGGAGCCCACTCAATCGCCTGGGACTGAATATGATTTCAAAAGCTTTCGGTGGGGAGATTCAATGGAAACCGTAAAGGCGGTTGAGGGCAAACCGATTTATTCGGGAAAAGTAGATGGCGTAGATGCTACCTACATTGGCTACTCAACAACGGCAGTCGGGCTTGATGTGGTGGTGGCCTATTATTTTTGCGATGAAGGACTGTATGCCGTTGCCTATCTACTGGACGAAACGCACAGCAACGATTCGCTCTATATTGATGATTACGAGACATTCAGGGATGCCCTGACCAAGAAATACGGCGAAGCGCTGTTTGATTGGGAAAATTGGGAAAACGATTCAAAAAAGGAATACTATGCCGATGATAAAGGCAAAGCGCTTTGCTATGGATATCTTTCCTACCTAACGCTCTGGCTCCTTGACAGAACGCATATTACGATGAACATGAGTGCCGACAACTATAAGATTACGATGACAGTTGTTTACGAAAGCAACGTCGTTTCGCCTGGCGAGGCTGATTTTTCCGGCGAAATTTGAGCAAGGAGAGGGGTACGCAAATGAAAGCATCGCAGGTTTTGGGAATCATTGTGTCTGTTGCGCTGATTATTTTCAGCGCCGCCTATCCAGTGCCGGAAAAGTATGTGAATGTACGTTCATCAGCCTATGATTCCTCATGGGGTGATAATGTAGGCGCTTATTATATTGGCGGTGATGCATACAATTACCAAATTGAGGCCTCGCTGAAAGCGGGATACCTGAGCGGTATTCTGGCGATAAAAGCCATTGCCTTTGTCGGCGGTTTGCTGCTGTTTTTCCTGACGCTCTATTCTCAGATGAAGTGCGCCGCCCTTAACGAACAGGCCGGCAGACTTTATTACCAATGGGAAGCCACCGCGAAAGAAAACAGAAAGGCTTTTGAAACGATCGTTAAAAATGCCGAGCAGCAGAAAGCGATTCTGAAGGCACTATCTGCCGCCGTGGATAACCATTTTTCACAGAATCATGAGGAGGATATGCAGTAATGAACGGTAAGACGAATGGGATGCAGATTGCGGGTTTTGTGGTTTCTCTGGTTAGCTGCTTCATTTTCGGTTTTTATGGCCTGACAGGCATCACCGGCTTGATTCTGTCTGCCGTTGGCCGTTCACAGGCAAAAGCGGTTGGCGGCAAAACCGGTCTTGGAACTGCCGGTATTGTGCTTGGTATTATCAGCGCCATTGGCGGTGTCATTTTCGCTATGTCTTTTGTTTGATGCAGGAACAGGGGAGGGCTCCATGCCCTCCCAATTTCCTGCTGTGGATGCAGCAAAGGCGGTATCCTTGTCGCTGCGGGCCGCAAAATGAGGCATGGCGGCCCGGCGGCAGCGGCGCATCTGCAAAAGAGGCATGCCCGAAGCGGCGCGGCATACCTTCAAGAAAATCATACGATAGTAAGGAGAAAAATACAATGGCATTGATTAGCTGTCCGGAATGCGGCAAGGAAATCAGCGATACCAATAGTAAATGTCCGTTTTGCGGATACATCCTGAAAAAGGAAACCAAACGCAGGACGCTGTGGCTTGTTATTATTGCTCTGGTGGCTGTTCTGGCAGCTGCCGTTGCGGTATATGCATTGGTCATTCGGCCTAATCAGCTTTTGCAGCAAGCCGAAAATCTGATTGCGCGCGGCAAATACAGCGAGGCCGATGTTATTCTGACCGAGGTTCCGGATTCGAAAAAGAAGACTGCGCTTGTTACCCAGATTGTGCTTTATGAAGCCGAAGCTGCCCTGGATGCCGGCGATTATGTTCTTGCAGAGAAAAAAATCGCCATGCTTCCGCCGGATGCAATAGATGCGGCTTTGCTTTATGAAATCAACACCCAGAAAGCCGCCGCCATTCTTGGCCAGGGACGATACATTGAAGCGGATGCCTTGTATGCGGAATTGGAGCAAACAGAAGAAGTAAAGCTTTCCCGTGAAAAGCTGTTCTTTGAAACCCGGGTGCTGTATTGCGCAGCAATGCTTCAGGATACGCTTCTTTTCCCTGAAACGCTGGTGCTGGAAGAGGTGCTTTTGCGCTACGAAAGTAATTTGGATAAAAATCAAAGCACCGATACGCAAGAGGTTTATGTCTATGGAGAACCCAGCATTATTCTGCATTATTGCGCCCAATCCCGCGGCGGCACGATGGTCGATGGTATTGTCAGGTTCACCTGGGGAAACAGCGGCTACAAAATGGGGATGATTGTCGATACGCTTGAAGTCGATGATGAGCTTCCGTGGAATTATGATTATATGGATGCGGTCGAACGAACCGAATATCACACCAAACAAATAGAAATCTGTGAAATCAACCTTGCTCTTTTGTCTGGCGGCTGGTTTGAAACCTATGATATGAAACGAATGAACGATGTGATAAAGGGCGGATTTGCGGATGAAGTGCAGCCGATTCAGTATAATGAAATTGTTCCCCAGCCGACCCCGCGCATAAAAACAGTTACGCCCAAGCCTACCTCTACCCCGAAGCCTACCGCAGCGCCCAAGCCGTAAAACAATTCACGCCCCGCCTTCCCTTCTTTCCTGCAGGGAATGCGGGGCTTTTTTTCTTTTCGCTTTTGTTCTTGATAGGGGAAAAGGGGCTGCAGCAGAAACGAAGCATTCTGCGGCGGCCCCTTCTGTAAAAAATTTCGTCTTTCTCCCGTTTCCGGCTGTCCGGCGGCGTCAGAGATACAGGATTTTATTGCAGCGTTCGATCTGAAAAATATGCTGTGCTGGTCTGGGGGCATACAGGGGATTCTGCACAAAGGCGTTCTTTTTCATTATCACCTGATCAAAGTATTTCAGGGCGATAAAGCCGCCGCCGTTTGCGGTAAATGTATTATTTTCGATGGCAATAGCGCCGTAGATGATTTCGTCCTTTGGGTTATAGCAGCTGCCGATTGTGATTGCCGGGCTTTTGCGCAGGCCGTGGAACTGATTATTTTTGATTACCAGATCGGTGACGGGGGCGCTTTCCGAATAGGTTTTGCTTCTGCCGTTAATGCAGATGGCAACGCTGATTGAACGGAAGCAGCAGTTTTCGATGACCGTCCGGGCCGGGCTCTGGACGCACACCCGCCCCTGGGTATTGGCGATTGTGCAATTGCGCATGAGCAGCGTGGCTGCATCGGCGGAATCATCCAATAAGAAGCCCTCCTTCAGACGATCATCCAGGGGTTCCTCAAAGGTCAGCCTGATTTGCTTATCGGAGACATAGGCATGCTCCCTGATGGTATAGATCAGGCCGGTATCGGCATAATTGCCGTCAAGCAGCTTCAGCTGCTGCCCGTTATTATAATAATCGAATACCTTATCCTGGGGGCAGAGGATTTCGGCCAGTACGCTGTATGCATCCACCCGCTTCACGATGGTGGGATAGAAGGAATGGATATTCAGCGCGTCGTCAATCATGCGTTCTATCCTGCAGTTTTCCACAATCACCTCGCCCTTGGTGCAGACCAGATGGAAAACATCATCCTTCACCGCCATAAACCGGCCGGAACCCTCCTTGATGATCGAATTCACCGCACGGAAATATAGATTCCGGCAGTTGGTGGTAATGATGCCCAGGCCGATGGAGGCGTACATATCGATATGCTCAAGCGAAACATCCGCGCAGCGATCAAACTGGAAATTGACGTTATTCCTGCCCGAAGCATCAAACAGGATATAATTGCCGACGGTATGCTTTTCTTCCTTTGTCCAATCCCGCTTGGCATAAATGCGGATCAGATTTTCCCCGATTTTTTCGAAGCGGGCCATCCTGAACATGTGGGAAAGGCGCGTGCCGGGCGCGTAGGGATCCAGGCGCAGGAAATAGCGATTGCCCGTATTAACCTGAAGATGGGTATGGGCATCCAATTCATCCACGATTGTAAAGCGAATCAGGCTCTCGCGCTCCCGATTCGGGTCGATAAAATGCAGGCTGCCGTCCGCGGTAACATCGGCGGAAAAATCGCCGGAGGAAAAATCCAGATCATAGAAATCATCCGTAACCTGGGTGATTCTGCCGCAGACATAGCCGGGAACGGCATAATTGATTTTCAGGTTTTTCAGCGTTACGCCTTCGCAATTGGAAAAAAGAAAGGGCGAGCAGGCGCCGTGGAATACCAATTCGGCGCCCTGCCCATCGATGGTGATATTTTTCTTGTTCCGGATGGCGAAGCAATAGCCTCTTGTGCTGCCGTAGCCGGGGTAGAAGCGATCCTCCCAGGTCAGGGCGTCTGCATAGACATCGATTCGCTCTCCGGAGAGATAGCAGGTTTCGTGATCGCCGATATTTTCTAACAGTTGCTTTAGATTTTCCATTTTAAGGGCTGCCTCCTTGTGATGTTTTGTGCGCTTTTCCACTATATTAGGCCCGATATTCCTTGAATAGTGCAATTTTAAAGGGAAAATCTCATTTCACGCGATGTGTCGCAAAAACGTAGCAGAGGAAAAAAACGAGAATTGACAATTTGGAGCAAAAAATGTTGAATTAGTACATACAAACCGCGCCCTGCGGGGGATTGTGGGAGGAAAGGAAACGTGATTATCTATTTTGAACAGGCGCAGGCCTTTTTGCTCCAGATGAAAAACAGCTCATATTGCCTGCGCATAACGGAAAACGGCGGCGTCATGGGCGCCTATTGGGGAGATAAGATCAGCGATATCCGCGGCCTCCCAGACGAAAAAACCTATAGCGACTGCTTCTGGCGCATGCCCTGCGGCATTTCCTTTGATGAATATGAGGGCGAGGGCAACAACAAAAATGTGCTTCCCGCCATTCAGGCCACCTTTGCAGACGGCACCCGCAATGTGTGCCTGGCGTATGACGGCTATTGCATCACGGGCGAAAAGCTGGAAATTGCGCTGGCGGATAAGGAAAAAAAGCTGCGCGTGCTGCTGGTATATGAGGTGCATGCGGAAGAAGATATTATCAGCCGATATGCCGTCATCACCAATGAAGCGGAGGAAAGGGTGATGCTGGGCAAGGCCTATTCCGCCTGCTGGCATCTGCCGATGCGCTCGCATTACCGGCTGACGCATTTAAGCGGCGACTGGAATATGGAATTTGGCATCAATCGGCAGGAGATTCTTCCCGGGCGGTATCTGCTGGAAACCCGAAACGGGCTTTCCGGCCCCAAGGCAGTGCCGCTGTTTATGATTGACCGGGATGGGCGCGCCAATGAGGAAAGCGGCGAGGTATACTTTGGCACCCTTCATTATGCGGGCAATTTCCGCATCATTGTGGATAAGGATCCCTACGGCTGGGTGACAATCGTGGGCGGCGTGCAGGAGGATGATTTCTGCTGGCCCCTGCAGCCCGGCGAAAGCTTTGCGACACCGGTCTTTTCCGGCGGCTATACGAAGGAGGGCTTTGGGGGCGCAAGCCGCTGTCTGCATGATGAACTGAGAAATCATGTCATGCATGAAACCGAGCGCAATCGCCTGATGCCCACCATTCTCAATTCCTATGGCATGTATGGCGGGTTCATTGATGAGGAAAAGATCCTCGGCCTGATTCATAAGGCTGCAAACCTGGGAATTGAGCTATTGGTCATTGATGCGGGCTGGTACGGAACGGGCAAGGATCACGCCAGCGGCATGGGGGATTGGACGATCAACCGGGAGCGCTTCCCCAACGGCCTGATGCGCATCCGGGAGGAAGCGGAAAAATACAACATGAAATTCGGCCTGTGGATGGAGCCCGAGGCGGTTTCTCCCAGAAGCCGCATATACAGGGAGCATCCGGAATGGCTGCTGGGCTATCCCGCCCGAAAGAGCGCGTCGGATGAACGCGCCATGCTGAATCTGGGGCTTCCGGAGGTAAGGGATTATCTGATTCAGGTGATCAATCGCCTGATTGAGGAATATGGCGCTTCCTATTTCAAAATGGATATGAACCGCCGGGTGATTCAGGAATTCTACAGCGCCGGGCAGCCGGCGGAGCAGCAGCAGACCTGGGCTGTCCGGTATGCGCAGAATCTATGCGAGATTTATCGCAGCGTGAAAAGGAAGCATCCGGAGGTGCTGATTGAAAACTGTGCCTCCGGCGGGCGGCGGGTGGATTTTGCCATGGCGGAATTCTCCGGGCGCATTAACCGGAGCGATAATCAGGATGCGGTGGACGAACTGAAGCTGCATGAGGGCTTTTCGATGTTTATGCTGCCCAAGTTTGCCGGCGGCGGAACCCATATCGGCAAGCAGAGCCCGGATTATTATACGGGCCGCTCCGTGCCCATCCGCTATCGCGCCATTGCCGCCATGATGGGCTCCCCGGCGGTAAGCGCCATTGCGGATTGCACCGAGGAGGAATTGCAGGAGATTGCCTCCTATATGGCGCTCTATAAGGAGATTCGCCCGGTTGTGAATCTGGGGGATATTCACCGGCTGGTTTCGGTGTATGATAAGCCCTATGTCGCCTATGAATATGCGCTGCGGGATGGCAGTCAGGCCGTGCTGTTCATGCTGGGGAAAATGATGGATTATTCCCGGGTGATTTATGAGCCGGTCTGCCTGCGGGGCCTGAACGCGGATGCCTTCTATGAGGTGGAGGGCATGGGGATATTCTCCGGCGCGGTGCTGATGCACCAGGGGCTTTTCATTCCGATGCACGGCGAATATGATGCGAAGATTCTGCGAATTCATCAAGTAAAAGGATGCGAATGAGATGACGACAAAAACGTATGGGTCTGCCCAGGCATCCGCCGGGAAATATCTGCGGCGGCTCGTGGGTTCCTGGCGGCTGTATCTGCTGATTCTGCCGGCGGTTGCTTATCTGGCGGTTTTCAATTACGCCCCCATGTACGGGCTGCAGATCGTGTTTAAGAATTTCCGGCCCAGTCGGGGCTTTGCCGGCAGCGAATGGGTGGGGCTGAAGCATTTTGCCCGGTTTCTGAGCTATCCGAATTTCTTTAAGATTATCGGAAATACCCTGACCTTGTCCCTCTATTCTCTGGCCACCTTCCCCTGCTCGGTGATTGCGGCGCTGCTCATTAACGAATTGGATAATGCGCGCTTCAAGCGGACGGTGCAGATGGTATCCTACGCGCCGCATTTTGTCTCGGTGGTTGTTATCTGCGCCATGCTGAAATTATTCTGTGATCGGGAGACGGGCATCTTCAATACGATCATTTCGGCGCTGGGCGGCCCGGTGGAAAACTGGCTGACGGTGCCTGCGGCCTTCCCGCATCTGTATGTATGGTCCGGCGTATGGCAGGGCCTGGGCTGGGGCACGATTGTGTATCTGGCGGCGCTTTCCGGCGTTTCCTCCGAATTGCATGAGGCGGCGGAGATTGACGGCGCCAATCGGCTGCAGATCGTCCTGCATATCAATCTGCCCAGCATCCTGCCCACGGTTGTCATCATGCTCATTCTTTCCTGCGGCAATATTCTCTCGGTTGGCTTTGAAAAGGTATTCCTGATGCAGAATTCGCTGAATCTGGATGTATCCCAGGTGATTTCCACCTATGTTTACCAGGTGGGTATCATCGATAATCAGTACAGCTATTCTGCCGCCATCGGGCTGTTTAACACGATTGTCAATGTAACGATGGTGCTGCTGGTGAATTTCATTGCAAAGCGTGTATCCGGGATGAGCATATGGTAAAGGAGAGGGGAATGAAGACAATGCGCGTTCGGAAATGCAGGGCGGATCGTGTGTTTGACGGCGTGAATATCGCGCTTTCGTTAATTCTGATGGTGATTATGGTATATCCGCTGTGGTTTGTCGTGGTGGCTTCCTTTTCGGATCCCTCGGCTGTTGCTTCCGGAAAGGTGACCTTTTATCCCGTGGGCTTTTCCCTGGATGCCTATAAGAATGTGCTGGAAAATCAGCGGATCTGGGTGGGCTACAGGAATACCATTTTCTATACGCTCTTTGGCGTTTTGCTGAATCTGATCCTGACCATCCCCACGGCGTTTGTGCTGAGCCGCCGCCAGATGCCCTTGAGAAAGCTGATCTCTACGTATTTCCTGATCACCATGTATTTTGGCGGCGGCCTGATCCCCACCTATCTGGTGGTCAAGAGCCTGGGATTATTGGATTCCATCTTTACGATGGTGGTTCTGGGCGGCATCAGCGTGTATAATGTCATTGTTGCCCGGGCGTTCTTTGATACCACCATTCCGGAGGAGCTTTACGAGGCCACGGCCATTGACGGCGGAAGCGATTTTACCTCGTTTTTCCGGGTGGCGCTGCCCCTGTCTGCGCCTATCATTGCGGTCATGGCCCTGTATTACGGCGTTGCCCGCTGGAACAATTATTTCACGGCGCTCATTTATATCAACCGGCAGGAATTGTATCCCCTGCAGCTGGTGCTGCGCTCCATCCTGATTCAGAACCAGAATGCCCTGGCTGATATTGACGTAACCAGTATTGATGTGAATGAACTGGCGGAGCTTACCCGGAAACAGCACATTGCCGAGGGCATGAAATATTCCCTCATCTTTATTTCCAGCGCGCCCCTGCTGATTGCCTATCCCTTTGTGCAGAAATATTTCGTAAAGGGAATGATGATCGGCGCGGTGAAGGGCTGATGCTTTCTGAATGATTTCGCAAGCGCATTGCGAATCAGAATATTTTAAGGAGGTGCCTGAAAATGGCAAGAAAGACCCTGTCTCTGGTGCTGGCGCTGCTGATGCTGCTGAGTGTGACATCTGCGCTGGCGGATTCCAAGGATGTTGTCAATCTGGACAGCACTATCCCCGTGGTCAAGGAAGGGGAAAAGGTAACCCTGACCGCGGTTGCGGTTGTCAGCGATACCGCTGTGGGCCCGGATGAAATGTTCCTGTGGCAGTATATCGAAAAGAAGCTGAACATCGATCTGGAAGTGACGCATATTCTGGAAAGCGCCCGGGAGGAGCGCCTGAGCCTGATGATGGCCTCCAATACCATGCCCGATCTGCTGTTCAATTTCCACCTCAGCAATAATCAGATTGCCCGCTTCGGCGATGAAGAGAGCCTGCTGCTGGATATGCGGCCCTACATCAATGATGAATTGATGCCCTGGCTGAGCGCCTGGGAGAAGAAGCTGCCCTCCGTTATTTCGGATTGCACCACCTCCTCCGGCGCCGTGTATACCCTGCCCCTGATCCGCAATTCGAATCCTGCGTATTTCGTGCAGTATTACACCCCCTGGTTCACCGAGAATAATGTGCCCATTCCTACCACTATTGAAGAGCTGCTGGACGCGCTGCGCCAGTTCAAGGCTCAGTATCCCGATTCCCTGCCTTTGGGCATTGTCAATTATGAAACCTCCAATGGCATTTGGGATGCTTTCGTAGAGGCGGCCTATGGCGTTGTGATCCAGAATAACCATTCTGTCTTTGAGCCCGCCCTGAAGGATGGCGAGGTGATCATCCCTGCCGGTCATGAAAGCTATCTGAACTATCTGACCTTCATGCACACCTGCTATGAAGAGGGCCTGCTTTCCAAGGATTACTATGTGATGGAAGAAACCGCCCTCAAATCTATGCTGCAGGAAGATAAGCCCATGCTGGTGTGGGGCCGTCACGTTTATGCCTACTATCCCACTTCGAACGACGAGCGGATCGAAAACTGGGGCATGTTCAATCCCCTGACCAGCGCCGTCAATGATACGCCGATGATTGCCGAGCAGCTGGCGGTTTCCGGCATGGGCAATTTCGTTGTCAATGCCAAGACGGCCTATCCCGAGGTTGCCATGCGGCTGGCGGATTGGTTCTTCTGCGATGACGCCGCCATGTGGTGGGCTGGCCCCATGGCCGGCAGCGAGGATGCCTTTGGCAATGATGGCATCGGCCTGGTGGTGGATCCCGAAACGCTGGACAACAAGTTCGTCCACAACGGCTGCGGCAATTATATTGCTCCCGGCCAGATGCTGGGCAACTGGATGTGCCCCATCGATCACTATGAGGATGGCTGGGGTGCCAAGACGCTCTATTATGTGCATGCCGGTATTCCGGAGGAAAAGATCATCGCCACCATAGATACGGCCAAGACCGGCGGCACCGATCTGTTTGGCAAGCTCACCAAAGAAACTGTTGCCAGCGGCAGATATTACACCAAGGCGTTCCCCAATTCCGTATTCCTGGATGAAGAAGCCGCCATTGAGGTTTCTGACCTGTCCACCGTGCTTTCGAGCTACATGCAGACGGAAACCGCCAAGTTCGTCACGGGCCTGCGCTCTCTGGATGAATTCCCGCAGTACCTGAAGGAATTGGATAGCATGGGCCTGCAGGAATACCTGGGGTACTATGCAGAATATTACGAAGGCTTCAGCGAAAACTGAGCGGCCTGACAAATAACTGACCGGAGGAGCAAGGCAGCTTTGCCTTGCTCTTTCGGCGGTTTCAGCAAGGAGCGAAATGAATGAACGGAAAGAGGAGAATCAGGGTCAAGTATCGCGTGGGAAACAAGAAAACGCTCTGGCAGTATGTTTTATCCAATGCCGGCCTGATTTTGATATCCAGCCTGCTGTTATTTTTGATCATGAGCGCCTTTTTTGTTCGTTCATTGGATCGGGCGGATCAGAAGCATCAAGTGCAGAAAATGCAATCAGCCGTGGAGGATATCCAGAATCAATTTGAAGTATTTCAGCAGATCCGCAGCAAAATCGCCAATAATGCGTATTATCATCCCTCCTTCCGGGAGCAGAATGCCTATCTGCAGACCAATATCATTGAGGATCTTGGAAAATACAGCAATTATTCCAGCATTTCCCGGGATCATTTCTTCTTCTATCAGCAGGAGGAATGGGGCTATCGCAAATCGGGCAAGGCCTTTATCAGCGCGCTGCTCAAGGAGGCCGGGATCGGGGATATGCAGGCCGCGCTGGCGGAAATGAATACCCAGAAGCAATACAGCATCTATCGGGAAAACGGCACGCTGCTGCTGAGCTTTAAGGTGAATCTGGGCTCATCCAAGGCCGTGGGGTATATCTGCTTTGTGGTGGAGGAGGCGGAATTGCTGGAGCGGCTGCGGTTTGTATCCGGCATTTCCGAGCTGTGCTGCAGCCTTTCCGTGGATGGCATCCCGCTGCTGGAAACGGAATGTCAGCAGAGGCTGCAGACGGTGCAGGCGGGGCAATTCGTCCTGACCGCCGCGCTGCAGCCCAGCAATTATTCCGCCTATCTGGAAACCTATCTGTATCTGGAATTGGCGCTGATCATGCTGTTCCTGCTGTGCATCGGCTTTCTTATGGCCTGGCGGAATTGGAAGCGCATCCACAGGATCAGCCTGAAGCTGGGCAACATGAATGAAACGGATGATCTGGCCATGCTGGAGCAGAGCATCGCCGATTTCCAGAAGAATGAGGAAACCTATCGAATCCTGCGCGGCCAATTCAAGGCCACGCGGCAGCAAACCGTCTGCCATATGATGCAGCTGATGCTGGATTATCCGGTCTATATGGAGCGGAATAATTATTTCGAATATTTTGAAAGAATCGCCAGCAGGCAATATTATCTGCCCGTTCTGTTTGCGCAGGTGCCCTCCGACGGCAGGGATTGGGCGCAGGAAATGGAGGCCATGGCGGATGATACCATGTCCATTACCGTAATCGGCTGGAAAAATATCCATTACGCCGCCATGCTGATCAATACGGATGACAGCCAGATCCGCCAGCAGATCGAGGAAATGCTCCGGGAAATTGTCGGCGTGCAGGAAACGCCGCTGCAGGCGGCCTATGGACGGCTTACCGATTGCGCCGCCGATATTCCCGGCATATTCAGCGAACTAATGGCCGATATGCTTCGCTCCGGCGAAATTGAATTCTCCAGAACGTTTATTGCGGATTATCTGGAGGCCATCAAAAAGCATTCCGCCCATATGCTCGGCCAGGCCTCGGCCCAGCTTTCAAGGGAAATTACGGCTGCCTTCCCCGCGCAATGCTTCCAGAATGCGTGCCTGGCCCTGTGGAAGGAAAGCATGATGAAGCAATTCCATCAGTGCAGCATTGAAGAGGAAAACTGGTATGATGTGCTGGCCTATGATCAGATCGAAAATTATCTGATCAAGGTGGCGCAGCAGATCGAATCGGTGGAAAATAAAAGCGGCAAGCAGCTGAAGATCGTGCTGGATACCATCCAGCGGCAGTATCTGAGCTATGACTGCAGCGCAGACAGCCTGTCGGATACGCTGCATATTTCCATCCGCCAGATTAACCGCATCCTTAAGGATGCCACCGGGCGCACCTTTAAGGATTATCTGATTCAATTGCGCATTGACGAGGCCTGCCGCCTGCTGCGCGAAACGGATATGTCCATCGCGGATGTGATGAAGGCCAGCGGCTATGTCAGCGCCTCGCAGTTCTTTAAATCCTTCTCGGCATTGATCGGCAAAACCCCCTCGGTATATCGCAAGGAATACTGGGAGGAGCAGCTTGAAAAGCACAACCTGAATCGGTAAAAACGGCGGGGGAGGGATAAAACCAGGCTGAATGCCAGATCGGCAAGAAAGAACGGCAGCAATTGTTATTCGTTTTTGCTGATCTGGCATTCAATTTTGTTATATTTCTCTATGAAACATCCAGAGGCGGTTTTCGGGAGGGCGCGGGAGGGTGCTTTTGACGCAAAAGCATCCTCCTGCAAAATTCTTCGCCCTTCCTGCTGATCTGGCATTCAATTTTGTTATATCCCTCCGTGAAACATCCAGAGGCGGTTTTCGGGAGGGCGCGGGAGGGTGCATTGACGCAAAGGCATCCTCCCGCAAAATATCCCGCCCCCCGTCCCCGTCCCCGGCACCCGGTTCCCCGGCGCGGCATATGCTGGTAGCGGGAAGGTTGCTTCCCGCCATCAGCGGCGGCAGCCGCCCGTTGGCTGTCGCCGACGGAGCGTGAATCAGCGTGAAACGCGGTGACATATATTTTGCGGATCTGGATCCGGTGATCGGCTCGGAGCAGGGGGGAATCCGGCCGGTGCTGATTATCCAGAATGATCTGGGCAATCGTTTCAGCCCGACCGTGATCATTCTGCCCCTTACCTCCCGCCTGGGCAAGGCGCCCCTGCGCACGCATGTGCCCCTGCTCCCGCCTCAGGGCGGCGTGAAAAAGCCGTCTATCGTCCTCTGCGAGCAGGTGCGTACCCTGGAAAAATCCCGCCTGAAGGGCTATCTGGGCCATCTGCCCCCTGATAAAATGGCACGGGTGGAAACCGCCCTCGCCCTGGCCGTGGCCGGAGAGGAACGGGGAGGAGAACAGGAAGAGAAATCGGGAGAATAATTGCGGGGAACCATTCTTTGGCCA
>CAZJUJ010000065.1:0-14152 GCA_964549135.1 uncultured Oscillospiraceae bacterium | reverse complement strand
TTTTGTTTTTGTTGGTGGGGGGGGGGGGTCGCTTTCATCTTTCTCCCCTATATCCCCCCCCCCCCGCAAAAATAATTCTCCGTTCCTTGGTTTTCGGGAGGGTGCTTTTGACACAAAAGCATCCTCCCGCAACATTTTTTTCCGTTCCCCGTTCTTCCTTTATCGTGCCCCCATCCGCTGCACCAGCTTTTCCACATGCTGGCGGGCGAAGTTTGCGCCTGCGGCGGCCTGTGCCTCAGGCTGGGGTGCATCGCCCATCAGGAGGAGGAACTGGCTGACCTTAAGGCCCAGGGCGGCCTGCATTTCCTGATCGCTGCCCCGGGGGGAGACGAGGTAATAGCAGAGGAGGGAATCCCGCTGGCCCATACGGTGGGCGCGATCCTCAGCCTGGGAATGAACGGCGGGGCTCCAATCCAGTTCGCCGAAAACGACGCAGGTAGCGCGCTGGAGATTCAGGCCGCTGGCGGCGCGGAGGGAGATGCAGCAGAGATCGGTCTTGCCCTCCATAAAGCGCTGCACCGCCGTTTCCTTCTGGGCGGCGCTTTCCCGGCCGGTAATGAAGACGGGGCGCTCCTGCTTCAGCTCCTGCTGGTAGCGATCCATCACCGCGTGATGATGGGCAAAGAGCAGCACCTTTTCCCCGGCGTTCAGCAGGGCGCGGACGAACTGGCACACATACTGTGCCTTGGCAAGGCCGGTGGCCTGGCGCTCCTCCTGGGAGATCTGATCCTCAAGCAATGCGCGCTGGGAGGCGCTCAGGGATCGATCCTGCTGCCAGCGATGGATTTTTTTCCAGGTGGGGCACATCAGCTGCTGATAGAGCGCGTCATCGGCATCGATTTCCTGCACGAGCCGCCGCTTTTCGGGCAATTCGGGCAGCACCTCCTGCTTGGTGCGGCGCAGCATCAGCCCCTCCTTGCGCAGATATTCGCCCAGCAATTCGGGCTTAAGGACGATGCGGTTGCCATAGCCAGCGCACCATTCCCGGGAGAAGGATTCCCAATCCCCCAGAAAATGATAATCCAGGATATTGACCACATTCCAGATTTCGCCGCCATAATTATAGATGGGCGTGCCGGAAAGGCCGATCACCCGCTGGCAGGCCTCGGAAAGCAGGCTGGCCGCGCTGTATTTTTCGGTACCGGCGCGGCGCAATTCCTGCACCTCGTCAAAAATCACGGTATGGAAATTCATTTTCGGCAATTGCTGCTTCCAGCCCCGGAGCAGCAGATAATGCAGGATATAGACATCCGCCGGGGGCAGGGGATAGGGCGTGAGCCCGCGGATGATATGCACCCGGGGCAGCCGCCCCTCGATGCGCAGAAAGCGCAGGGTTTCGGCCTGCCAGTTGCGGGTCAGATGGGCGGGGGGGACGATCAGCAGGGGGAAAACGCCCTCCTGTGCCGCACAGGCCAGGGCCTGCACCGTCTTGCCCAGGCCCATTTCATCGGCCAGCAGCGCCCGGGGCGTCAGCATCAGCCAGGCAAGGCCTGCCTGCTGAAAGGGCCTTAATTCGCCGGAAAAGCAGGCGCTGGATAGCTGAGGGGCCGGGACGGCCATCCGGGCGGCGGCACGATTGCGGTAATATTCCCGCGCATCGGCAAGCGCACGGGCCCAGCGCTCCCGATCCCGGGGTGCAATATCCAGGGGATAGCGCAGCATCAGCCAGTTGACATCGCCAATGATCCGGCGATGGGCGGCAAAGCGGGCCTCGCCCCGCCTGGAATCGCTGCCGGGAAAGAGCCGCTTGGCCAATTCCGTCACCCCCGGATCGCCCTTAATGACCCAGCATTTCCGCCGCGCATTATAGGAAAGGGTGCCATAGCTGGGGCCAAGGGCAGCGGGCGATTGCAGAAAGGGCGGCAGATCCTCCTCCGCAAGGGACTGCAGAATACGATCCTCCAGCGTCGGGGCAGCGGGCGCGGCGGGGAGCTTCTCCAAAATAGGCTCCTCCGGAACAGCCTCTTCAAAAGCAGGCTCCTCCGGAATACTTTCCTCCGGCGTGCTTTCCCTTCCCGCGCCATCCGCAGCCACGCCCCACAGCTTCTGCAGGCAGACCGAATAGACCGGCACGCCGCCGGCAAAGGCGGGCACATCGGTGATTTTTTCGCTCATCAGGATCAGCGCGGAGAGCCTGCCGCTTTCGCCGTAGCGGCGCAATTGCCTTTCCAGCGCCTTTTTTTCCGGGCGGCCCCGCTTGATTTCAATGCCGATATCGCCGCAGAGAAAATCGATGCGGCAGCGGGGGGCCAGAGGGGCCTCATGAAGGAAAGGAATATCCGCCTGCTGCAGCGCCTCCGCCGTCAGCCCGTGCAGATCGTATTCATCCTGGGGCCGGGGCGCACGGATGCACGCAAGGGCCAAGAGAATTTCTTCCGCGGTCATGGCCGTCCTCCTTTTCGTTCCTGCTCCTGTTTATTATACTATTTTCCCGGCGCTTCACAAGAAGAAATTGCAAATTTTCCTGGGAAGGGGGCTGGGCTGTTTGAATTTCAGGGCAGATGTGGTATACTGGCAGGGAGGTGATTTCATGCGGGAGATTTTGCTGGCGGTGGATGGGAACAGCCTGATGCATCGGGCCTTCCATGCCCTGCCGCTGATGGATGCCAACGGGATTTATACCAATGCGGTGCATGGCTTTTTATCCATGCTGCTCAAAGCGGTGCAGGAAATATCCCCCCGCTATATTGCCGTGGCCTTTGATACCCACGTTCCCACCTTCCGCCATACCGCCTATGCGGATTACAAGGCGGGCCGCCGGGCCACGCCGGAGGAATTGCGCCCCCAGTTTGCCGTGATTCGGGAGATTCTTTCCGAAATGCGGCTGGGCGTATTATCCGTAGACGGCTATGAGGCGGATGATATTCTGGGCACCCTTTCCGTGAAATGCCGGGAAAACGGGCTGGACTGCGTGCTGCTTACCGGCGACCGGGACGCCCTGCAATTAATCGGCGGCGGCACCCGGGTGCTGTTTACCCGAAAGGGCATTTCGGAAAGCACGCTCTTTGACGCCGCCGGGGTGAAGGAATTTTTCGGCGTGAGCCCGGAGCAGATTACCGATCTCAAGGGCCTGATGGGGGACAGCAGCGATAACATCCCCGGCATTCCGGGGGTGGGCGAAAAGACCGCGCTGAAGCTGCTCAGCGAATATGGCACGCTGGAAAGCACGCTGGAAAACGCCGGGCAGATCAAGGGCAAGCTGGGCGAAAAAATCCGGGATAACCGGGAGATGGCTGTCTTTTCCAAGAATCTGGCCACCATCCGCCCCACTGCGCCCATTCCCTTTGAACCGGAAAAATGGGATATTGCCCATATGCATGAGGGAAGCAGCGCGCTGAAAAAATATCAGCTGAACGGCATTGCGGGCCGCATGGAAAAAATGGGCCTGGAGGAAAAAAGCGCCCCGGCGGAAGAAAAGGAAGAGCCGGCGCAGGAAATAAGCGAAACGCAGCTTTCCTCCCGGGAGGAGATTGCGCGCTTTATTCAGGAAACGGAGAATATGCCCACGGCGCTGCATGTATCCAGCATGCAGATGACCCTGGCCGTGCCCGGCCGGCTTGCCCGGGTGGCGCTTCAGCAGGATATGCTCTCCCCGGGGCTTTTGCCCGAGGAGGCCTGGCAGGCCCTGGCTCCGCTGCTTGCAAGGCCGCTGTATGTGCATGACGGAAAGAGCCTTCTGCATCTTTTGTCGGCCCGGCAGCTGCCCCTGCCCCAATTTGCCTGGGATACCATGCTGGGGGCCTATCTGCATAATCCTCAGGAAAAATCCTATGCCCTCCGGCAATTTGCCCGGGAGGACGCCGCCGGAATTTTGCAGCTTGCGGAAAAGCAGCGGCGGCAATTGGTGGCAGAGGAAATGCTGCCGCTGATGGAGCAGGTGGAAATGCCGCTGCTCTATGCCCTGTTTGATATGGAAACGGCGGGCTTTCAGGTGGATGGCGGGGTGCTTTCCCAGCTGGGCGAGCAATTTACCCGGGATGCGGAGATGCTTAAGGAGCAGGTCTATTCCCTTTCCGGGGTGCGGGGCTTTAATCTCAACAGTCCACAGCAGCTGGGCAAGGTATTATTCGAAACCCTGGGGCTGCCCGCCGGGAAAAAGACGGCCCGGGGCTATTCCACCGATGCCGATACGTTGGAGAGCATCAGCCATCTGCATCCCTGCATTGCGCCGATTCTGCAATACCGGCAGGTGGTCAAGCTCAATTCCACCTACATTGACGCGCTGCTGAGGAAAATGGATGCCTCGGGCCGGGTGCATACCTATTTTGATCAGACCGGCACCGCCACCGGCCGCATTTCCTCCAGCGAGCCCAATCTGCAGAATATTCCCGTGCGCACCGAAATGGGCCGGGAAATCCGCAAGGCGTTTATCGCTGCCCCGGGCTGCGTGCTTTCCGATGCCGATTACAGCCAGATTGAATTGCGGGTGCTGGCCCATTTTTCCGGGGATGCGGCCATGGTGGATGCCTTCCGCCGGGGCCAGGATATTCATACCCGCACGGCGGCGGAGGTGGAGGGCGTAAAGATGGAGGAGGTCACCCCCGCCATGCGCTCCAGCGCCAAGGCGGTGAATTTCGGCCTGGTATACGGGATCAGCGAATTCGGCCTGGCCCGGAATATCGGCATTTCCCGGAAGGAGGCGGCGGATTTTATCGCCCGGTATTTTGCCCGCTATCCCGGGGTAAAGAAATTCATGGAGGATGCGGTAAAACGGGGCTATGAGGACGGCTATGCCAAGACCATGCTGGGCCGCCGCAGGCAATTGCCGGAGCTGAAGGCCGGCAGCGCCAATACCCGCAATTTCGGCGAGCGCGCCGCCATGAATACCCCGGTGCAGGGCACGGCGGCGGATATTATCAAGCTGGCCATGGTCAGGGTGCATCAGGCGCTGAAGAGGGAAGGGCTAAAGGCCCGGCTGATTCTGCAGGTGCATGACGAATTGCTCATCGAGGCACCGCGTGAGGAGGCCGCGCGGGTGGAAGCAATCCTCAAGGGATGCATGGAGCAGGTGCTTGAATTGAGCGTGCCGCTGCTGGCCGAGGTAAAAACCGGGGAAAGCTGGTATGAAACCAAATGAGCGCCTATGTGATCGGGCTTACCGGAGGAATTGCCACCGGGAAAAGCAATCTTTCCGCCGCACTCAGGCAGGCGGGTGCCCGGGTAATCGATGCGGATGAGATTTCCCGGGGGCTGACCGCTCCCGGCGGCGCGGCCCTGCCCCGCATCCGTCAGGCTTTCGGCCCGCAGGTATTTGACGGGGAGCGTCTCAATCGCCGGGCCCTTGGCGAAATGGTCTTTGCCAGCGAGGAAAACAGAAGCAGGCTCAACGCCATCGTGCATCCCATGGTGCTGGAAAGGATCCGCGATGAAATTGCGGCGGGCGATGGGCTGGTGATCATGGATGTGCCGCTGCTTTTTGAATGCGGGATGGATGCCTGGTGCGATGAAATCTGGTGCGCCTATGTGCCGCAGCGGGTTCAATTGGAGCGGCTGATGCAGCGGGACGGGCTGACGCGACGCCAGGCCCTGGCGCGGATTCATTCCCAGATGCCCACCCTGGAAAAGGCGAGAAAGGCCGATCGGGTGATTCGCACCGCTGGAAGCAGGGAAGAGAGCGCCCGGATCGTTCTATCCATGTGGCGGGAAACGCTGCAGAAATTCGAACAGAAATAAAGGAGATTCGCTTTGAGCAATTATCCCTATCCCGCGCCGCCGCCCCCTGCGGCTGCGCAGCCGGGCAAAGCGCCCCAGGGGCGGAATCGCCGCTCCGGAAGAAGCCAGAAAAGAAAAAAGAAAAGGCGGGCCGGCTTTTCCTTTACCATTACCTGGTGGCAGGGGGGCATACTGATGCTCCTGGTTTTCGCGCTGCTTTTTTCCGCCTTCTCGGTTCGTCAGGCCTCCCTCAGCATGGAGGAGCTGATGGCAAAGCGGGAAAAGCAGCAGAAGGAGCAGCAGCGGGAAATCAGCCGCCATCAGGTGGAATACCGGGAATGGATCGAATACTACGCCGCGGTGTATCAGATCGATCCCGCCTTTGTGGCGGCCATTATCAAGCGGGAAAGCGATTATGATCCCCGGGCCATCAGCTATGCCGGGGCCATGGGGCTGATGCAGTTCATGCCCGACAGCTTTGAATGGATCGCCCCCAAATTCGGCATCAGCGCCAATGATATGGAGGCCATTTACGATCCCGAAAACGCCATCAAGATGGGCTGCTATCTGCTCAGCTACATCACGAAGAAATACGATGGCGATCCCATCCTGACCGCCTGTGCCTATCATGCGGGCTGGGGCAATGTGGATAGCTGGCTGAAGAAATATTCCACCGATGGGAAAACCCTTCTGCTTTCCCAGATTCCCATGGATGATACGCGCTATTACGCGGGAAAGGTACTCAATGCCTATGCGATCTATCAGCAGTATTATTATTAAGCTGGCCGCCCTGATGATGGTTTTCTCTCTTCTGTGCCCGGCGGCCCTTGCCACCACCATGGATGACACCCTGACGCTGGGCATGATTTCGGTGAAAAGCACCCATCTCAATCCCCTGCAGTCGGAGGAGAGAGAATTTCAGTCCCTGACGGCGCTGATGTTTGAGGGGCTGTATGCCCTGGATGATGATTATATGCCCCAGCCCTGCCTGGCCAAATCCTGCACGCCCAACAGCAGCGGCAGCAAATGGACGGTGACCATGCGGGAGGGCGTCACCTTTCATGACGGCACGCCCTGCACGGCCTATGATGTGGTGGCTACCATTGAGGAAATCCTGCGCCTGGCCGATGAGGGCAAGGGCCAGTATGCCCAGCTCAAATACATCATTTCCTCCGCCACGGCCAATGATGCCAGTTCCCTGGTGCTTTCCGTAAGCCGCCCCTATTACGGCGTCTATTTCGCGCTGACCTTCCCGATTCTGCCCCGGGATCAGGTGCAGTATATGATGCCCCTGGGTACCGGCCCCTATAAGGCGGAGCAGTTCCAGGCCGCCAATTATCTCTATCTCACCGCCTATGAGGATTGGTGGCAGGGGGCATCCACGGTCAAGAACATCAATGTGATGTTCCGCGCCACCAACCGGGAATTGATTTCGGATTATGAATACAATCGGGTGGACGCCGCCATTACCCGCTCCGCTTCCGCCGGGCAATACAGAACGGGCCTGACCAATCTGAATATTGCCTATCGCACCCGGCAATTGGAAACGCTGCTGCTGAATTTTTCCGAATATCCCCTGGATAATATCAACGTGCGCAAGGCCATCCGCTATGCCATCGATCTGGATAAAATCTGCGAAACGGTCTATATGGGCATGGCCCAGCGCACCGATACCCCCCTGCCCGCCGGTACCTGGATGTATCAGGACAGCGAAAGCGCCTTTGTCTATAATCCCGATAAGGCCCGGGAAATTCTGGCTGCAGAGGGCTGGGAGGATCTGGATGGCGACGGCGTGCTGGATATCATTAAGGATGGAAAAAACAGGCGGCTTCGGCTGCGCATCTATGTCTATGAGGAGCAGGATAATACCGTGCGGGTGCAGGTGGCCAATATGATATCGGATATGCTGGCCGATATCGGCATCGAGGCCCCTGTAATCACCGAGAATTATTCCTCCGTGAAGGCGCGGCTGAGCAAGCGGAATTTTGATATGTGCATCGCTGCCTTCCAGATGGATGTGGTGCCCGATCCTGGCTTTCTGCTGATGAGCAATAATACGGGCAATTTCGTGGGCTATAAATCTACCCAGATGGATAAGCTGTTTAAGGATCTGCGTAAGGCACTGGATTTTTCCAGCTATGAGAGCCTGCTGCATCAGATTCAGACCCTGTATGCGGAGGATTGCCCCTTTATCTGCATGTATTACCGCGCCGGGGCGCTCCTGACCCGGAAAATCTTTACCGTTACCCGGGATGTCCGGGAACCGGAAATCCTCCGGGGCATCGAATCCATCGGCAAATAACGCCCTGGTCATTATCGGGGAAATTATTGCGGGGGAACCACTTTTGAGTCAAAAGTGGTTCCCCCGCGCCCCTCCGAAAACCAGGGACGAGGGAGAAAACGGGGATTTTTGCGGGAGGGTGCTTTTGACGCAAAAGCATCCTCCCGCAATATTTTCCCCATCCCCCGCATATGCTTATGCAGGGGGTGGCAGCATGAGCCTTTCGGAGCTGAAGACGAAGGATGTAATCAATACGCTGGATGGCAGGCGTCTGGGCAAGGTAATGGATATTGAGTTTGACCCGGGGGATGGATGCGTAGAGGCGCTGGTGGTGCCGGGGGAGACGAAGATGAGCCAGATGCTGCGGGGCGAAAAATGCGGCATTGTCATCCCCTGGCAGCGGATATGCAAGATTGGGGAGAATGTGATTCTGGTGCAATTGGAGCCGGGGGATCTGATGGAGGATTGATTCCCGGCAGGGGGTAGACAAAAAGCATTTTCCGGGATATAATAGAAAGACACCCCGGAAGAAATGCAAGAGAAGGATGATGCATCCGTGAAATGTCAGTTTTGTAATTGTGCCGATAGCCGGGTGGTGGATTCCCGCCCCACGGACGATGGCAATTCCATCCGCCGCCGCCGGGAATGCATCCAGTGCGGCCGCCGTTTCACCACCTATGAAAAGGTGGAGGTGCAGCAGCTGCTGGTGATCAAGAAGGATAATTCCCGGGAATTATTCGATGCCAAGAAGGTGCGCAGCGGCATTATCGCCGCCTGCCATAAGCGCCCCGTTTCGGCTGCGGAAATTGAAAAGATCGTCAATTCCATTGAGCAATTGGCCTATAACAGCCTGCAGGAGGAAATCACCACCCGCCAGATCGGCGAAATGGTCATGGATGCCCTGCGGGATCTGGATCAGGTGGCCTACATCCGCTTTGCCTCCGTCTATCGCTCCTTTACGGATATCCCTACCTTCATGCAGGAGCTGAAGGCCCTGGTCAGCGATCGGGATGGCCAATAAACCCCGGCAGGGCGCCAGCGCGGGCACTTCCTTTGGGAGGCGGTCCGCTTTTTGATGGGAGAAAGGCAGAGGGCTTGACAAATCGCCCCGGATCGGGTAAAATATGCTTGTATGGTTAGATAAAACTAACCATGCGAATCGTGCAGCCACCCTGCACGATCATTTTTCACCGATTGGTTAGCAAAGACTAACTACGGAGTGAGGAGGAGCGACTGTGCTGGAGCATGCGCTGATTGCCCATGGCGCACCGACGCTGGCGCGGCTGAAGACGGGCAGCCTGTTTGCCCTTTCCTGCGGGGATCGGGCGGCGCTGGAGAAGGAGATGGCGGCGGTTTGTCCCATGCTGGAGGCCAAAGGGCTGATCCTGACCGTGCTGAAGGCGGAGAAGGAGCGGCATTTGTTTTATCTTTATCGGGAGGGGGAATTGCGCGCTTCTCTTGGCCGGCAGGATACCCGGGCGTTTCTCCGCTCTCTGGGCTATGAAGGGGAGGGCGTGGAGGCTGCGCTTTCGCAATTGCGCCGCCGCCTGCGGGATACCGAGAGCTTTCCGCACGAAATCGGGATTTTTCTCAGCTATCCGCTTTCGGATGTGCAGGCGTTTATTGAAAATGCGGGGCGCAATTGCCTCTGCAGCGGCTGCTGGAAGGTCTATTCCAACGAAAAGGACGCCCTGCGCACCTTTGCCCGCTACAAAAAATGCAAGGCGGTCTACGCCCGTATGTTCGCCGAGGGCCTGTCCCTCTCCCGCCTGACGGTGCAGGCCAGACGCGCCTCTTAGGGAACGGGATACGGGGGAGGAACGGGATATGGGGAAGTATTTGCGGGGGAACCACTTTTGAGTCAAAAGTGGTTTCCCCGCCCCCCTCCGAAAACCAGGGAAGGGGACGAGGCTTTTGCGGGAGGATGCTTTTGCGTCAAAAGCACCCTCCCGCGCCCTCCCGAAAACCGGCTCTGGATGGTTCATGGGCGCATCCTGCCAAATTGAATGCCAGATCAGCAAAAGGGAAGGAAGGTTTTTGCGGGAGGATGCTTTTGTGTCAAAAGCACCCTCCCGCACCCACCCGAAAACCGGCACTGGATGGTTCATGGGCGCATCCTGCCAAATTGAATGCCAGTGAAGCAAAAGGAAATAGCAATTTGAAAAGCAACAGCAATGCCCCTGTGTTTGGCAGAGGCATTGCTGTTTTCTTCCTCACTTCTATTCTCTTTTGCTTTACTGGCATTCAACCTGGTTCTACTCTTCCAAGAGCCATTCAGAGTTGGTTTTCGAGAGAAGAATCTTTGGAGTTCAAAGCGTTCGCTTCTTGCTGATCTGGCATTCAATTTGGTTATATCCCGCCATGAACCATCAAGAGCCGATTTAAGAGAAAGGTTTGGGAGGAGTCAATTCCCCATTTTCTTTGCTGATCTGGCATTCAACCTGGTTTTACCCTTCCGAGAAACATCCAGAGCCGGTTTTCGGGAGGGTGCGGGAGGGGACTTTTGACGCAAAAGTCTCCTCCCGCAAAAACCCGTTCTCTCTCCCCGTTCCCTTTTCCCGCGGCTGGAAAATGATACGCAAAAAACCACCATTTTTCAGGTGGTTTCATGCGGCTGCGAAAAAACGTCTATGGCTTATTCAGCCACTTCGTTCTGCACAGAGGGCAGAGCGCGCTGCACATAGCCGCTGCGCAGGCAGCGAGTGCAGACATTCAGACGCATGGGGCGGCCTTCCACCAGCACGCGAACCTTCTGGACATTGGGAGCCCAGGTACGGCTGCTCTTGCGGTTAGAATGGCTGACGTTGTGGCCGGTCATCAGGCCCTTTTCGCATACTTCACAAAACTTGCCCATTGTAATTACCTCCCGCGGGGAATTGCTCTTGTGGTGACGCGGTATCATCCGCGAAACATCCATAATTGACAGCTTGTGTATCATATCATATCTGCAGGGAAAATGCAAGCATTTTTTCAAATAAGATAGGGCTTTTGGCGGGGATGGAGGCATTTTTGCGGCATTTGTCACAGAAACGTAGGAAACTGTTAACAAAATGCAGGGGGAGAGAGGGGCGGCGGCGCGATGATGCTCCGGCTGTCCGGTGTCGGAGGTACATGCGTTTATCTGCATCAGCCGCCGGGCATTCCACCAGGCGGAGGCAGAAGGGGCGCTGCCGTCAGCTTTGCAGCGCAGCGGCGAGCGAATGCGAAAATGCGCAGGGCGGCAAGGCGCATTTCCATCCCATGCATTGGATGGCTTTCGCATGGCAGCTTTTCTGCATCCAGGGAAGCAATGAGCGGCGGAAACGCATAAAACGGCGGCGAAGGGGCAATTTCTGCCCGGGAAATGGCGATTGCCGCCCTTTGCCTCTTGATATTTCCGGTGGTTTCATCGTATAATAGCAGAGGAATCTCAAGGATCGAGGTGCATTATGGAAAACATTCGCGATTACCAGGGCAAGCGCATTCATATGATCGGCATCGGCGGAAGCAGCATGTCCGGCCTGGCGGAGATGCTGCTCAAGGAGGGCTATACGGTCACCGGCTCGGATAATGCCAATTCCCATGCGGTGGAAAGGCTGCGGGGGATGGGGATCAGCGTGCAGGTGGGCCATGCCCGGGAGAATGTGCAGGGGGCCGATCTATTGGTATTCTCCGCCGCCATTTCCCCCGAAAACCCGGAGCGGCAGGAGGCGGCGCGCCTTGCCATTCCCCAGATGGAGCGTTCCACCCTGCTGGGGCAGCTCATGCAGGGGCATGACCGGGCCATCTGCGTCTGCGGCGCCCACGGGAAAACCACCACCTCCTCCATGATTGCCTATGCGCTGATGGAATGCGGCATGGATCCCACGGTGCATATCGGCGGGCGGCTGGATGCTTTGGGCGGCGGCTCCCGCATTGGGAAAAAGGATGTATTTGTGGCCGAGGCCTGCGAATTTCACGGCAGCTTTCTGGAAATGCGGCCCACCCAGGCGGTGGTGCTGAATATTGATGCGGATCATCTGGATTATTACCGGGATATTGAGCATATCGAGGCGGCCTTTGGCCAGTTTCTTTCCCTGCTGCCCGCCGACGGGCTGGCCCTTGGCTGGGGCGAGGATGAAAGGATCCTGCGGCTCTTTTCCGGACTGAAATGCGAAACGCGGCGCTTTGGCCTGGGGGAGGAAAATGATTATTACCCCGTGGGGCTCACCTATGACGAAACGGGCTGCCCCCGGTATGACGTGGCCTTTCGGGGCAGCATTCTTGGCAGGATCGAGCTAAGGGTGGCGGGGAAATTCAATGTGATCAATTCCCTGGCGGCCTTTGCCTCGGCCCATTGCGCCGGGGCGGATGCGGAAAAGGCGGCCCAGGCTCTTTCGCGCTTTGGCGGGGTGCATCGCCGCTTTGAATTCACCGGGCTGATTGACGGGGTGAAAATGTATCATGATTACGGGCATAACCCGGCGGAAATGCGGGCCGCCCTTTCGGTGGCCAGGATGCAGCATCCCCGCCGCCTCTGGGCGGTGATGCAGCCCCATACCTACAGCCGGGTGAAGGGCCTCTTCCAGGATTATCTGACCTGCACCCAGGAGGCCGATTTTACCCTGGTGACCGATATTTTCGCCGCCCGGGAAAAGGATCCCGGGGATATTCGGGCGGAAATGGTGGTGGAGGGCATGCGGGCCCACGGCATTCAGGCGGTGCATACCCCCACCTTCGATGATACGGAAAAATATCTGCGCGCCCATTGGAAGCCCGGCGATCTGGTGCTGACCATGGGCTGCGGCAATATCAATCTGCTCAACGAGCAGATGCAATTGCACGGGGATACAGAAAAATAAGCAGCACGGCCCCTGGGCCGCAGCCGCCGGGAGGATACTTTCCGGCGGCGTTTTTATGCGCCGCGCCCAATACAGCAAAAAGACGGCGGAAAATGGAATTTTCATCGGGCAGACGGAAAAATCACTTGAAAAATGCGAAAAAAGAAGGTAAAATAAAGGTAAATCAAAAATGGGGAGGTATTGAACATTATGCAGATTGGCGCGCAGCTATTCACCATCAGGAACTTTACCCAGACGGAAAAGGATTTTGCCCGGGCGATGGAAAAGATCGCCAAGATCGGCTATCAGGTTGTGCAGGTTTCCGCCATCGGCCCCATTGAGGCAAAGCGGGTGAAGGCCATTTGCGATGACAATGGCCTGAAAATCGCCCTGACCCATATTCCCGAGCCCCGGCTGATGGGCAATTTGGATGCGGTGATCGAGGATCACCAGATTTATGACTGCAAGTATATCGGCCTGGGCGCCATGGCGGAAAAATACCGCGGCGCGGACTGGCTGGATTATTTTGCGGAGGATTTTATTCCCGTCGCCGAAAAAATCAAGGCCGCCGGCATGAAATTCATGTATCACAATCATGCCTTTGAATTTGTGCATCTGCCGGACGGCAAGACCGTGATGGATGCGATTCTAGAAAAGATCCCGGCGGATCTGATGGGCATTACCGCCGATACCTATTGGCTGCAGTATGCGGGCGTGGATGTAAACGCCTGGATGGCATCCCATGCCGATCGGCTGCCCTGCATTCATCTTAAGGATCTGGTTCCCGCCGGTTTTGAGGTGCATATGGCTGCCGTGGGCCAGGGCAATATCAATTTCCCCGCCGTGCTGGATACCGTAAGCAAGAACGGCGTGACGGAATATGCGCTGGTGGAGCAGGATAACTGCTACGGCGAATCCCCCTTCGAATGCCTGAAGAAGAGCTATGATTATCTGAAGAAGCTGGGTTATTGAGGAAAGGAGAAAAAATGATGGAAAAGGTTCGTCTGGGTATTATTGGCGTGGGCAATATGGGCTCCAGCCACATCAAGAATATCAATGCGGGCAAGTGCCCCGAAATTGAGGTAGCGGCCGTGGCCGATCGCCGGGAATCCCGCCGGGAATGGGCCAAGGAAAACGTGCCCGCCGCGAAGATTTTTAACGAGGGCGATGATCTGATCAAATCCGGCGTATGCGATGCCGTGCTGATCGCCACCCCCCATTATCAGCATCCCACGCTGGCCCAGAAGGCCTTTGAAAACGGGCTGCATGTGATGGTGGAAAAGCCTGCCGGTGTGTATACCCTGCAGGTGCGGGAGATGATGGCCGCTGCCGATCAGCATCCCGATAAGACCTTTGGCATGATGTACAATCAGCGCACCAACTGCGTCTATCGCAAGCTGAAGGAAATGCTGGAGCAGGG